>JAGCUO010000084.1 GCA_017962825.1 Lachnospiraceae bacterium | reverse complement strand
ATCCTGAAGAAAGCTTCTCAGTGCTCTTGGAAAGAGTTCCCTGAGTAAGACCAAGCATTCTGTTAGAGTTCATTGCTGTAAGATTGTGCTGTACTACCATATTATTTCCTCCTTGAAATGCGTGTTGCCGCTTCCCTGCGGCTGTTTGATAGTTGTTTCAGGCTTTGAATGTTCGGATCCGCGCTCATCCGAGCTTTCCTGTTGCCTTACAACTATTATATCGGACTTAATATAAAAAAGTTAAGTCCAAAAATGAAATTTACAAATTGTTTACATTTGTTTCTAAAATGAAAAAGAGGAGACCTTTCGGTCTCCTCTTAGTTATCATATTAACCCGGTTATTACTGAAGGAGGCTGAGAACACCCTGATTGGACTGGTTAGCCTGTGAAAGCATTGCCTGACCTGCCTGCTGAAGGATGTTCTGGTTGGAGAACTTAACCATTTCGGTTGCCATATCAGTATCACGGATACGGCTCTCAGCTGCGGTAGTATTCTCTACTACGTTGTCAAGATTTGCGATGGTGTGCTCAAGTCTGTTCTGAACCGCACCGAGATCAGATCTCTGAGTGCTGACTGCGGTCATAGCGGACTTGATGTGGTCGATAGTTGCTCTTGCAGTTGCGTTAGTAGTAACATCGAGGTTTGAGATTCCTACGCCGATTCCGGTGGCACTCATAGCGCTGATGCTGATGGTGATGGTCTGATCTTCATCATTCTCAGAACCAACCTGAAGCTTCTTGCCGGTGAAAGTTCCATCAAGCAAGCTCTGCTCGTTGAATGTGGTGGTTGTAGCGACACGGCTGATCTCTGAAGAAAGGGCATCGAGCTCAGACTTGATATAGGTTCTGTCAGTTGCCATGTTGGTGTCGTTTGCTGCCTGAACAGCGAGCTCGTTCATTCTCTGAAGCATATCGTGTACTTCGTTGAGAGCACCTTCTGCTGTCTGTACACAAGAGATTCCGTCCTGTGCATTTGAAGATGCCTGGGTAAGTCCTCTTACCTGACGTCTCATTTTCTCTGATATAGCAAGACCTGCTGCATTATCTGCCGCACGGTTGATCTTATAGCCGGAAGAAAGCTTTTCGGTTGACTTAGCAAGTGAATTGGTGGTAAGGCCGAGCATTCTGTTTGAATTCTGTGCTGTAAGATTGTGCTGAACTACCATAATATTTTCCTCCTTGATTGTGCCCTCGCCCCTCTTTATTTTGGCGGGGCATTACCGGTTTACAATTTCCATATTTGGCGGTTTATTTGTTTTCCTCACCGCTTACACTCTATATATCGACCCCTTGCTCAAATACTTTACCCCATTAAAGAAAAAAATATAACTTTTTTTATAAATTTTCAAAAAAAGAGCGAAAACTCATGTTTTCGCCCTTTAAAACCACATTTTTTATTGTTTGGAATCCACGTACAGAGAGTCGGCACCACTTATGCCCCTTTGGGCCTGAAAATAACTGTAGGCTGCATTCAGGGAATTTCTGCCTTTTCCTATGCCCCCTCTGGCGCTTCTGAAGTATTTCTCGACCAATGCTTTATTTTCCGCTTCCTGTTTTTGAATCTCAACGCTCTTATCAGTAATCTCCCTGATAAGTTCCTGAAGTTTCCTGATCTTGGAAGCATTTCCGGGAATATCACTCTTTAATGTATCCGCAACCCGTTCATATAACGCCTCAAATCCGTCATCCAATGAATTCAATTCATCTATAAGTTTTCCTTTTTCTTCTATATATGAATCAAATTTCTCGAAATCAGGGGTTGCATCGTCCGAAGAAAGCACATCCTTTTGCTTCAGATCAAACTCTTCAATCTTGTCGAGCACTTTGATCTTCCTGACCAAAGATTCTTCCAAAAGCTGCAGATAATCTTCCATACTCTCTCCTATCAGGTTCTCCAGGTAATACCGTTCTTCTTCATAACTTCCTTCCATGTATCTCTCACGGAATGAAGATGTCCGTTTACCTCCTGAATGATCTCGGGATCCTTCTTGAGGTTGGCCTCGATTAACCTCTGGGACAGGTATGAGTAAATATTCTCGAAATCCTGAGCTACGGCATACTTCATATCAAGAGTCTGCCTAAGATAGTCGATTATATGCTCTGCCTTCAATATATTGGTATGAGCCTTCTGGATATCCTTTTCCTCAATAGCGCCGGAAGCAATGTTGAGGAATTTGATAGCCCCATCATAGAGCATAAGAGTAAGCTCTGCAGGGGAAGCAGTCATAACTTTGTTGTTGGCATATTGCTGATACGCATTGGGTAAAGGCATTCCTTTATCTCCTTAGTGTATTTTATCACGAACCTGTTCCGAGAAGTCCGGCAAGCGCACTGCTCTTCTTCTGAAGATTTGCGAGCGCGGTTTCCATTGATGAGAACTGTCTATACAGCTTATCCTCATAATCATTGGCTTTCTGCTCAAGATCCTTAATGGTCTTGTTAAAGCCGTCATAATCAGACTTCATCTTCTTGTCATCATAGAAGCTTCCATAGCTTCTGTATCCGGTAACCGACTTGGACACTCCGTCAAGTTTAGAATACAGATCTTGAGAAAGCTTGCTGAAGAACTGTGTTACCAGTTCGGGATCAGATGCGATAAGTTCGGATAATTTATCCGTCTTATCCTTAACAAGAGAATCATCGGGATCGCCATCAATATGGAGAGCATGCTTTTCATTATCGGCAGTATTGAAATAACTTCCGGTTCCGATTCCGAAATCCGACAGATGATAAGTCTTGTCACCAATCTCAATTCCGGAAGACAATGATTCACTGAAAAGATTACGAAGTGAAGCAAGATTTGAATCGCTCCTTAAAAGACTGGATTTGATCTTATTTTCGTACTCTTCAACCTCTTTATCCTTCATTGCTTCCTTCTGTTCGTCAGTAAGCATGGAATATTTTCTGGCTGAATCGGCATTGTAATACTTATCAATCTCGTTGATAGTCTTGTTATACTGACTGATCATATTCTTGATCATGTCATATATGCCACTGGTGTCAGTAGAAGTGGTAAGAGTAATCTCCTTGTCTCCAGTCTCGTCAAGAGCTGTGATGGTAAGACCGTTTATCTTAAATGTATTGGTATCTCCGGTAAACTTGGCATCATTCAGATAGATTTCCGCGTCGGAACCGTCAATCTTGGAAGCATACTGTGTTTGATTGAAACCCGTAGCATTCTTCTGAGAATCGGTTGCAACCTGAAGTCCAAGAGCTGAAAGAGCTCCGTTTCCGCCATCGGAAAGAGTGAAATCTTTGGATGCCCCGGTTGATTTAGCGCTGACAAAAAATCTCTGTGTTTCCTCATCAAAAGAGGCGTTCAGTCCGGCACCCTTAAGGTACGTTAAAACATCGGAAATAGTTGTCTCACCGGTCACGGTCAGAGAATCCTGTGCCTTACCACCTATACTGAGACTAATGGTATCTCCCTCTCCGGTAAATCCAAGATCGGACAGTTTGCTTGAGGCGGTAAAGGTTTTATCCTTGCTTTCTCCGTTAAGGTCTTTTCCTGTCAAGTATGCACTCTTGGCCAATTGTTTTACGCGAAGCTTCTGAGTCGCATTAACAGCTCCGTCACCGGTTACAACACTTGCAACGGAAGTATTAGAAACAGACGTCTTCATCTTGCTGTACGAACTGGAAAATCTCATATTTGAAATATGGGATTGGAATAAACTCTTTATATTGGTATTTATGCCATCATAAATGGTCTGTTTCCACTCAAGCTTCTTCTGATCATTCTTAGCGGTGGTAACTTTCTGTTTTTTGTTACTTACGAGGGCTTCTATTACAGAATCTGTATCCATGCCGGATATCAAGCCGCTCATTCTCATTTTATCTGACATAGCTCACCCTCCTTTATCTTTGTTCGTTTACAAAAAGTCCGGCCATCTCCCATACCTTAGCGATCATATCAAGGGTCTTCTCGGGAGGAAGCTCTTTAATGACTTCTTTGGTCTTCTTATCCACTATTTTAATGGTTACTCTGTTGGTTTCTTCATGGAAACCAAATACAGCCTCGGAATCCTCCATCTGGGCTCCGTTGATCTTCTCAACAGCCTTCTTAAGTTGATCCATGGATGCCTGGGGATTATCCTGACGTGCTTCCGAGTTCTGGGAATTATCCGCATTTCCTTTCTGGGAAGCGTTATCGACGACTGCAATGTCCTCAAGAACAGGGGCTGCAGGGTCAACACTTGAACGCAATTCAGCAGAATCGGCAGACGTATTAGCCGGCTTCGGTGCCGGTGCGTAAGTCTGCTGCTGAATACTCATTACACTATTGATAGGTTCGATTGACATTCAGATCACCTCCATGTGATATATCGGATGCTTTCCTTACCATCCTTAGGGTTAACGGTTTCTATTACCTTTCTCATCTATAAAAGGGTACAAAAATAGCTGAATATACTTTTCTATCCCTTACATCGGCATTCCTTTGCCGAAAAATTACCCCTTTTAATAAAAATATAGCGTTTTTTATAAAAATACAAGTGTTATGGCTGAATATGCTCATCAACAAGTCTGCTGACAAACCTCTCGGTCATCTCATAAACCAGCACATCACACTCTCCGTCTTCGAGAATTGAAGGGTCCCAGTACTCTTTGGGGATCATATTGATGGTATTGAACTGCTCTCCCAGGAAGTACCTCATGATATTACAGAAGGAATCTCTGTAGATTACCACATTTCTGGGGTCTCTTCCGGGATTCTGATATGAAAGGATACCGTTTACATTATCGGAAAGCATCTGCATCCCTTCAACGGGATATCCCTCGAATTTATAATCCGTATCGTTAAACAGATCGCTCGCCCCGAGGTTCATGAGCATAACAAGGTCTCCGAAGTGAAGCTCTCTGGGGGTTATATTCCTTTCATCGGGAGAAGGAATCTCGATTCCCAGCTCTCTGAGGAGTGCCCTTGCACCAAGATAGCCGCCCATATAGTTCCAATGGGTATCGAGATGATAATAAACGGGAGTATCGGGATGATCATTCTTGTATTCGAGAAGATCTTCATAGGCCCACACCACCCTGATATCGGTGTTTTCCCTGAGATATTCAATAAGCTGGTCGGTATTGCAATGTTCTTCAGCGATTCCGGGAATATACTGATCCGGCATGTATTCCGAATACATACGCTCTTTATTGGGGCAGATCATGAGGACGAACTCCATGTCATGTTCCTCGCACCATGCCGCGGTGGCTTCAAGACTCTCTGCCGCCTGTCTGAGTTCCTCGTCGGTAAAAGTAGCCATACCCTTGAACTGACCGATATTCGAGCCATCCAGACTGCTCTCGGAATTATAGAAAAGCCATCCGTCCTTACCGACTATGGTGGACCCCACTCCTTCATTAAAGAGCTGGTAGGCGATACGGCTGTTTGCCGTGATCAGCTTACTTCTGAAGGGAAAATTATCATTGTAATATGCTTCAAACTCCAGAGGATAAATGCTGAGAGTATCCCAGGTAAACTCCGGCATCTCCGCCAGATTCCTGTTCTCGTTGTTTTCCTCATTCAGTCTCGGAGACACAACCTTATACACCACAGGGAGAAGCAGAATAAATCCCCAAAATGTGATGTGTACAAACAGTGCCTTTATATTCAATTTCTTCTTATTATTGTTATCAGCCATGATCAAAATCTGAAATAAATAAACGGATTATATGTATTACTAGCCAGCAGCAATATGCTGATTCCGAAGATCACCGCACACCATACATACTGCACTACGGGATTCTCTACCGCTTTCCTGATGGCCGGCACCTTCTCCGGAATCAGCTGCAGTATTCCCGCGCCCAATATTCCCAGAGCCGCGATGAGCATACACCTGTGCGACATCATTTCACCAAGGGTGTAGTAATTCTTAAGTCCCGGTGTGAACATCTTTGATACAACAATAAATGCATTCTTAAGTCCGCCGACTCTGAAGAACACCCAGCCGAGGTTTACAACAAAGAATGTATAAACAAGTGCCAACGGCTTGCACTTTTTAAGCACTTTTGAAAATCCGAGTCTTTCGATGATACTGAAAAATCCGTGATAAAGTCCCCAGAAGATGAAAGTAAAACCGGCACCGTGCCAGAATCCGGTAAGGAAGAACACGATGATCAGATTCAGATAGGTTCTGTTTTTACCCTTCTTATTACCGCCCAAAGGGATATAGAGATATTCCCTGAACCAGGTTCCGAGAGAGATATGCCATCTGCGCCAGAACTCAGAAATGGATGCTGACATGTAGGGATATCTGAAGTTCTCCAAAAATTCGAAGCCAAACATCTTACCAAGACCGATAGCCATATCCGAATATCCGGAGAAATCGTAATAGATCTGAAGAGTATAGAGAATTGATGCAACCCACACAACCTTTGCGGAAAGGGTGTCGGGATTATATGCATAGATCCTGTCTACTGCTTCCGCAACAGTATTGGCAATAATAACCTTCTTACCGAGTCCGAGGATAAAACGCCTGATTCCCTCGGCAGATTTTTCCATGGTTACTTCACGTTTTTCCAGCTGGTCGTTAATGTCCTCATATCTGACTATGGGGCCTGCAATGAGCTGGGGGAAGAAGGAAATATAGAGTGCCAGATTTACGATCTTCTTCTGAACAGGAAACTTACCCCTGTAGAGATCTATTATGTAAGACATTATCTGGAAGGTGAAAAAAGAAATACCTATGGGAAGCCTTACGCTCAGGGGCGGAACCGGAATGTGCAAGTAATTGATCAAAACCACGGTTCCGAAAGAAGAGTATTTAAAAAATCCCAAAAGTCCCAGATTAAAGATGATATCAAGGACAAGGATCAGCTTCGCCTTACTTTTGAACTTATCAAGTGCCAGTCCCGCAAAAAAATTCACGATGATGGACGTAAGCATTAAAAGAACGTAAACCGGCTCCCCCCAGGCATAGAAAAACAGACTGGCAAGGAGCAGAAGCACGTTAACATATTTGTTTTTACGAAGTATTCTGCTGCCGATAAAAACAACAGGCAGGAATACCATGATAAATATCAAAGAACTGAAAAGCATATATCTCCGAATTTTAAGGTCCTGACGGACGCGGATTTTTAGGTATACAACCTGTTTATTATACACCAAAGAGGGCTTTTTCGCACCCGCAGGGGGCTTAAGAAAGCTTCTCCGAAAGGATCAGTTTAACTATCTCCAAAGCCCTTAGAAGCACTGTGTGGGATGCTGAAACCGCCTTAAATCCCTCCAGTGCGATCTCTTCCCTGAGCTCTGAATCTTCCAGATATTTCTTACAGATCGAAGGTAATTCTTCATATCCCGCAAAAGAAACCAGGTGTCTCCCGGATTCAAGCACTTCCCCGAGAGCAGGTGTCTCATCGGTTACACAAAACGACCTACATCCTATGATATCCCATATCCTCTGAGGCAAACCGTCCTGTATCGTGCGTGATGTGAGATTGAGATTGATACGCGACTTTCTGAAAACTCCCGGCATTTCCGTAAGAGATTCAACGCCGCCGTGAACTATGATCTTTTTATCAAGCTCCGAGGTATCGGACCTGGTAAACAGATGTATGCTTCCCTCGGGAAGCTCTGCCGCAAGAAGGTTTAATACCCTGCTACGGTCCAAAGATGTCAGATGATTTCCCAGATAGTTATTAACCGTCACATATCTGTCCATATCGTTTACGGCATCCGCATCCCTGTAAAAAGAAGGATCTGCCGTCTTAAGTGCCGCAATATCTTCCTCAGTCAAGCCATCACCGACTATATCAAGCCCCGGATACTTAACCTGCTCTTCGATGAGCTTTTCCATATGCTCCAAAGCAGGCCCCGACAGCTTACCGCTTTTTTTCAAAGCACCGTACCTGTCTTTTTCATTGTAAAGAGAGCCGATGAAGCTTACGTCGTATTCTTTTTCATCCGGAAAAGGAATGGCTTCAAGCCTTTCAACAGGAGCCCCAAGGGGCATGTATCTGATATTTCCCGGGTTTTCATCCTTTACGCTGTAAAACTGTACCTTGTCAAAAAGAAAAAGACGAACGCAGGAATTCCTGATGGTAGAGCTGTATATTTCCGCAACCGGACAGTCAACGGACAATGCGGCATAAACCACGGATACTCTCTGACATACCATCGAGATAAAAGGGAAATAATCAATGGAGAAAACAAAAAGAGGCTGATGGGTCGTAATATTTTCAAGGAGGATCCTGAACCTTTCCTCGGGCGGTATCTCCTTCCTGTAAATCTCCTCAGTTATCTCAACAACCTCAAGACCTGCTTTTTGGAAAGCAAGTATGTAGTCAGGCTCACATATGCTGTTGTATCTGTAAAACAGAATTTTCATACAGGGAAAATATCCTCAATCGCCTGATAAAGATCTTCCATTACAAGAAGTGAACTAACTCTGCCTCTGAGCTTTGATGCTCCCGGCATTCCGTGGGTATACCACGCAAGGTGAGCTCTCATCTCACGGACTGCGATATATTCGCCTTTATATTTCATGAGAAGGTCCGCATGCTTTATGGCAACGCGTCTCTTCTCGGCATTATCGGGAACATAGATCTCACGGCCTTCTTCCATATCAGCAATCTGTCTGAATATCCAGGGATTACCTCTTGTAGCCCTTGCGATCATAACACCGTCGCAACCGGTCTCTTCCATCATCTTCATGGCACTTTCGGGAGATACGACATCACCGTTTCCTATGACGGGAACGCTGACCGCTTCCTTTACCTGCCTGATGATATCCCAATCGGCTTCGCCCGAATAATACTGGGTTCTGGTACGTGCATGAACCGCAATGGCACTGACGCCCGCATCCTCTGCGATCTTTGCGATCTCCACCGCGTTTACGCTGTTTGCATCCCAGCCTTTTCTGATCTTGACGGTAACCGGCTTCTTTGGAGAATTATCAACCATCGCCTTTAAGATCTTTCCCGCAAGTTCGGGGTTCTTCATAAGTGCGGATCCCTCGCCGTTACCCGCAACCTTCGGGACGGGACATCCCATGTTCAGATCTATTATCTCAAAATCCTCATCCTGCAGCTGAGCCGTTACCTCTCCGAGAATATCCGGCTCCGATCCGAAAAGCTGCATACTTACGGGGTGCTCGCTCTCTTCCGTCTTGAGCATGGATACAGTGTTTTTGTTGTGATAGGATATGGCCTTTGCGCTTACCATCTCCGCACACACAAGTCCCGCTCCAAGCTCCGAACAGATTATCCTGAACGCGGTATCCGTAACTCCGGCCATGGGACCCAGGATATATTTATTTTTCAGTTCCACATTACCTATCTTCAAAGTTCAAAACCCGTATCGATCGAAAGATCATCCAAAACAGAAGCCGCATCCTCTTTCAGGATCAGAATCCTGTAGTATGCACTGAGGCAGTCAAGGAGCTCCGATCTGTTTTTGCGGATCTGGCCTATCATCAGTCCAGCGGATACTTCATCATAAGTGATGTCCTCTTCCTCGCATCTGTTCTGAAGGCACACTTCACCGTCGGGGTCAAATGCGATCATAAATATACCGCCGCAATCCTCGGTAAAAAGAACGGATATGACATGAATGTCATCCTGAATGGATCTTGGAAGATTTGCAAATTTCTGATTAAAATAATATTTCTTGTCGTAGGAATTGGCAGCACAAAGAACCATTCTTCCGTCAGCTATTCCCTCATCCTCGGTCACAGTTTCATAATTTTTGGTCTCATCAGACATAACCGTACACTCCTCTTACGGACACTTCTCCGGAATTGATCTCATGAACTATCCCGTCAGGCGTTTCCACCAGAAGTTCTCCGCTTTCATTTATTCCGCGTGCAAGCGCTTCATAGTCCCCGGAAGGACTCAGCACTCTCACCTTTTTTCCTGCATTAACAAGTCTGTCCAGATACATTGATCTGACAAATCCCAGATCGCATTCTTTTTCGAAACGCTCTAAAAGAGGTCCGAACTCATTCATGATCTCTGCGATCAGCACGCTTCTTTTAACCTTCATATCCCAGGCATCATCCAAAGCGATTGCCGTGTCACGGATATCCGGTGCAAAATCCTGATGTCTGACATTGATTCCGACGCCGATGACAACATGCCTGATGTAGTCTTCCTCGCAGCTCATCTCTGTCAGCATGCCGCAGCATTTCCTGCCGGCTATCACTATATCGTTGGGCCATTTGATCAGAGGCGAATTAGGAGTCTTACCGGATGCGGATTTCCTGCCCGGAGCTTTTCTTACCTGTCCGTCATGAATCTTCTCCATCCCCCTACAGACAGCAAGCGCCATAAGAAGCGTAAGCATGGGGGCGCATTTGGGACTGACTTTCGGCCTGATCATCAGTGAAAAATAAACATTCACACCGTGAGGCGATTCCCATGTGCGTCCGCGTCTTCCCCTTCCCAGACTCTGATCTTCGCTCACCACAAGAAGACCGCCTTCATCTCCCGCCTCGGCGCGTCTTGCGCATTCCGAATTGGTGGAATCGATGGTCTCGAAAAAGAGAACATCCCTCACTCCCGATGTTTCTTCCAAACGGCTCTTGATCTCGTGTGAGGAGTAGATGTCGGCACCTGCCTCATCTCCTTCTTCCGGGTTTTCTTCGATCAGTCTGTAGCCTTTGTTACGGACCGCTTCGATGTGATAACCCTCGCTTTCAAGAGCCTTTACGGATTTCCATACGGCCGTGCGGGATACGTTTAAAATTTTACAAAGCTCCTGGCCGGATACGTAATCACCATTCCGGCGCAGGAGCTCCAATATCTTAGCTTTCATTATTACAGAGTGGCATCCATTATTGCCTTGATAGTATGCATCCTGTTCTCGGCTTCAACAAAAACCAGTGAATTAGCCGACTCGAATACCTCGTCGGTAACCTCCATCTCGTTAAGGCCGTATTTCTCGGCAATGTCTCTTCCGATCTTTGTTCCGAGGTCATGGAATGAAGGAAGGCAATGCATGAAGATTGCATCGGGGCCTGCATTGTCCATGACAGCTTTATCAACGCGGTAAGCGGAAAGATCGGCAATCCTCTCCTTCCAGACATTCTCGGGTTCACCGAGAGATACCCATACATCCGTATAGATAATGTCCGCCCCCATTGCTGCTGTCTGAGGAACATCCGTGATAACTATCTCACAACCTGTATTCTTGGCAATATCTCTTGCCTTCTGAACATACTCATCGGCAGGCTGATATTTCTCGGGAGCACAGATCACACAGTTCATTCCGGTGAGTGCACAAGCCACCATAAGAGAATTACCTGTGTTAAGTCTCGCATCGCCCATATAGCAGAGAGTAAGTCCCTCGAGATGTCCGAAGTGCTCTCTGATGGTGAGAAGATCCGCAAGCATCTGTGTGGGATGGGATTCATTGGTAAGTCCGTTCCATACGGGAACCTTTGAATAATAAGCAAGTTCCTCTACGATGGTCTGCTCGAATCCTCTGTACTCGATTCCGTCAAACATTCCGGCAAGAACTCTTGCGGTATCTGCTATTGACTCTTTCCAGCCTATCTGTGATCCCGCAGGATCGAGATAAGTTACATGCATTCCGAGATCATGAGCAGCTACCTCAAAAGCACATCTTGTTCTGGTGCTGGTCTTTTCAAAGATCAGCGCAATATTTTTGCCGGTGTGATGATCGGCAACGGAAATTCCGTTCTTTTTTTTATCTTTCAGATCTGCCGCAAGATCAAGGAGATAGAAAACCTCCTCCGTTGATAAATCCGACATCTTGAGCAGATCTCTGCCTTTTAAATTAACCATTTCAATATTCCTTACTGAGGGCAATCCTCATATCCGTCGTGAGGTGCGATGCACTCTCCGACTTTTGCAACACCGGGCTTAGCATTCTTAACGGACTTGATGCCCTCTTCAAGAGCTGCGCCCACGCTTGCGATTCCGGAAAGGTCCGAAGGAAGAAGGATGGTGGTAGCCTGTCCGTCGGCAACTTTCTCAAATGCCTCGAGACTCTTGATCTTAAGAACCGCTTCGTCAGCACCTGCTTCTTTGAGAAGTTTGATACCGTCTGCCTTAGCCTGCTGAACCTTAAGGATAGCTTCTGCCTGACCTTCTGCCTCAAGGATCATCTTCTGCTTGTGAGCATCAGCGTGAAGGATCATTGCCTGCTTCTCAGCTTCTGCGTTAAGAATTGCGGACTCCTTGTTACCTTCTGCCTCGAGGATTCTTGCTTTCTTATCACCCTCTGCTCTGGTAACGGCTTCACGTCTCTCACGCTCTGCCTTCATCTGTTTCTCCATCGCATTCTGGATCTCAGCGGGAGGAATGATGTTTTTAAGCTCGACACGGTTAACCTTGATTCCCCAGGGATCGGTTGCGACGTCGAGAGTGGATCTCATCTTGGTATTGATGGTCTCACGGGAAGTGAGGGTTTCATCGAGTTCGAGGTCACCGATGATGTTACGAAGAGTTGTTGCGGTGAGGTTCTCGATAGCTGACATGGGATTCTCAACGCCGTATGCAAAAAGCTTGGGATCGGTGATCTGGTAGAAGACAACGGTATCGATACGCATGGTAACGTTATCCTTGGTAATAACGGGCTGAGGAGGGAAATCCGCAACCTGCTCTTTGAGGTTTACTTTACGGGCAATGCGATCGAAGAAAGGCAGTTTCATGTGAAGGCCTACCGACCATGTTGACTGGTATGCACCGAGTCTTTCAACGATGAATGCGTTAGCCTGAGGAACAACCTTTACGCAGCTTACAAAAACTACAAGAAACAGAACAAGTACACCAATTAACCAACCCATAACTTTTTCTCCTTTTTATAAGATCAATCTTCCTGCTCTTCTATATGCTCGGGACTGAGAAGAACGTCGGATTTTTCCAAGTTGATCAGACCTTTGAGTGATTCATCAAGCTCGACGATAAGCTTAACTCCCTCGATCTTCTTGATGACTACAACCGCCTTCTCGGGGATTACGAGTCCGTCTTCCTCGGTTCTGGCGCTCCAGTCAAGTCCGGATACGGTAACCTCTCCGATTCCTTTGAGATTATCTATCTCGGATACAACGATGGCTCTCTGTCCTATAAGGCTCTCCGCATTTGTCTTAATGCGTCCCTTGTTAAAGAATTTAACCGCAATAGGCTTAGTGAAGACCAGAAGCACCACGCTCACAACAATGAACGCAACCGCCTGCACCCAGAAATAAGGGCACACCAAAGCGATACATGCGGCTACCAAAGCACCTCCGGCGAACCATACGCTGGTGAGCCCCATGGTAACGAGCTCAACAACCGCACAGATTGCGAGGACTACAAGCCAAAAAACTACCTGTCCACCCATCTCAATACCTCCCAGAAAAATATATCATACATTTTACCATATTTTCTCATATTTTCTCACTATAATTTAATGTGTTGGCTCGAACATATGTTTGCATTATAATCTTTTTTGGGTGCTACCATACTCGGTAGGCGGTTGTCCGATTCTCGGAGTACTGTGAACTCTGTTTACATAGAAACCTCGAAAGAGGAATCTTCGACAGGAGGACATTTTATTAATGCTGACAGTCACTGACTTAATAGCTGTTTTAGGCTTTGCAATTACTTGCTTTGCTCTCGGCTATACTGTCGGGAAAAAAGCGTAAATAAAAAATAACCGCCAGCCACCAACTGATGCGGTTATTTTTTCCAAATTCACTATGTGGGCAACCGTCTATCGGTAGCACCTTATAGTTAAGTCTATGTAATCTTTAATGTCTTGTCAATCCCGAACATTCCATAGGTCAAAACATTAATAGAAAATATGATGTCCGATCGCAATTCCGGTATGTGCACCGTTGTTGGTTCTGAAGTGGGTGAAATCACCTACGTTCGACACACCGCTGAGTGCTTCCTGCGCTGCGAGTATGCAGCTTTGTTTGATGTTGCCGGAATTGTAAACCTGATTGACTCTTCCGCTCATCGCAGGTGTGAACTGTCCGGATGCATAGATAACACCGTGGATGGTGTTGGGATATGCCGCAGATCTTACTCTGTTCATAACGACCGCACCAACCGCAACCTGGCCTTCATAAGGCTCGCCGCCCGCTTCACACTGGATAAGCGCTGCAAGAAGGAGCATATCGTCTGCACCTGTCATAAACTCGCCGTAATTCTGGTGACGTCTTGCTTCCGCTTCGGCTGCTTCTCTTGCTCTTATCTGAGCCATAGTCTCACCGGCGTCAACTTCAAAAGAAATATCAACATACTCTGCCGCTACGTATCCGTCGATATCACCGTAATCCACATATACCCAGCCGGGAGTGGTCTGGTCTACAACTTCAAGGATCTCGTTCTTGGGAACCACGGTAAGGACATCGCTGTCGAGATTGCTTTCGGTATGAACCCTGAGAGAAGCTGTATTTACGATGGCAAAAGTCATTCCTACATCAGCCGCCATATCCTTGGCATCTTCGCCGAAAAGAAGATATTCGTTCTCTACCCATCCGATGAGTTCTCCGGACTTAAGCAGCGACCACTCTTCGCCTTCTTCCAGGAGAACACCTCCGCAGTCCTTGTACATGACACCCATCTTCTCGGAATCAACCGTAGCTTCACTTCTGACATTTACGTAATTGCGTATATCAACCATGACCAGTTCATCATTCTCGATCTCTTCGGGAAAAACGATCTGGAGTTCCGCAACCGTATTATCAATTAACTCTGAAGCGTTGGATGAATTGAGAACCTCCGAAGCGCCACCTCTTGCACCATCAAGAGGACCCGCACTTACGGCAAGGCCGGAATAAGGTGACAGGATGCCGATAAGGCATGCAGCCAACCCTGATGTGATTTTCAGAATAGTGTTCTTCATATCATGCGCTATATGACAGTGGGGACGTACCCCATTGTCAGGAGGTTCACCTGACAAAGGGGTACGTCCCCACTGTCATCAAAAAGGTGTTACCTCTCTGTTACACAATTTTTACAGAATTGTTACAGCGCATGTATGATATCAAAACACTTTATTTATGTCAACTTGAGATTGCGCAGTGCAGGTAAAGACCCCCCATCACGCTGTGCAATAATGATTCCCTTGTGTCCTGCCACTTCTTTTATGTACGAAAATACTTTTTTCGTCATATCATCGTCCATTCCCCTGAAGGGTTCGTCCATGATCAAAATGTCCGAAGGAACGGAAACGGCCCTTACAATTGCAGTTATCCTTCTGTGAACAGGTGAAAGTTCACTCACCGGGACGGAAACTAATTCCGCCGGCATGAGCTTTTCAAGTTCTTCCGCCGCAACTTTCGGAGAGGTCTCAGGCCGCACTATTGCTACGTTTTCAGCTGCTGACATTTTGTCAAAAAGCCTGTCCTCCTGGAAAACCACCCCCGCATTGACCCTGTCATATTTATAATCCCCGAGAAGTCTTACCCTTCCGGATGTGGGAGTAAGGGTTCCGATGATTATGGATATAAGAGCGGTCTTTCCGCTTCCTTCGGGTCCCGAAAGAAGCCATCTGTCATCCGAAGATACCTCCCAGGAGATATCTTTCAGGATTTCTTTTCCTTCGGATATGTATGATACGTTTTCAACTTCTATGGTCATAAAGATACCTCATTCTGTGACATTGGGGACGTACTCCTTTGTCAGCAGGTTCATCTGACAAAGGGGTACGTCCCCAGTGTCACTTGTTCTTTCTAAACAATGCGGGAAGGATGATGTACTTGAATATCCTGAACTTGGGCATATGGAAAACTTTGGCCATTTCAAGAAGTTTCTTATCTTCGTTAGTCATATCGTTCTCTCCTGATGACAGTGGGGACGTACCCTTTGTCAGGAAGTACACCTGACAAAGGAGTACGTCCCCGCTGTCAGCTGCTGTCATCGTCTTTGTCTTGCCGCCTCGTATGAAAGGATTGCTGCGGAAATCGCCGCGTTGAGGCTCTCTGTTTTGCCGGACATGGGGATGAAGATTCCCTTTGAAGCTGCTTTTGTAACTTCCTCCGACAATCCGTTGCCCTCGTTACCTATAAGAAGTGCGGAGGGCGCGGTCAGGTCACATTTATCGTATTCGGATGCTGCGTCCAGTCTTGCCGCATAACATGAGATTCCGTCCTTTTCAAGATCTGCAACTGACGCCGGGAGATCTTCCGTGATCACAAAAGGCATTCTGAAGATCGCACCCATTGAAGATCTTACGACCTTGGGACTTAAAGGATCCGCACAGGCTTCACTCATTAATATTCCCGTTACGCCTGCTGCCTCCGCAGTCCTGAATATGGTTCCCACATTTCCCGGATCCTGAATATCTTCAAGAACAAGTATCAAAGGAACGTCTTTTTTTATGTCTTCTTTCTTATAAGAAAGAGTTTCGATCACGGCCAGCATCCCCTGGGGAGATTTCTGACTCGATATCTTTTCAAAGACATGGTCCGAAACCTTGATCAGTGCATCCTCGGGCAAAGTATTTACCAGTGCTTTAAACTTTTCCCACAGACCGCCCTTTTTATTTTCCAGTTCCTCAAGGCAGCTTTCCGATATGAAAATCTCCCGGACTTTATCACCGGGAGATTCAATTACAAGCTTAGTCCCCTCCGCGATGAAAACTCCGTCTTCTTTTCTGGCGGAGGCTTTCTGGGAGTACAGGGCCGTTCGTTTTATTTTTTCATTGGATGTTGATGAGATAAATTGCATATCAAAGCTTTCCGGATTTCTCGCAGGCTGCTACTACCGCATCGATAACAGCGCCTCTGAAGCCCTTTTCCTCAAGAGTCTTAACTCCTTCGATGGTGGTTCCGCCGGGTGATGAGACCATATCCTTCAGGTCTCCGGGGTGGCGGCCGGTCTCAAGCATGAGCTTTGCACTTCCCATAACGGTCTGAGCGGCAAACATATAAGCCTGGCTTCTGGGCATTCCGCACTGAACCGCGCCGTCCGCAAGTGCCTCCATAAACATAAATACGAAAGCGGGTGATGATCCGCTGAGCGCACATACTGCATCCATAAGTCTCTCGGGAACGACCGAAGCCTTACCGAAGGATCTCATGATCTTAAGGGCAAGGTCTGCCTCGTCATCGGATACATTGGCATTGGGGCTGATGGCCGTGCATCCCTCTCCCACAAGTGCGGGGGTGTTGGGCATGGTACGGATGATCTTGGCTTTGTTGGAGCCGAAGCACTTCTCGATAAATTCGATGGTCTTTCCGGCCATGATGCTGATGATAAGAGTCTGCTCGGGAGTCGACCTTGCAATCTCGCTGATGACTTCCTTGGCAAAAACAGGCTTTACGGCAAGGACCAGGATATCAACCCTCTTGGAAAGCTCCACATTATCCTTGCAGATGTTTATCTGATATTTCTCTTTAACGGATGCGGCCATCTCCGCAGACTTATCACTTCCGTAAATATCCGCAGGTGAAAACAGACCGCTCTTAATGATGCCGCCGATGATGGCACCGCCCATATTTCCGAGTCCGATAAATCCGATTGTCATAATATTCTCCTTGGAGTCAAAAGGGACGGTTCCCCACGACTCGCTTATAACTTTTTTTCTGAGAGTATATTAAAAATGAGTCAGTGAGAACCGTCCCCATTGACTCATTTTTGAATGCGTTAAAGAAGTCTTGATACTTCGTATTCGTACTCGTCGATGCTCTTGGTCATTGCAAGACCTTCTTCGATATCGACATCCATGAACTTACCGTCTCTGTATCCGACAACCCTGTTGGTCTTGCCGGCGATAAGGATGTCAACGGCTCTCGCGCCCATGATGGAAGCATAATATCTGTCCTTGGCTGTGGGCGATCCGCCTCTTTGCATGTATCCGAGAATGGTGGCTCTGGTTTCGATTCCGGTTGCGGCCTCGATACGTCTTGCCATTGATGCGGAATGTCCGATTCCCTCTGCATTGATGATAAGATGATGGCTCTTACCCTTCTTACGGCTGAGGATGATGTTGTTGATTATCTTCTGCTCATCGAAGTCGTATTTCTCGGGAAGGAGAATATCCTCGGCTCCGTTTGCGATTCCGCACCAAAGAGCGATGAATCCTGCATTACGTCCCATAACCTCGATAATCGAACATCTCTCATGAGATGAGGAAGTATCCTTAACCTTGTCGATAGCCTGCATTGCGGTATTAACAGCGGTATCGAATCCGATGGTGTAATCGGTACATGCGATATCAAGGTCGATGGTTCCGGGAAGACCGATGGTATTGATACCGAGTCTTGAAAGAGCCTGTGCTCCTCTGTAAGATCCGTCTCCTCCGATAACTACCATGCCGTCGATTCCGTGCTTACGGCAGATATCGGCACCCATCTGCTGTCCTTCGTGAGTCTTAAATTCAAGACATCTTGCGGTTCCGAGAATGGTACCGCCCTTCTGAATGATATCGGAAACATCATGAGAGTTCATATCAAAGATATCTTCATTAAGAAGACCCTGATATCCTCTTCTGATTCCCTTTACTTTAAGTCCCCTTGCAAGTGCCACACGTACAACGCTTCTGATGGCAGCGTTCATTCCGGGTGCGTCACCGCCGCTTGTAAGTACACCGATTGTTTTTACTTCCTTAGCCATATATGCCTCCGGGTGTTTGCAATACCCCACAAAATTTTTCCGAAATAATATTTTAAATAGTTTTTTGCTCTAAATCAATCAAAAAATAGCAAAAATCACTCAATGCTCATCAAGGTCCGTAAGAAGTTTTTCCCTGAGCTGCTCTACGCTGAGCCACTCGGTATTGGTTCCCGAACTGTACTCGAACTCGGGATCTACAAGCTTTCCTCCGGGAATAATGTCCCTGTCTCTCCACCAGTTGTAATGAGGATAGATGATATAGTGCTTCTCGTACTCATAAGTATGAAGCGAATCTTCTCTGGTGACCATGATCTCGTGAAGCTTCTCACCCTCACGGATTCCGACTTCTTTCTTCACGCATCCGGGAAGCATTGCCTCCGCAAGATCGGTGATCTTGAAGCTGGGAATCTTTGAAATAAAGGTCTCACCGCCATTTGATTCCTCGAGTGCTTTGATGACAAGCTCAACGCCCTGCTCAAGGCTGATCCAGAATCTGGTCATACGGAAATCGGTGATGGGAAGTTCCTTGCCGCCGTTTTTGATGATGTTTTCAAAGAAAGGAATTACGGAGCCGCGGCTTCCCGCTACATTTCCGTAACGAACTACGGAAAATCTGGTTCCGTTCTCTCCGCCGTATGCATTGGCTGCACAGAAGAGCTTATCCGAAACGAGTTTGGTTCCGCCGTAGAGGTTAATGGGATTTACCGCCTTATCGGTGGAAAGAGCCACAACCTTCTTAACCCCGGCTTCAAGCGATGCATTGATGACATTCATCGCACCGATGATGTTGGTGAGGATTGCCTCATTGGGATTGTACTCGCACGCGGGAACCTGCTTAAGAGCGGCTGCATGGATCACATAATCAACACCGTTCATGGCCATGCGAAGTCTGCCAGCATCTCTTACGTCTCCGATAAAGAATCTGAGAATATCGGCATGCTCCCTGTATCTGTTCTGCATGTTGAACTGCTTGAACTCGTCACGGCTGTATATGATAAGTTTCTTAGGCTTGTAATGAGCCAGAACATAATCAACAAAATGATGTCCGAAAGAACCTGTTCCTCCGGTTATAAGGATTGTCTTATTGTTGAGCATATTATTTCCTCCTGAACGTACCGTACTATTTTATCATAGTAAGGGGCTCTAATCAAAGTGATATTAATCGATTAAGCCGCTTATTTTACGGCAACATTGTCCCTTCCGAACATTACGTAAAGGCTGGCAAGAAGGTCATCCGAGATATTCACGGAAATATCCAGGACTTTCAGCTGTTTTTCCGCCTGTGTAAAGACCACGCACCTGTCCTCTCCGGGATAGGTTTTAAGCGCTTCTTCCAAAAGTGCAAGCCCGCTTTCATAGGCCTTCCTGTCGGAAAAACGAACGAAAAGCCCGTGGGACGGTATGGAATTACCGGTAGCCTTCGGAGCCGAATCCCCCTTTTTAAAAGCTTTCTCAATGGCCTTTTGGGATTCAGCCGCGGCTTTTTCCGCATCCGAAGGAGCCTGAGCATTTCCTCCTCCACGTATGTTTTCCGCAGCCCTCGTCTGTCCGTTTCCGTTCCTGCTTACATATCCGGATCCGCCTCTTCTGCCGAAGCCTCTGAATCCGGGTGCTGAAGCTTCATCAAAAGTAACCACATCCATCGCAATGACCTTGGCACCTCTGTCATCGGTATCATCGTATCTGCCCCTTACAAAGAGCTTCTCTTCCTCAGCTATGACAGATCCTGCTTTTTCATAAGTCTTGGGAAAAGCAACAAGATCTATCTCGCCGGTAAGATCTTCCAGTTTGAAAGTTGCCATCAGATCACCGTTTTTCGTGGTTCTCTGCGTGACATTTCTTGCGATTCCGCAAACGGTTACGTAATCTCCGTTTTTGATATTCTTTTCGCCTTCATCGGAGGGCTCTTCGTCGTCATCCGAAGCTGATGCCAGATCCGATGAATCCGCGGTGATGTATTTTTTGATAAGAGGAAGCCAGTCATCCAGGGGATGTCCGCTTACATAAATGCCCAGCACTTCCTTCTCAAGACCAAGCTTTGTCTCGGAATCATAATCGGGCATATCGGGAAGATCGCCCATTCCGGTTCCGTCATTAGAACCACCATCCGAAAGCTCACCGTCCGGAGATGGCAGGTCAAAGAGAGACATCTGTCCCTCGATCTGCCCCCTCTTGGCATCTATGAAAGACTCCATGATACTTTCATAAGTCTCCAGACACTGCTTTCTGTTGGGTGCGATCTCAGACAAGGCACCGGACCTTATCAGAGCATCAACGGACCTTGTTCCCACCTGCGATCCGGAAACCCTCTTCAGAAAGTCACGGTAATTCTTAAAATCACCATCCTTAGCCCTGAAGCCCTCGATCGCAGCAACCACGGGATATCCGATACCCTTTATGGCACTTAATGGATACCTTATGCATTTCCCTTCCGGGCAAAAGAAAGCACCGCTCTTATTGATATCCGGCGGAAGTATCCTGATCCCCAGGGCCCTTGCGGCTGAAATATACCCCGAGAGCTTTCCCGGATTTCCGATCTCAGAATTCATAAGGGATGCCATAAATTCCAGAGGGTAATGATATTTAAGATATGCGGTCTCATAAGCAAGATACGCATAGCACACAGCATGCGCCTTGTTGAAACCGTAACTTGCAAATTCCATAAGAGCCGCATAGATCTTCTCAGCGATTTCTTTTTTAATACCCTTTGCGATACATCCGGGAACCGGCTTCGGAAGTTTGTCATCCGGAGTCCCTTTAGCCCTTGCTTCTTCTATCTCCCGGGCATTTCCGTTTATGAAAATATCACGCTCATACTCCATGAGTGATGCTTTCTTCTTACTCATGGCCGCACGCACTATATCACTCCTGCCCATGGAATAACCGGCAAGACTTCTTACGATCTGCATTACCTGCTCCTGATAAACTATGCATCCGTTTGTGGATGACAGGATGGGCTCAAGTTCGGGGCACAGATATCTGATGGAGGATTTATCTTCCTTTCCTCTTATATAATCATCTATTGAATTCATGGGACCCGGTCTGAAAAGTGCAATTCCTGCAATGACATCATCAAGGCTTTCCGGCTTAAGCGCCCTCATGAACATTCTCATTCCGCGGGATTCCAGCTGGAACACGCCGTCGGTATTTCCTTCCCAAAGCGATTCGAAAACCTTTCTGTCATCAAAATCCATCTTTGAGAAATCAATGGTCTCTCCCGTCCGCTCCTTAACCGCTTTAAGCGTATCTTCTATAACCTTAAGATTTCTTAAGCCCAGGAAATCCATCTTAAGGAGTCCAAGTTTTTCCAGAGGCTCCTTGGTATACTGCGACTGGATATTATCTTCGGTTCCAAGTGACAAAGGAACAAAATTATCCGCTTCATCCGCACAGATGACCACCGCTGCCGCATGTGTGGAAGAATGCCTTGGAAGTCCCTCCAGCTTTCTTGCCATGTCGATCACTTTTCTGACATCAGGGTCACTTTCGTATTCTTTTTTCAGTTCCTTGACGGAAGAGAGGGATTCATCAAGGGTAATCCCAAGTTCCCTGGGGATCATATTCGATATGGCGGAGCCAAAAGAATACGGAAGATCCATAACTCTCGCCACATCCCTTACAACGCCTCTTGCGGCAAGGGTTCCGAATGTGACTATCTGAACGACGTTTCGTTCTCCGTATTTATGCGAGACATATTCAAACATCTCCTGCCTTTTATCCGGAGCAAAATCGACGTCGATATCGGGCATGGATATTCTGTCGGGATTTAAAAATCTTTCGAAGACCAGATCATATTTGACAGGGTCTATCTCCGTGATCTCCAGGCAATAGGAAACAATGCTTCCCGCGGCACTTCCTCTTCCCGGTCCCACGCTGACGTCATGAGTCTTTGCATAATTTATGAAATCCCATACTATGAGAAAATAAGACGAAAAGCCCATGTCACGGATAACACCAAGCTCGTAATCCAGCTTTTCCTGCAGGCTTCTCCCCGATGAATCCTTAAGGCTGTCCGCTTTATCACCATAGCGTTTCTTAAGCCCTTCCTCGCACAAATGCCTTAAATAGCTTTCATTGTCAAAACCGTCAGGCACCTTGTAATCCGGAAGTCTTGTAACTCCGAACTCGATGGTGACGTTACAGCGGTCTGCGATCTTCTGGGTATTTTCCAGGGATTCCGGTGCATATTTAAAAAGAGAACGCATTTCTTCTTCCGAACGGACATAGAACTGTCCCGGAACATAACGCATGCGGTCTTCATCCATAAGTCTGCTTCCCGTCTGAAGGCAAAGCAGAGCATCATGCGCTTCGGTATCCGATGCGTATGTATAGTGGCAGTCGTTTGTACAGATAAGAGGAATGTTTGCGGCCTTCGATATGGACAAAAGCTCGGTGTTTACCAAAGTCTGCTCGGGAAGTCCGTGATCCTGAAGCTCTAAGAAGAAATATCCGTCTCCGAATATCCTCTTATATTCAAGCGCTTTTTCAAAGGCCTCCTTTCGAAGACCGTGGGTTATAAGAGAAGCAATCTCACCGTTTAAGCACGCACTCGACGCAATGAGACCCTCATGATATTTTTCGAGAAGTTCTTTATCGACTCTGGGTTTGTAATAGAAGCCTTCGGTGAATCCGAGGCTGACAAGTTTCAGAAGGTTCTGATATCCCTTATTGTTTTCACATAAAAGGATCAGATGATAATATCTGTCATCACGGGCAGTCTTATCGAATCTCGAGCCCGGAGATACATAAACCTCGCACCCAATGATCGGTTTGATACCCTGTTTTCTGCATTCATCATAAAAATCGATCACGCCGTACATTACGCCGTGATCGGTTATTGCTGCGGAGTTCATCCCAAGTTCCTTAACCCGTGCGACGTAATCCTTGATACGGTTGCATCCGTCAAGGAGCGAATACTGGGTATGCGTATGGAGATGAACAAAGCTCATATAATATTAATCCTACAGTTTTAGCTGTTAATATCTGGCGTATACGACAAGATCGTCATCGCGGCCGATGAGTTCAAATCCCGCTTCTTCACACATCTTATCGACTCTGCCGCCTGCAGGGACCGCAATATATCTGCATCTTAATCTGTAGAAATTCTTTTCCGTATAACTGCCGCCGCCGTTTATATCCATGCAGCAGCTTATTCCGGTTCCCGAAGGAAGTGCATAGAGCATCTGCCACTCGGTTGTAACGGATTCTCCGTCAACATCATCCATGAATTCCCAGATGATGGCGTTCTTGTATGAAGGGACATCGGACAGATCAAGCACGATACCTTCCTTGAAGGCATTTTGCCAATACATGTACTGCGCTTCACTCATTGCGGTCTTAACGGGGATACCGAAATCATAATCATTGCCCATACAATGGAATACTCCGAAATATACAACCACCGCACTCATTATAAGTCCGCACACAAGTCCCTTCTTTTTATCCAGGATCATCACAAGGACTCCCGCCATAATGAATGTAAGAAGATGCTTGCTTCCTTCGGTGAGCTTATACATAAGAAGTATTGCCATTAAGAATGCAAAATCCGCAAAGAGCATGTATAATCCGCAGACAAATTCGCTGTACGCATTTTCTCTTTCGGGGGCTTCTGCTTTAACTCCTGATGTATCACCCTTGGTGATCTCGGGAGCCTTGGCATTTGCTATAGCCTCCACAACGGCTTCCATATCCGCGGAAGCATTCTTGTTTTCTTCGGACTTTACTTCGTTTTCTTTGGCGTCAGCTTTAGGTTCTTCATTCGATCCATCCTTAACCTTAGCCTTCCTCGGAAAGATCTTTCTGAGATCACATACGGTCATGATAAACTGAAGCAGCATCATGATAAGGAAGATCCAGAAGAATATTCCCGGTGCGGAATCCGATATGAAAGCAGCCTTCATGAATCCCAGAAAATCACGTCCCTTGTAATAAAGGGTTCCGAAGAGATGATGAATTCCGGCTCCTATTCCATCCGTAAAAAACGTGGTGATGAAATCGGTGTAGAAAAATGGCAGCAGATATTCCGCCGACAGAAAGTGGTTCAGCAGATAATAGACAAATCCGGCAAAACCGAAAGTCAGAATTGCAATGACCGCATCAAGGATCTTTCTGCCCTTCTTTGCGGTCACGATCATAACGATCAGTGAAAAAACAAGGAACAGGATCAGATAAGGTCTCATGAATGTCATAAGGACCGCAAGAACGATAGCTCCGCCGAGCTCGGTTTTTTTCCCGCTCTTAAGATATGAGATCATCAGCGCCCAGTAGATTATCAGATGCGAGAAGCATATAACCTCGGGCATGCTCGAATAGATATATCTTGCATTCAGGAAAAAAGAAAGAAACCAGACAGAGATCACCGCAGTCTGCTTTACATTGGGTCTTACCAAAGAACCGAATGTCAGCATTGCGACGACATAAATGATCAGATTATATACAAAAACGCTGCTCTGAGTCCATCCGAACAGAAATCCGAATACAACCCAGGGCCATACCAGCACGGGGCTCCATGCCGCAAAGCTTAAGGACAGTGCCTTACTTTCATTAAATCCATAGAAGCCTCTGGGATAACCGTAATCGATTATAGATTCCACCTGTTTAAAATAAAACAGTTCGTCATTCCACTGGCTTGTCAGCAAGGATACCGGAGCGGGACTGACAATATTCCTGATGACTACGCTGAGTACAGGAAGCAGTCCCAGTATTATGATGCATATGATTCCGGATATTTTAATATTCTTATTCTTCATTATTTATCAAGGTTCCATCTGTCGCGGATCACATACTGAGGCGAATTGTTCATGCTTATATAGATCCTGCCGATATACTCGCCGATAAGTCCGAGCATCAAAAGTATCATTCCGCCGAAGAATACAATGGCGCTCATAAGAGCCGCAAATCCCATAGCCTCATCGGGAATATCGATAATAAGTCTTCTTATGATTACATATAAGCCGTACAAAAGCCCCATGCATGCGGAAACTCCGCCTATAAAAGTGGCAATACGAAGGGGCTTTACGGAGAAAGCGGTGAAGCCGTTAAACCAAAGTCCCAAAAGCTTCTTAAGGGTATATCCGCTGGAGCCTTCCATACGGTCCCTGTGGTCGATGTCAACGTTTACGATTGCCTTGGTGCTTCTGAGCACCAGACCGATCACATAAGGATATGAATTCTCATATCTGATCATATCTTCAACAACAAAACGCTTTACGGCAAAATAGCTGGAAACAAATAGTTCCTTTGGCTTGGAAAGCATTATACGGAGCATCAGGTCATTTACTCTGCTTCCGAAATTCCTGAATCCCGAGTGCTTCTTGTGATCGTATTTTGCATAAACCGCATCCGCACCGTTTTCGATGGCATCCAGAAGTCTGTCCACCTGGTTTGCGGGAGTCTGTCCGTCATCATCAAGAGCTACGCATATATCTCCGTCGGAATATCTGAAGCCCGCCATAAGAGCCGCATGCTGTCCGAAATTCCTGGCAAAAGAGATCCCTCTGATGCGGTCATTTTCCTCACAGAGCTTTTTGATCACACCGGCGGTTCCGTCGGGTGAAGAATCGTTGATGAGGAAAATATCATAATCATATCTGTCTGCCATCTTATCCATGGTGGTCCTGATCTCTTCCACCACGGAGCCCAGTGTCTTTTCCGAGCGATAGCATGGAATTATAAAACTTACTTTTTTCATACCGATCGGTTAACTTTAGTTTTCCTTTCTGGAAGTTTCGAGTCTGTCATGAATACGTGTCAGTCTGTACTCAAAATCCTTACGATCCTTGGAATCCACAACCTTTAAGATCATTCCCGTAAACAGAGCAAGAAGTCCAGCCATGAATACAAATCCGCAGGTGATAAGGGTGGGGAATCTTGGAACAAGACCGGTGGAGGCATAATCCCCGATTATGGGAACCATGAAGATCAGGCTCACCAGCATAAGGAGTGCTGCGATAAGTCCGAAAAATTCCATAGGTCTGTAATTTCTGTAAAGAGACATCATCTTACGGATTACCTTGAATCCGTCGGGAAGGGTGTTGAGCTTGCTTTCGCTTCCCTGAGGTCTGTCTCTGTATTCGACTACAACATTGTCAACCTGAAGATCGTAATTGACCGCATGAATGGTCATCTCGGTCTCTATCTCGAATCCCTTTGAAAATACTGGGAAGGTCTTTACAAAATCATAAGACATGGCTCTGTAGCCGGTCATGATGTCTCTGATGTCCGCCCTGAAAAGAGAATTGATGCCCCATCTCATAAGAGAATTTCCGAAATTGTGGAAGGGGCGCTTATTTTCCGTAAAATAAGTCGATGAAAGTCTGTCACCGACTACCATATCCGAATTCTTTTCAAGTACAAGCTTTACCATCTCGGGAGCACTCTCCAAAGGATATGTGTCATCGCCGTCTATCATCAGATAGCACTCGGCATCGATCTCCCTGAACATTCTCCTGATAACGTTTCCCTTACCCTGCTTGTACTCGTTCCTTACAATGGCACCGCACTCTTTAGCGATCTTCTCGGTATCATCGGTGGAATTATTGTTATAAACATAAATAGCTGCCTCAGGCAGAACATTCTTGACATCGCCGATAACCTTGGCGATGGTCTGAGCTTCGTTATAACAGGGTATCAGAACTGCAATCTTATCCATTTTCACTCCATACAACAAATTATTGTCAATCTATGCACAATCAGTGATATTATACCATAGGAAGAGGCAAATATTACACGATGAAAAAAGAATTTAACCTTAAGCTCAAAAGCAAAACCATCAAACTCAAAATAACCCCTAAAAGTGTGGCAATATCCATCGGAGCGCTTGTTTTACTGACTCTTGTCATACTTTTTGCGATCTATAAGATAACCCACCCCGAAAAAATGCGGCTGACGGAAGGAAGACACATCCCCTGCCCCGTAGTAAAAATCCAAAAAGGAAACGATGTGGCACCTGCCACACTGCATGATGTGGATGCGGTTATCGCATATATGTTCGACGCCAATGAAACCGACAGAGTTTTTACGGGCAATTACGGCATAGAATCCGTCATTCTTCCCAGAAACTACTCTTCGATCCAAAAATTTAAAGCATACCTTACCGGAACCCTTGAATCCGTCCCCGGTGACGATTTTCCCCACCACCTGGTCATCGGCATTGATCCCTATTCCTCATTCAGACAGTCATGCATGAGTAAGGAATGCTTTTGTAACAACCTAAGCTTCATAAACGAACTTGCGGAAAAACACCCCGCAACCGCTTTTTACATATACCTGCCGGACGATAATGCAGAAAAATGGGCTTCCTTTTCCGAAGACGAACTGACTCAGGCAAGACTTTCATACATCTTCCTGGTCAGGTGTTTTGAGGGGCACCCCAATGTCTTTGTCTACTATCACCCTTACGAAGAGTGGTATCTGTATTCCGCTTCCATCAGAAACGGTACGGATAACGGAATGGTAAGAGAAGATATCTATACAAGCATGATGTATGCTGATATTTCAGACCACGACCTCAGATACATGATGACCCCGGATAACGTAAATGCCCGCATGGATGAAGTCATCGCAATGGCAAGGGACTATGATGACATACGTTCCGAATATGCGGATCTTTCCGATAAAAAAGTGATCTTCCTGGGAGATTCCATTTTCGGAAATTACCGTAACGAAACTTCCGTATCGTCGTTTTTCGCAGACATGACCGGTGCTACGGTTTATAACCTGGGAGTAGGCGGAAGGGCCGGCATCAACGCAGCCGATCCCACATCCGACGTAGGCATTGCATTTAATTACCTTCTGGGAAAAGAAAACATCTCTGCTCTTGAAGCAGCATGCAAAGATCTTCCCGCGTACAGTTCCATGAGGCTTGCGGGTTCGCAGCTGGCAGGTACTGACGGAGACGGTTTTATTTTCATAATGGAATACGGACTAAACGATTACTTCGGAGGATCACTTGCATCCGAATACGAAGTAGCATTAAAAAAGCTTGTTAACGGGATCAGATCGGCTTATCCGAAGGCAGAGATCGTTCTCCTTTCACCCGGATACCTGAGCGTATTTGATGAAGGAATGATGATCGTGGAAGAAGGCGGGGACACACTTCCTCCTTTCAGAGAAGCGACGCTGGCCGTAGGCGCAGAGACAAATGTCCCTGTTTTAAGCCTTACGGATGATTTCGGATTTACTCAGGAAACCACGGGAATCTACCTACTCGGGGACGGCGTTCACTATAACGAGATAGGAAGATACCGCTTGGCACAGACGCTTGCAAGATATTTTAAATAATGGAACAGTCTTCATCCCCGATATGGGGAAACAGAAAAATAAATAAGAAGAGACTCATTATATTAATAGGCTCCGTAGTATGTTTACTTGCGGGGCTTATTTATTCCATGCATCTGCTCTTCTATGCAAAGCCTTTGGATGGGGAGATCGTATTCGAACTTGGAGAACCCATATCCGACAATCCCAAGTATTTCCTGAATACCGGATTCCTCGCAGGAAGGATCATCAGCCCCGACATGAGCGAGGTAGATGTAAGCGTGCCCGGCGATTACCACGTGGGTATCAATTACTTCGGAAGGGACATGAGTACGGATATCAGGATCGTAGATACGGTCACTCCCGAATTTCTGTATAAAGAAGCGCCTTTGTATTTTCCCACGGATTCGGATATAAAGCCTGCGGATCTGATAGTATCCGTAAAGGATGCAGATAAAAATGTATCCCTGAATTTTGACGGAGGTCTTATAAATCAGGAAAGTCTGCATTTCGATATACCCGGATACCATTCCGTCTGGATAGTTGCAGAGGATTCATCCGGAAACACCGCAAGATCTCTTATCGATTTTATCGTGGATGCTCCCCCGGAGCTTTTGGTACATGATGATTTCTACGTTGCAACAGGCTCGGAAGAAGATCTGTCAAGCTACGCAAGAGCTTATGACGATACGGACGGTGACCTATCGGGTGATATAACCCTGATAACGGAAGGAACGAGCTTCTCCGAAGAAACAGACTTTACCGTTACGTTTTCCGCCACAGATTCATGCGGCTTCAACGTTTCAAAGGAAGTATGCATTCATGTAATGGATGCGGAAGATATCCAGAAACTGATAGGCGCAGGAACCATCTCAAGACAAAACGCGACTATAATAGGCGCCATCAACGTTTACGATACGGGGCTTATATCCAATGAGAATTTTGAAGATACTCTGATAGACTTAATGCCTGCCGTCGTTCATGTAGAAGCACCCGAAAGTGCAGGCACTTATAAAACAGGATCCGGATTTATAGCGGAGATCACAGGCGGATACATCTACATGCTCACAAACAGACATGTAATAGGTAAAGCCAAAGATTGTGAAGTGTATTTCTATACAGGGGAGTGTGCTACAGCAAAGCTTGTGGGATGCGCGGACGATTATGACGTAGCTGTCATAAAACTTCCGCTCTCCGATCTTCCGGAAGGATTTGAAAACATTATCTCAACCGTTCATATAGACATGACCTATTGGGAAAATCTGGATGATAAAGATAACATCTCACTGGGACTTCAGAATCTTGATACGGACGGAACCATAGTACACTACACCTACGGACAACTGGTCAACCTTCACGGGAATTTCGAATACTTCGAGCCCCATGAGCAGACAGAGATGTCTCTGAGATTAAGACCGGGCGATTCGGGTTCCGCAGTCTTCGACGAAAACGGCAGGCTCATCTGCATGGCCTTCGGATATTCCATCTCCCCGGAAAGAGACTGGGGAGTACCCCTTGATGAGATTGTGGGGGCATACGAAGCCATCACAGGGCATGTGCTGTATACATACTAGTGACATTGGGGACGTACCCCGTTGTCAGGAGGACCTTCCTGACAACGGGGTACGTCCCCAATGTCACTTAATTATCGTATTCGCAGATATATCCCACTTTGCCTGAAGCATCAGGATTATATTCTGCGAGATTTTCGGGGCCATATATCAGATCCATATTATATATAATGGATTCTCCGATATAACCACGATGATAATATGCCATTCCGTATCTCATATCATCAGAAGCATATTCTCCAAGCATTGACTTGAACGTAGAATAAGTCGGCATATCAACAAAAATACAGCCGCCGCCCACATTCATATAGTTCCCATCACTCAAGTACCATATTTGATCAGCATTTTGGGCGCAGCCTATATAAAACGCAGAGTTTTCAACCGCATATACATCCATCAGTTCCTTGATTCTGATTTGCTCGGGATATGAGGTTATAACAGCAAGATATCCGCCACATTCTTCACATTTTTTCTTTGCTTCCTCCCAGCTAAGATCATCATATATTATCTCATACCTATGACCATACGAAGAATCAAATCCCGAATTCAAAACATACATTATTTCAATCGGAGAATAACAATTATCATATCTAAGAACCTTTATGTTTAAAAAATCATATTTCTCCGTTAACGCATTATAACTTTCTGTATCTATCCGTACATCCAATATGCTCCAAGGTTCATCAGGATTTTCATAATAGCAACCGCAATCTTCTAACTCATTCGGAGTATATAGTTTATCCGCCAAATAGTCGATTCGTTTACCGTCTGCGTCTACATAAGAACTTTTTGATAATATCTGACCGGTATATGTTTCATAAGCAATCTGGCCCGAAATACGAAAATCCGCATCGGGATTTTTCCAAGAATAAATGTAGGTGATGTCGCACGATCTATTGTACTCAATAAGTTCAGGATCATCATCTTCATCCAAATATGCTAAATAGTAAACATTATCATTTAGTAAATGGCTGTATACTAACGCTGCATAATAATCAATCCAATTATTAAACGAGGCATTGCTATCCTTATATATGTCAGCAGGCTGTTCTCCTAATATCCCGGCGATCATTTCTTCAGAACTGATCAGTCTTCCAACAGAATTGTAGGAAAGGCAGTCGACTTCACTCTTTTCGGATTCATCACTTAAATCCATTATTTCAGTTGCATCGATATCAGCTTCATTTGTTGTAACACTATCACTTCTCGTAGTGCATGACGGCATTAGCAAAAGTGCAACTGTAAGTATCAAAATTATAATTCTGTAATAAATGTGTTTATTCATAACACCTATCAGTTTGTCACCATCGGCACTTAAAAATATCCCGGGAGCAATCGATTAATTTCAGAAATAAAATACTCCTCTTCTACTTCTTCACCGTTTATTCTGTACTTCCAAACCGTATCACCATCCTCATATTCCTCGCTGTATAGGAACTGAGTATCTTCCGCAATGGATGTTCCATCCATTTTAATAAGCCTGTAAAACTGTATACCGGAGTTCACATCCCAGTATAGTATTCTGCAGCCATCATCATAATCTAAATATGTTACATTCCCATAATGTTCAAACTGAGGAAAAATCGATAAAGCATCATTGTTGTAATCTATATAAAATCCGTTCGAAAAAGGTCCGTCGATTATTTGTTCAACAACTCCATCATTATCAACGTCTTTTCTGGCCCCGACCCTGTAGCAATTAGAATCTGATTCATCAAATTCAAAATCATCTACCCGAAGTTCTGCTCCTTCAGGGGACAGAACAAATCTTTCTCCTGCGAAGAATTCATCAAATGCGGAATCGGCGTCAGAGAAAGAACCTTGACTGTTTTGAATAGTGCAAGAGCAAAGGATAATTGCAAATAATATGCAAATCGTTATATTTCCACAAGCAGGACACTTCCATCCCTGTATATTGTTCTCCTTATACCGCACCATTTCAGTTTTGCATTTTTCACAAATCATCACGGCAATCCTCAGCTTCAGGCAAGCAGATCAACTTAACTTCTTGTAGAGTAATACATCCTTCGGATCTGTCCATTTCATACAATCCGATAATACTTTGCACATTTCTTCTTCGGAATGTATCTCATGTCTTTCCTTCAATTCTTCGTCTTCCCGAACCAAAACCACATAAAACATGGTAAATTTTGTCAATTGTTTCAAAAACACCAGCAAGGTGTTATCTGCAGGAATATCAAGGCAGGTATTGATACCATATTCGAGATCCCGGATTATATCGGACTTTAAGTGCATTGCTACATCTTCTTCAGACAATTCAATTCCATATCTGTTTTCATAGAAGGAATGATCTTCAATCTCTTCGAAAGCAATACCCGAATCTGTCAGGTACTGTGAAGGTATATATGAGATTATCTCTCCATTCCATTCATTTGTTTTTTCCGAAAGTCCTGCGTTTTCAATGTCGTTCCTTCGAATGATCACATCCAAGCAATAGTCCATAAGATAATCCCTTATTACTCCAACAAGGACGGATCTCGGAACCGTCCTTGTTGAATTATCCGCTTTATCTTAATAGTTTTTGAAACACTGTAAAGTTCCTTGCTACTTCATATGTTACAGGACTAAAATCTTCAGATTCTTCGTGACTCCATACGCATACGGAAGGAGAAGATTTATCAATCCTGAAATCAAGGCATAGGTAATCTCCGGAATACAATTCTGCAATGGGCAGAACCTCAACTCCGATTAGGTCCTCATTTTCAGTCAGACGTTCTCCTATCTGAGATTCCACCACGCTGATATCAAGCCATCCGAATTCCGATTCTCTTACATTCTCTAGAATGCACAGGAATCTCGTGACCATATATTCATGACCACTACAGCTAAAGTTGCATTCTGCAGGAACAGCCCCGTTATACTTCAAGATAAAGAACCTATAATCCTGAGGTAACTGTAATCTCCACTTTGATTCCTTTTTAGCAAGCAGTTCAAATGTCGGAAGAGGATATACTATTGTTTCTTTACTTATTCTCATAGCTCTGAATTAGTCAAATCATATAAGAAGTTCAACATAAACTCACTCATCGTATTCGCAGATATATCCTACTCTCCCTGACATCTCCGGGTTATATTCCGCAAGATTTTCAGGGCCATAAACCAATTCTGAACCGCCATTCTGCGTTCCATTCACGTCACTATCGCAGTAACAGAATAATCCATATAGTAAATCGCCATTTGAATAATCACCGTAAAATTTCTTAAAATATGAATAATCAGGATAACGAATCCTAAATTTATCTTGATATTCTGCATGCAAATATCTTCCATCGTTCAAGCAAACATACTCACCGTGCTCGCTTCCATTAAATCTACGATATCCAATATAGAACGCTGATTCATTTGATTCGTTTTCACTCAACAATTCACTTATTAAATTCAATTCCTCTGTCGAAGTGATCGTAGCTAAATATCCACCCTTCTCAGTGCATTTTTCACGGGCTTCTTCCCAACTCAAGTCATCATAAAAAATCTCATATCTGTGATTATATGAAGAATCATGACCGGTTTTCATTATATATATGATTTCCAGGGATGAATAGCTATGGGGATAGTCACATTTGATGAGATTATCCATGTCAAATATATCCGTCAAAACCGAATAATTATCTTTGCCGACGGATACATCAAACACTTTATATGATCCCTCGTGGTCAGCATTATAATACTCACACATTTCGTATCCGGAATCACCGTCATAACTACCGTAATATAGATAATCTGAATTTTGTTCCGTATAAAAATAGGTATTTTTTGACAGAATCCTCCCCGACCGTTCATTATAAGCAAACGTCCCGGGCATTTCGCTGAATTCACCCGGAGTTTTCCACGACCATACGAAAGAGGCCTCTAACGCACCTACACATTCAATCAATTCAGGAATATCATCTCCATCAAGATATGATAGATAATAGCCGATATCATATGCATTTATGTTGGTATATACAATTGAAGAATAGTAATCAAGCCAGTCTTCATAATCCGACTCAGAACAATTCATAATATCGGTATAAATCGGTTCAAATCCGAGTATCTCCTGGATCATCTCCTCTGTCGAAACAAATATCATTTGATCAGAATGAGAAGAAGGTAATAATTCATCTTTCCCATCAATTGAATCTGCATTCTCACCAGTCGAGGGTTGAACATTACCAATGCTGTCTTGCTCATTAAATGTATGACACGAACACAGAATTACAGCAAATAAAAAACAAATAAGTATACTTTTATGTCTTCTCATATTCATCTTGTTCATTCATTAACAGATTATAAAAATTTTTTAGTTCATCAAACCTCTTGAGGTGACCATGGGGACGGTTCTCGCGGTGCATGAACTTCTGCACCACGAGAACCGTCCCCATGGTCACCTCCGTCAACTTAATACTCATCTTCTGACTTATCAAACTTAAGTGCTTCCTCGATGACCACAGATTCATCGCGTACTTCTTCTCTCGAGCAGGGGCCTTCATCCCAGGGGATAACGGTCTCTGTGGGAACTTCTCTGGAGGGCACTCCGCATTCGTCCTCGGCTATTCCCCAGGCATCAGACAGGATCCCTATGAGCTGCACCATTCTGTCTGCTGCGTTTGCTGCATTCCAGGTATATCTCACAGTCTCGTATGCACGTCTGCCCATCTTCTTTCTGATATCTGGATATCTTGCAGCCTGCATTACACATGACAAAAGTTCATCGGTATCGTCGGACTTAAACACATATCCGTTGTATCCGTTTTCGATCATATAAGGAACTGCGCCTGCTTCAGCCGGAACTATCATGCAGCAGGATGAGTTCATGGCTTCGTTGATAACTGCGCCCCACCCTTCCTGTCTGTCACTGGTAGAGATAAATATATCCGCTTTTTCCATATACTCACGAACCTTCGAAGGCTCCATGGGGCCCGTGAAAGTCACATTCTCTATAAGTCTCTTGGAAGCGGTGATCTGTTTTAACTCTTCTTCCATCTCACCCGTTCCGATTATATCCATATGGAATGGAATACCTTCTTCCTGCAGTTTTCCGGCAACCAGAAGTGCATTCTCCGCATGCTTCCAGTCTATGAATCTTCCGGCCCACAGCACCCTTACAGGATCGCCCGGTCTGGATTTAAGCTCTGCAGGGTCTTCATTTCCGTATTCTTTTAACTCGGGGAAATAACCCCATTTGAATTTCTTGCCGGGATATGCGCTGAAAATACCGTAATCCGACGCAACATAAGCACCTGAGCACATGAGATATACAGGGCCTTTTCTGAAGGCGGTATGTTCTTTGTATTTTGCGATGAGACCTCTGGGATTATAAGCATAGAGCTGGCTCTTCTTGTAGAGCCTTTCGCTTATTCGAAGCGTAAGTGCCCCTTTCTTAAGCCTTGGCATCACAAGGGACATATCCGTGGTCCAGCCTATGAGAGCGCAGTCCGCATCCATGATCTTTTTAAGGCACTCTTCGTGAATCTTCTCACTTTCATATGCCTTCATCACATATGCGGGTGTTTCATCCTTCCACCCCATCAAAGTGCGCTCTTCTTCTATCTTTTCCGTCTGAATAAAAACAAAATCCCCCGCGGGGCCAAGCTTTTCTATCATGGCCTCGCAAAAGGGAATCTGATGATGATTTATATAATTGGATACAAAGACAATCTTCATGAATCTCTGCCGCACATCTCCGTGTAAATCCCGATCATCTGATCCGCAACAGTCCCGGGATCATGTTCCTTGAGAGCTCTCCTCCTTGCGGCTTTTGCTCTGTTTTTTGCAGCTTCGGGATCTGCCATAACGGCTTCGATACATCCTCGAAGCGATGCCGCAACTTCATCGAGAGGTTTTCTTGCATTGCAGTCATAGAGAAGGCATTCTTTTTTATCCTCGATGATATCGGGAATTCCGCCGACTCTGGAAGCTATTACAGGTGCTTCGCAAAGAGATGCTTCCACGATGGAATTGGGGGAATTCTCTACGGACGAAGGACATATGTATATTCCGCACTTCAGGTATTCTTCTCTCATCTGCTCTGCGGAGATCCTTCCGAGGAATTCAACCTTGCCCTGAAGATTTCCTCTCTCCATCAGTTCTCCGAGATATTTTCCGTATTCGGAGATCTTAACTTTCTCTTTGAGAGTATTTCTGGAAACGATATTCTGTCCCGCAACTCTTATCTTAAGTTCCGGCCAGTTGATATCCATGAGTGCCCTGAGCAGGATATGAAATCCCTTAAGAGGATAATCCGCCCCGGATACAAATATTGTGTTTACGTCCCTGGTAATATCAGTCGGAAGAGGTTCATAGAATACCGCTCTCATAACCTCTCCGGCATATCTGTATTTGGCTTCGGGACCAAGTCTTGTCGCCCACTTTTTATCAAAAGAAGTTCTTCCGCCCAGGTACCCGGCAAAGCCTGCAGCTTCCAGCTCGTTGCGCGCCCTTGCCTGGAATTTTTCCTGCTGCTGCTTTATGGAATCCTTCTTAACAGTATCTCTGAAGGTTGTGGATGATACGATTTCATCGGGAAGACATGCCATGTAATCCGCCGCAACCGCAGCACAGATTCCCTGGAAAGTAATGAGAAGTCTGTCTCTGCCGGGATGGTAATGGAAATCATCGCCGCATACTGCCCTTCCCATTGCAAGTGCATGAGGAAATTCGGTTCCGAAAATATGAACCACATCGGGATGGAACTCATCCAGTATCCTGTTCATTCTTCCTTCAAGAGAAGGATCGAATGTTTCGGGGTGAACTGTATCCTCACGGAAAGCAAAGAAAGTAACCTCAAAATCTTCGCCTATCACAAAGGTATCCCTTTTTCCGTCATGCTCCTCGGAAACGGGAAATGCAATGGCAAGGCTCACTTCGGAAGCCTTAGAAGCCATGGCGGTCATAAGCCCCTCGACCCAGCCTTCCTTGGGAATGCCTGAAATACCGAGAATCTCGCCTGCCTGAGGCGGTATGAGATTGCATAGCCATAATACTTTCATTTATTCGTCACGTCCGCCGTTTTGTTTTTCATTCTTAAGTGCGGTTATCTGTTCCTTATCAACACCTTCAGTCGAATCGGGCCATAGAAGAACCTTAAGTGTAAGGAGCATGAGCTTAAGGTCGAGCATAAGCGAATACTTTTCGATATAGATCAGATCAAGCTTTAATTTGTCATAAGGGGTGGTGTTATATTTTCCGTAGACCTGAGCAAAGCCGGCAAGTCCTGCCTTAACCTTCATACGGTATGCAAACTCGGGCATGATCTCAACATACTGCTTGATGATCTCGGGACGCTCCGGTCTGGGACCTATGAAGGACATCTCACCCTTTAAGATATTGAAAAGCTGAGGAAGCTCATCCAGTCTGCATTTTCTGATGAACTTTCCGACGGGAGTGATCCTGGAATCGCCCTTACTTGCAAGCCTTGCAACACCGTCGCTTTCCGCATCGACCCTCATGGATCTGAATTTATAGATCTTGAATTCTCTGGCATTTCTGGTACATCTGACCTGCTTGTAAAGCACCGGTCCGCGGTCATAGAGCTTAACCGCAAGTGCCGTAAGAAGCATAAGAGGTGAAGTAAGTATGATCAGTATCAATGAGAAAATAATATCGATGGTACGCTTGATCACTCTTTCTTCGATGGTAAGCGAATACTCCCTTGTAAGAAGGATGGGAGAATCAAATACGTGAAGTTCCTCAGCACCGGTCATTATTACATCACCGATCTTGGGGAAAAGATAGAACCTGAGGGAATTGCCGTAGCAATACTTAACGATCTGTTTTCTCTCTTCGACGGTGATATCACCGATAACTACGGCATTACACTTGCCGGTGGAAAAATCTTCTTCGATCCTTTTTACAACAGCTTCGTATCCCTGTTCAACCTCGATACGGTCGGTGATCTTATATTTATCTTTTCTGGTCTCGAACTTCTCGCTCAGCACATCCGGCTGTTTGCTTCCGTAGATCATAAGAAGTTTTCGGGGCGGGAAAAGATGCCTGTATATCTTATTCGCAACGGGGATGTAGATGACTACGACCAAGAACTGCTCTACTCCCATGTATACGAAATAGGGAAGTCTGAACAGCTGGAATGCCATAAGTGAAAGCTCTCCGTAGATCATTATTCCCGCAAGGAGCGTTGCAAAAAGCTGTGAAAAAACGATCTCGGAATTCTTCAGATAACCCAGTCTCATTCCGCCGTACATGTTAGAGAACATCATGAGTATTACACCGTAGATTGCTATCTCAAGAACGTGACCCTTGAACCAGAAATTTCTCAGAGGTTCAACGACGCTATGCTGAAAATGAAAATACCAATGAAGACCGAAGATAGCTATCTCCAGTCCTATGCACCCCATGCAGAGCATCAGATTGATAAGTCTCTTGGTGCTCTCCATAATTTGATCTTTTCTGTAATGTTCGTCGCCTCTGATCATCTTATTTCTTAAGTCTTTCGTGTGTCTTTTTAACAAATCTTGCAGGAAGGAATGCAAACAGGATCAGATTTCTCTTATGCTTTCCGGAAAAGTTTTTATCACTGAGGATATTCCCTCTGAACGCTTTAACCTTCTTCATCACCGAAGTATAAAGCGCATTGTCCTTAGTCATCTCATCCGCCGGTATGTGGAGCAGAAACCACATGGCCTGCATCAGGTAAAAATGGATCGCATCGTCCTTGTACTCGGGAAATTTCCTGTCCGTAAGCTCCAGCATCTTATCCGCATTTTCCATTACGTTCTCGTAAAAGCTCTGCTTATAAGTACCTCTGGTATTGCTCTGCCCCCGAAGGATTATGTGATACCCGGGCTTTCTCACTGAAAGAATCTTTCTGATCGAAGAACTCATATTTACCAGAAGCTCGAAATCCTCATTCAGTCTTCCCTCGGAAAAAGAAAACCCTTCGAAGAAATCCTTTCTGAAAAGCTTCGTGCAAAACGAGCTGTCACCCCGGTGAAGTAAAAGGCTTCTGAAAAATTCCCTTCCGGTAAAAGAAACCGCTTCGTCAAAGCCTTCACCGAATGCCTTTATGATCCTGCCTTCTTCATCTTCCTCACAGGAAAGGATCTGAGCAGCATCCGCATCATAGTCGTTTTCAAGAGCGGATACCAGATTCATATACATATCGGCCTCGATATGATCATCCGCATCTATAAAGCCTATATATTTGCCGGATACAGCTTTAAGTCCAGCATTTCTTGCAGAGGATGAACCTCCGTTTTCTTTGGATATGATCCTGATCCTGGGATCTTCTGCGGCATAGCCCTTCAGCATCTGCAGTGACTCATCCTTAGAGCCGTCATCAACGCATATGATCTCAAGATTCTCATAAGTCTGTTTACGGACACTGCCAATCGACCGCTCAAGGTACTTTGCGGCGTTATACACAGGTATTACGATGCTTACTGACGGCTTATCCATAACTAATTTATTATACCATAGGTGACAAGGGGACGTTTCTGCTGTCACCTATATCCTTCTCTTAACCGCATTAAATCCCCACCCTATGAAGCAAAAGCAGCTGTAGAGGAAGGGAAGCTTTTCGGATCTGCGGTACAGGTTCCAGATCCTTCGCGCCGCATCGGACTTATCCGATGAAAGCGAATTGCCGGTTCTCCTGTACAAAACCAGGTTCTCATCAAGTCCGCAGGCCTTATATCCCTTGCGGAGCAGTTTAAACCAAAGCGCGGTATCCTCGGACTTGATATCCGGAAATACCAGCTCTTCCTTAGGCACGATCTCCGTATCGAAGACCAACGTAGAAGTAAATATCGTGGGGTTTCTAAGCGCCCTTTTATAAGTGATATTAGCAGGAACCCTTACGACCTTGCCCATGGGATTTGCATCCTT
>JAGCUO010000083.1 GCA_017962825.1 Lachnospiraceae bacterium | reverse complement strand
TCATATCACACTCATCGAATGCGTGAGGATCTACCTGCTCATCCACACGGAAGTCCCCGTCATCCCAGAGTGTGTACTTCTCATTGAATGTGGTAGCATAGCCTCTTACGTTGTAGCTGTCCGGCTCCTGAATGTTTAACTGCATTTTGCGGTATTCACGGCCTTTGTTAATTTTCTCCTGTAGATCCATCGTTGTCTCCTTTCTCTTCACCGGTAGGAACTGTATCCAACCTTCTTACAAACTCATTGCCGCCCTCATAAGGTGCAAGGTTAAATGCCTGTCGCAGCTCATTCGGTGTCATGATACCTCTGTCTACCAGCTGCACCATGTTCAGTTTTGTTTTATTCGAAGCATACTGTATCCTGTTTGATTCATAGATTATTGAAGCTCCAAGCTCTTTTTCTCTCTTGGTAAATACCTTTCTTGTCAGTTCCTGGCTTAAGGCTACGAGAAAAGGTTCGATTCTGGACTGATAAAAGGCTTCCATCTGTTCTTCTGTGTAAGATGACATTATGATCGCATCATTTACTCCCCAATACCTGTATACATCCTCGCGGAACTGCTTGATCGTATTCGGATCTGTGATCGCAGGCTTCATCTCGATGGGAGTGAAGTCCTGTGTCGCATCCAGGGAAGCTATTCCACCGGAGTTCTCAAGATTCAGATAATCATTTACAAATTCATCTTTCTGCTTCTTGATATCCTCTTTGGAGAGCATTGCCTTTGTACTCTTTAAGATACCTCTTAAGTTTGCGGTAGCTTTTACCGCGTGAGCTATGCCTTCATCCGTAATGTGATTTATCTCAAGTTTATTGAGGATAGCTCCGTTATCATCTCCCCAGATATCACTTGAGAAGTAGTCTTTGCGGAGTACAGCCAGATCGTCCCAAGGGAATACATAGTCTTTAGCGGTCCCGTTATTGAATGTGAATTTAATATATAAGCCGCCCAGGTACTCCAAAGCTTCAAAGCTTTCATAAGGTACCGGGTAGAAGCTTATCACCTTGCCGGTATCATCTCTTGCTATATAAATAAATACGGTATTCTTAATCTCCAGCCAGATCCTGATCTTCGACAGGAAGTCCTTACCGTTCATGTACATATTGGGTGAAGAGTTAAGAATCTTTGCTATCTCAGGTCTATTATTGCTTACCGCATTAGCCTTGCCTGTATGTTCCGATATAGGACGTATACATGACCTTACAAGGTCTGACTGCCACATATTCCGACCAAAGGGAGTAAAGATGGCTGTATATGCCCCTAATTCTTTCCATCTGGTCTGTTTTGCGCTTTTCAGCGGTCTAAAGATATCCCAAAAGCTCATGTTTTACTCCTTTTCGTTATCTTATGTATCTCGTGTAATCGTCATAATGTTTGACGAATCCTACCCAGGCATTAAGTAAGCTGACAGCACCGTCTATCCTTCTGTTGGCCTGTATCTTTACCGGCTGGATCATCTCTATGCTGTCCGATTTAGTGCTCTTCTTTGCCGTATTTAACAGGCACCACCTGAGCACGGGGTTATTATTGTAAATAACTCTATGTTCGCTGAATGCCGCCTGCATTTCTCTCATAGGCTGATTCCATGTGTAAGGTCCCTGAGCACATTTCTCCATTTCAAAGCCGAAGCCTTCCATCTCCGGTACCCAGTATCCGGAAAGTGCTCTATCGTAACTGATCCATAAGGGACGGATGTCATATTCCTCCACCATCTTTACGAACCATGCCGTAACATCGGAGTAATTGACCTGGGCACCCTTGCAGATTGTAAGCCATCCCTGTTCAGCCCATAATTTGTATGGTGCTTCCTTCTTGGAAGTCTTTTCGATAAAGTCTATCTTTGACTGCGGTATGAAGTACATCTGCAATACATAGATGTTGTTATCATTCGGTTTCTGTACCAAAAGGGTACCGCAGGTCAAATCTCCGACTGCCGATAGGTCACAGCCACCGATCGCGTAGCTGTGAGATATGTACTCTATATCAAATGTGGTTTCATTTACTGCTTCATCATATGACAGCCAGGATGTGAACTCCGACTCCGGAAGGTTCATGTCCTTAGTAAGCAGCGTAGGTAAAAATGAAGGATCTCTTTTTGCCTTTTCCACATTCTGTGTCAAGGTCTCCAGCTTCTTTATCCTTCCTAATCCAGGATTAGCCTCGGGCCAGTGTGCCGGATCTTGCCAGGTTCCCCTGTCATTCAGTTCATAGATCAGAGGAAGGACGGAATAATCTTCAAAGCCGGGTTCCCATGTGGCTACGCTGCTCCAGTATCCGTACTTGCTGTCGAAGAAGCCCTCACGGACAAATCCGTTTGTACTTATCAGCCATGCTAATGGCTGCTCTCGCATTGACTGTCCCTGTATCATGACATCATACATAGCGGATGTCTTCATTGCATGAAACTCATCCAAGCTAAAGAAGCTCGGGTTTAATCCGTCCATGGTGCTCGTATCGGATGCAAGGCATTTGATAAAGCCCATATTGCCGGGGCAGTAAATATCACTCTGTCTCTTCTTTGTGATGGCCTTCAGCTCCGGAGACTGTGTACGCATATTCACGCACTCGGTATAGATCAGGTTTGCCTGATCCTTTTTATTGGCTGTACAGTAAACCTCGGGACCGTTCTCACGATCATTCAGGAAGATGTCCCACTCGGCAGCAGCTGTCTCGGTCGACTTGCCGCATTTTCTGCCTCGTATGTCTACTACTTCCTTAAACCGTCTCAGCTTTGTATCCTTATGTCTCCACCCAAACACGAGCTGAATCTTAGCCTTCTGGAATAACTCCAGCTGTATGCTCTGTCTTGCAAACTTTCCCTTGGAATGTTTACAGAAGCGTTCAATGAACTCTATATGCCGGAGTCCTTCTTTTTCATCAAAGTAGTACGGGAACCCTTCCGGAGGATTATCCATCCAGCCTACTTCTCTTTCATACACTATCCGGACTTTGTTTGAGACTACCTCTTCACCGGATTGTATAGCCTTAAGGTATTCTTTAGGCCAGTTAGTCATTCTTGTTAAGGAATGCCATTATCTCTGCACCTGCGGTAGTCTCAGATTGCTCAGGTAGCAGATCGGTAAGCTGCTTAATGACAGAAGCGTAGGATTTTTGAACTTTTACATAAGCATCAGCTTCCACAGACGATTTCTTCCCGAACTGGTTCTCTCCGTTCTTGTATTCCTCGCTCCATCCGTTCTCTGATATATGTGCACGGAGCTTTTCCAGCTGTTCAGCCATAAAAGCCGCATCGGCTATAAGCCCCTCAGTGATTTTTCGCTTATCCTCCGGGAGCATCTCGGTAATAAGCTTCAGTTTCTTCAATTCCTTAGCTGCGTTAAAGACAACTCTTGCCATCTTGCCTCAACTCCTTTCAGATCTTTCGTTCTTTGCCGAACTACACCCCACCCTGTGCGTTCTTGTCAGTTCTTTTGAGGGCCACCCCCTACGGTCCTTAGGGCTATAGGGGCCATCCCAAAACGGGGGGGATATTTAATCCGGAACCAGCTGACCGAACTCATCAAAATGGAACCCTTCCCGACAATCACTGTTCTTTTCCTTGTCATATTTCTTCTTGCCCTCAGCCTTGTCCTGCTTGTGCTCTGCAAAATGATCGTCACGACATAACGAAACAAGATTATCTGGATTCAAAGTTATGGAAACATCCCAAACATTTTCAGGTGACAAGTGAATGATATGATGAACCTCTTGCGCTGGTCTTCCGCATTTTTGACATTTATATTTGTCTCTCATCAAAACAAACTGTCTTACCTTTTCCCATTCTTTACTTTTGTAAAAAGATTTTGAAAACATTTGAGCCATTATCTTAGATACCCCAACTCTCTACGTTTAGCTGATGCAATATCTTTTGCTTCTTCCTCTGTTGCCACATATTTTCTAAGAACCGCATGACCGTTTCTCATAATATTAACAAAGTAGGGTTTCTTTAATGGTCTGTCTGTAATCTTACGATAGCACTTCTTTTCTTGATTCCAGATATTCTCTGCACGGCTGGCTATCCTTA
>JAGCUO010000082.1 GCA_017962825.1 Lachnospiraceae bacterium | reverse complement strand
TCGGTTGTGTTGCCGGCGATGATGGGTACATCCGCACACTGCCTGTTAACAATCCTGTCTCTGGGATCTCCGAGTGAGAACTTACCGTCCTGGATGGGAGCGAACATTCCGTTTTCGGCACGGAACCTGGCATATTCGCTGATGATGGTGTCCGTATCTATCTTGCGGGCTTCTTCGATGGAAGATACGCCGAGCTGTGCAAGGAACTTTGCACCCTTTTCTTCGGCCATCTCAAGAGTCATGGGCTTGAAGAGATTGTCATTGAAATACTTGGGACTTATGAATCCGCTGAATACGGCAGCACCCTTGATGATACCGAAATTGGCTTCGTGAGCGAGATGGTTCTGAACGCTGGCACCGCCTGCGGACTGACCTGCTATGGTAATCTTTTCCGGATCTCCGCCGAAAGCGGCGATATTTTCATATACCCAGTGTAGTCCGGCCTTCTGGTCAAGTAGGCCGAAGTTAGCGGGATGCTCGGGATCTGCTGTTGAAAGATCGTGGTGGCAAAGGAAACCGAAAGCGGCAAGTCGGTATGCGACGCTAACGACAATGATACCTCTTTTTGCGAGAGCTTCTCCGTTAAATTCCATCTCGGCTGTGTAGCCCCACTGGAAACCGCCGCCGTAATACCAGACGAGTACGGGGAGCTTTTCATCCCTGCTCTTGGCGGGAGTCCATACATTTAAGTAAAGGCAGTCCTCACTGAGTGGAATATCCGCATCAACATGCCATTCCCTGCAGTATATATCCGTTCCGACACCGGGCCTGTCCTGTGCGGATATTGGTCCGAAATCATCACATAAAAGCTCGCCATCCCAGTTTTCGACAGGCTGGGGAGCTTTCCATCTGTTTTCTCCGATCGGAGGCGCCGCAAAAGGAATTCCTTTAAATGCGGTTATCCTGGGATCGTTTCCTGCGATTCCCCTTATTTTTCCGCTTTTTACTTCAGTTGTTCTGAGCATAGTCCCCTCCATGCAATATATATTTGGAAATACCATTAAATTATAATGTATTACGGCGGCAATTTCTTGCCAAAAAATAGCATATTTTTTGTATTTTTGTGTTCTGAAAGGAATGACAAATAATGGTATAATACACGGGTGGATAAATTGATAGAAAAACTTAAGAACCGGAAAGTGCTGTTATGCATTGCAGGAATATCGGTTTTATTGATAATTGCCGTGCTTGTCATTATCAATCCGGACAAGCCCTCACCCGACGGACCTACAACTATAACAGTTTCGGGCCCCGGTTTTGAAAGCGGTCAGCAGTTTATTCAAACCGTAACAGATGGCAATTCGGATACTCCCTCACAGGATGGGACCGAACTTTCTTACGTTTCCGAAAATGGTTCCCAGGAAGAGAATCCTTACTCCGATCCAAACGGTGATACCGAGAACAGTGTTTCGGATATATCAGGCAATAGTGAAGAATCTGATACGGATGAAACTTTTTTTGTACCGGATCCGCCTGCGCAGACAGATTCTGTTGATGCTTATATTGCGAATATGACCCTTCATGAGAAGGTCTGTCAGATGATCATCGCTACGCCCGCGTCCCTTACGGGTGAAAGGAAACCCAAAAGCGCAGGTATTTTGCTACAGAGTGCACTTACCGTTTATCCTGTCGGTGGGCTCATCTTTGACGGGGGCAATATCTCTTCGGGAGACCAGCTTAAAAAGTTTCTCACCGATGCACAGGGGTATTCACAGATTCCTCTTTTCCTTACACTCGATGAAGAGGGCGGAAGGGTTACCAGGCTTCAGAATACCGTTGGTACCACACAGATCGGTCCGATGTATGATTACCATGAACTGGGAACGGGAGTGGCTTTTACCAATGCTATGGTAATCGCCGCAGATATCAAGTCTTACGGCTTCAATATGGATCTTGCGCCGGTTGCGGACGTATGGTCCAACCCGGAAAACACGGTAATTGGAGACAGGGCCTACAGCACTGACTATATCGAAGCGTCCGAGCTTGTTTCGGCTGCGGTTCAGGGGTTCCATTCACAGGGGATTCCGTGCTGCCTTAAGCATTTCCCGGGACACGGCGATTCTTCCGAGGACAGTCATTACGGAGCGGTTTATATTTATAAGCCGCTTGCCGATATAAAAGCCGAGGAATGTCTTCCTTTTGCTTCGGGAATAAATGCCGGAGCCGATTGTGTGATGATGGGTCACCTGATCATAAGTGAACTCGGCGATGATCCGGCGCTCTTTTCAAAGACTCTTATCCGGGATGTTCTGAGAGGAGAACTCGGCTTTAAAGGAATTGTCATGACCGATTCGCTTCAGATGAAGGCAATGACCGATTATTACGGAGTATCCGATATCGCTGTAAGGTCAGTCGATGCGGGCTGTGATATCCTTCTTATGCCTTCCGATGTCCCGTTTACTGTCAAGGCGATAGAAGATGCCGTATCGGCGGGTGTGATAACGGAATCCCGTATTGACGAAAGCGTCCGGAGGATCATTTCCCTCAAAGTAAAATACGGCATTATGCAATTGTGATCGATATTGTTGGAGACCTGTGAGGGGCTTATACATATGGAAAAAGAAAGAGTAACCGCACTTGGATATGAGTTTGCCTGCCTGAATGATGCCATCCTTGCCCAGTCCGAGATGAAGAAGATCGACTATCTGAAGTCTCATCTCGACAAAGGTGATGCCCAGACCGTAAAGGCACTCTATGACAAGGCAATTGATGAGAAATTTTTCAAGACTCCCGTCGGTATTGCTTTTCTTACCGAGATGAGGGAATACCTTATTGATGTGCTCGACTATTCGGAGGAAGAGGTTCAGGCTATTCCTCTTTATATGTTCTATGACACCACCAAAAAGGAGGGCATAGCGGACGGAGATAAAAAGAAAAAGAAAGAGCACGTAGGACTTCTTGTTATATCCGTTGTACTTAATATTGCCCTTATCGGTGCGGTTATATGGATGTTCTGGATAGCAACTCACACCGATAATCCGAATATAATAAATTATGAGACGGTTCTTACGAACAGATATGCTTCCTGGGACCAGGAACTGACCGAAAGGGAAAGGCAGGTCCGACTGATGGAACGTGAGCTTGGAATTGAAACTGAGAGTCCGGATCTGACTGAAGAATAATAAGGATAATACACCGGATTCATGTTAAAATACTTAGGGTAATTGCAGATCAGAGGTATATATGAAACTTACTTTTTATAATGAGATAATTCAGTTTGATTATGAACTCGCATCCTTGATCAAGTCATCGGAAGATCCGATGTTCACATCATATCTTTCAGAGATCAAGAATGATATCCAGAGTAATCCGGCACGTGTGCCCGAATACAGACAGCAGGTCATAAATAATTACAAAGTCTACGCCGAGAAGATGAATAAGCTCGGAGTTCCCGTAGAGAGGATGTTTTTCAGGGCAATATACGGAGATAATGAAATTCCCGATATAAAGAATCCGGTATTTGTTAATCCTGCCCAGCCGGTGACACCTGCTGAACCTGAATCGCCTGCTGAGCCGGTACAGGACGCTACATCTGTTTTGTCTCAACAGGAAGATGCATCGGCTCCTTCTGTCGAAATCGATCCTACTGCTCAGACTGAGACACCTGTTTCACAGACTCAGGCTCCCGAATTTCAGACTCAGCCCTTTGTATCTCAGCCTGCTGCATTTGATCCTTACACCGGACAGCTGTTAAATCGTTCGGTCCGGAATACCACTGCTTCATCGACTGATACATCCAAGAAGACCGAGTTTGCTGTCGGAGCTATAGTGATGTCCATCATCGGATCCGTATTCCTTCTTACGGGCCTGGTTTATTTTTCGATAAATTTCCTTGATACATTTGCACAGGGCATGGTCATGTATCTTGTCTGTGCGATCGTGCTCGGTGTATCCGAATTTGTCATTAGAAGAATTGTTCCCAAGCTTTCGGCTGTATTTACCGCAATAGGTTTAAGCGGTGTCTTTCTGACTACGGTAGTAAACTACAAATCCCTTGATAATCTCAATCTGCCTGTCACTGCGATCATACTCGGTATTTGTGCGGTACTTGTTTGCATTTTTGGATATATCAGGAAGAGCCAGCTCTACTCGATCATCGGATTCCTTGCGGCATTTGTTTCATCCATTGCCATCGCATCCAGGGTTTCTCCGACCGAGTACATTGTCATAACTCTGTGCACACTTATCATTTCTTCACTCTGGCTTATTTTCCCTGTGGAGAAGTACAACGCTGCAGTTACTCCGGTAATGCTTTTTGCGGAAATGATCTATATGATCGCAGGCGTGTTTTTCCGGATCGATGATGCCTCCGATCTGACGATAAAAGTACTCAGATTGATCTTCATCGTCTGCAGTATGCTCGTTATCAATTTCATTTATTTCATGCATGCCAAGAGAAGTAAAAATGAAGGCACAGCTAACGAGGTTATTGATGTATTTAATTTCATTATATACTCGGTGATTGTTATAATTTTTGCGGCTTCATGCGGTGTGTCTCCCAAAACACTTCCGGACTTTTCTGAAGGCGAGGTTATTGTTCTTGAGATCTTGCTATATCTTATGGCAGTTATTATCGAAGGTGTATTCGCCTTTCTTCTCAGAGAAAAGAAGGACCGTCATTTCTATCTGTTTTACATCGCAGCTCAGTTTACGGGACTTATACTTCTGCTTTCCGTTGATCTTTTCCCGGTGCAGGCTGTTCTCCTGATCTGTCACTGTCTGCTCTCGAGATATATGACCCGGTTCGAAAATGAGAAGCGTGTCTATAAGATAACCGATCTTATTCTTCAGCTTTTTGTAATGCTTTTTGCTATCGGTATATCTTCCTCGACCTATCATGAACCGCTTGATTATGTCGGGTACGTTGTGCTTATTGTAGGTCTTGCCGTATGTATATTTATCGGCACAGGTTTCCTGAATATCATTCAGATCTTTTCAGTATTTGCCATAAACTTTGTTATATTTAAATTTGTCACATTTCTTCCCGACGGACTTGGTGAAGTTATAGGTATCGGGGTCGTTCTTCTTTTCACCTACCTGATCAACACCATTCCCGGGATAAAAGGAAAGCATAATCATGTATTTAACTGGTTCGCGCTTATCTGGGCTATGATCATGCTGATCCCGTCTTCACGTACCGGTGATTCGGTCGAGGATGTTCTGATCTTCTCTATCGGTGCCGTATTCGGACTCGCACTCATTATTCTTCTTATGAACAACGAATACAGAATGCCTTTCCGCGGAAAGTATATTATGATTCCGGCATATCTTACCTTTATTTCTTTCCTTGTTCCGCTTGAAAAGGGATTTATACTCAGCATTATCCTGATGGCAATTGCCCTTATAAGTGTCATAATCGGCTTCGCATTAAAGGAAAAATCAATAAGAATATACGGACTTATACTATCCATCGTGATTTGTGCTAAAATAGCTTTGATAGACTTTATTTCCATCGGTGATGTTAAGGCCAAGACGATCATGTATATACTTGTGGGAGCTCTCGCTCTTGCGATCGGATGTATATATATGGTTCTTGAATCGAGAGAGAATAAAGCTGCAAAGATGGCTGCGGGTACACAGCCTCAGTATGTTCAGCCCGAAGAGGCGCGGGTTTTTAATAATGTTTCTGTAGAGGGGAATACAGAGAATAAGGAACTATATGAAGAGAACAAAACTGTTTAAACTTATTTCTTTGTCTGTCTGTTGCATGCTCTTTTTCGGAGGATGTAAATCTGAGATTGCGGAGATGACAGATGAACAACAGCAGCAGATAGGAGAGTATGCCGCATTTGCAATGCTCAGATATGATGCTGAGCACAGAAGCCGTCTTGTTGATTATTCCGAGGTTATTGCAGCCGATGAAGCTGCAAGGATAGCTGCGGAAGAAGCAGCGGCTGCAGAACTTGCCCGTCAGACCGAGACCGGCGAAGGTGATGATACTCTTGATGCTGACGGTAATCCCGTTGAGATAATCGACAATACCACCGAACCCGATGAAGGTTATGTGAGCGATACGATGGAAGATTTCCTGGAGCTTCAGTCGGGAGTACTTCTTTCATATAAGGGTTATACTATCCAGTCATCGTATCCCGAGGATGCGGATGTGTCGGATTACTTTGTTGTTGAGGCTACATCCGGAAAGAAGTTCCTTGTACTTTGGTATTCGCTTTATAACGGGTCCGGTTCCGATGTGAGCGTTAATTTCCTTTCGGACAATATTTCCTTTAAATGTAAGGTCAATGAAGAGGTTACCGCTACAGCACTTGTCACCATGCTCGGTGATGATATGTCCACACTGAAGGCAGACCTCAGGGATAATGAAGAGATCGACTGCGTGCTCATCTTTGAGATAGATCAGGAAGTTGCATCGGATCTTGATACCATTATCCTGAAGTTATCAAAGCCCGGTGCCGACTGGCAGAGAAAGTTATCTTAAACGTCAATCAATAAGAGCAGGTTCTTTGGAACCTGCTCTTTTGTTTTACTTTTATTTAGGCCTTGTATGCTGAAGTTATCTTTTTCTTGCTATCTGCCACTTGATCACTGCGGCTCCGATGATGATCACATATCCAATAAGACTGTATATATCAGGAAACTCATTAAGGAATATCATTCCTAAGACTGCGGCAAATATGACCTGCGTATAATCAAATACCGATATGTCCTTAGCCGGTGCATTCTGATAAGCGGCTGTGATGTTGAATTGTGCAATTCCCGCACATACACCTGCGCCTATGAGACATCCCCACTGTGCGGGTGACATCGGATGCCAGTCGAAGATAAGGAACGGTCCGGTGACAAGACATGAGAACAGCGAGAAATAGAACACTATGGTTTTACCGGGCTGTCCCGTTTTGCCCATCTTATGAACGAATGCATATGCGGCGCCCGCACCGAAACCTCCGTATAATCCAACCAATGCCGGTATGGATGCAAGTCCCACGGATGGTTTGATTATGAAAAGGGATCCTATGAATGCGATCGCAACACATGACCAGTCGATGGCAGTCGGTATTTCTTTCATAATGAAATAACTGACTATGATCGCAAAGAAAGGAGAGAGCTTGTTGAGCATGTTTGCATCCGCAATGCCCAGCCTGTCTATTGCCCAGAAGTTAGCAATCATTCCGCTTGTTCCGAACAGGCATCTCATCAGGAGTGATACGCCGTTACCTTTTCTCACGGAAAAGCCTATCCTGTTCTTGAGTATAGCTCCCGTTGCTACGAACAATGCAAAGAAGTTCCTGAAGAATGTCTTCTGCATCGTCGGCAGATCTCCCGATATTCTTACGAAGAAAGTCATAAGAGAAAAGAAGAGCGCGGCAGTCAGCAGATGAAGTATAGCCTTCCTCAGTCTGCTTCCGGATACTGTTTCATCCTGCGCTGTAACTGAGGCTGTGCTTTTCTTTATATCAGTTTTATTGTTTGTTTCGGTGTTCATTGTATCTGATGATAACACAAATATATAAAGTGATACTGATACATTTTGCTCAAGTCTGATCGATGAAAAGTATATGCATTTATGCTGTTTTCACAAGCCTGAAAATTTTTATTTTTTCTTGTTGACATAGAATTTTTGCTGTGATATTTTATATAGGCTGTCGCGTGAAACGACGCATATGTTCCTTGATAATTCAATACTAATGCATCCCTGAAAATTCCACGTGCAATTGAGCAGTGAGATTTTTGAAAACAGGCTCGTCGGATGCTCGCATCCGTAAGAGCATGTTTGAAAAAAGCTCTTCGGCGAAAGCCGAGGACCGAGTGAACGAAGTTCACGAGGTGATCAATTGCATAATAAATTTTTAGAGAACGAACAAAACCTAATTCAGTAATGAATGGAAAATAAGCCAGACTTA
>JAGCUO010000005.1 GCA_017962825.1 Lachnospiraceae bacterium | reverse complement strand
ACTGTGGCTTCTGAAAAAACCCCATATCGTATAGCGCCTGATACTTATTCTCTTTAAACCGATGTATCCATTTCATCAGATCCTTATTCGTCAGCTCCTGCTGCCTGTCCGGCCCGAATCCCTTCTGTGTAAACAAAAAGTACAGTCTCTCATGCTTGTCTTTTGGAGAAGTAACCACGCTTCCACCTCCGGTCCATTAAATTCTTTTTGCAGTATATCACATTTTGATTTCATTATCATTAGAATTATATGTCATTCTACGGAACGCCATGTAAAAAGTAAGATAGCGAAGACCATACATGAGTATGGCGACACCATACTTATGTGTTTTAATGTTAGCTTTTTTATTGGTTAGGGGGCAAGATTTGCAATAACTCAAATTCTTACCCCCTATTATTGACTTTTGCCCCTTAAAATAGTATTATTAAATGGAATTTATGCGATCGGAGGCTAAATACCTATGGAATATGAAATCAAGAAAGATTTATATAAGCGTGAAAAATATCTTAATAAGATCCGTGGCTTCTATCACGAAACAGAGATTATCAAAGTTTTAACCGGCGTCAGACGATGCGGAAAATCTTCTATCATGAACCTTATTGCCGGAGAACTGACCGAAAACGGTGTTAAGGCCGAGAATATTCTCTATTTTAACCTTGATAAAAAACCTTATGACACTGTAAGTACAACAGATGCCCTGGACAAACTGATCGCCGATAACAGCACCACAAAAGGTATCAAGTATCTTTTTATAGATGAGATTCAGAATGTTAAGGGATTTGAGCGGGTTATCAACTCCTGGAGAGAAGAGGGGGACTTCTCCATATTCATTACAGGGTCTAACTCTTATCTTCTTTCCGGTGAACTGGTCACAAAACTCACCGGGCGTTACATTGAATTCAATATCCTGCCGCTTACCTTTGATGAGTATCTCGAGATCAAAAAGTTCTTCGGAAAGCAGCTTTCCCCCGACGATATGACTGAATTACGCAACTATATCCTTGAGGGTGGGTTCCCGTATGTGGCAAAGCTGAATTCGATGAATGATAAGCGGCTTTACGTTCAAAACCTGATAAACGAGATCTATGAAAAAGATATCAGAAAGCGTATCCAGATCAGAAACCGGGCTACTTTCGAAGCCATAATGAAATACGTTATCAACAATTTCGGATCCACCACGAGCATTCAGAACATCACAGATGATATCATAAAGAAGGGCATAAAAATTAAACGTGAGACGGTGAACCGCTATATTAATGCACTTATAAGTGCAAAAATTCTTATACCATGTGACAGATTTGATATGAAGTCAAGAAAATCCATCATGGGTGAGAAAAAGTACTATCTGTCGGACTTATCGTTCTATTATGCACTGAACACCGACAATCGCATCAACTTCGGTCCGGTGCTTGAAAACATTGTATACACCTATGCTGCCGGCATGGACTATATGATAAGCGTCGGAAGGATTGGCAAGCTGGAATGTGACTTCATTCTAAGAGATAATGAAATGAACTATTCCTATGTTCAAGTCGCCTATACGATTCTAGAAAGCAAAGATACCGAGGACAGAGAATACAGATCGTTGGAACAGGTTACATGGGATAATTATCCCAAATATCTTCTTACCACCGACAGTCTTCTTCAGAAAAGGAACGGGATCATCCATGCGAATCTCATTAACTTCATAAAGGATGGTCAACGCTTTTAGGGGGCAGAAATTGCAAAAAGCACAAAACTTACCCCCTAAAAGTGAAAAGTAAAGACTTATACCAGTGCCCTGATCTGCTTCAGCAGCATCTCCTGCACCTTCGGATCTGTAATCTTGGAAAACAGCCCTTCCGCCTCATTCATAAAACCATTTGCAACTTCCGGAGCTTTCTCTCCCAGGATCAGATAGTTGGGATCTGTCTCAAGGGCTTTTGCCAATTCGGCAATCACGCTGCTCTTGATATCGATCCGGTCATTCTCATAATTCGATATGGTGGGCTTCGGGATAAAAGTGATCTCCGCCAGTTCCTCCTGAGTCATCCCGAGTCTCATCCTCTGTGCCCTGATCCTCTGTCCTAATGTTTCTTTCTTAATAGTTGTGTTCATCTTCTCCTCTTTCCCGGACCGATGACCGGAAAAGAAAGGACGCATGAAAAGTCCCCAGCTTTAGCTGGTCATCTTTTCATGCGTCCACGGTGGGTCTATGCCCCCATATCATGAAGCCCGATTCAGTTTTTATTGTTCCTGCATTGACGTTTTACGGAATATATCGTATTATATCGCCAGATTTTTGGAGGCTACGTTGTCCACTGGGACGGCGTTAGCCTCCCTTTTTTTGTTCTAAATCCATATCTGCCATGCAGTTATACTTCTGAGTTACAAGTAGCATTTGCCGGAAGTATCAGTTTTTTCGATCATCCGGCCTTCCGTGAAATTCTTAAGAGTAACAACCCTGGTGCACCTATTCGTATGGCACCTTATGATCATGCTGTTCATCACCTGCGTATCATTATTACCGCACGGTATATATGACAGCTTAAGTGATTTTTTGCATTTCCTGCAAAAAAAGTTAATCTCCTGCATACAGGTTTTCACCTCCGATTCAATAATTTGACCTTCAGCTTGAAAAGGAAAGGGAAAAGTACCTTTACAAGTTACTGCGGAACGTTGATTAGTCGATCCGTAAAGTGAGCCGACTATAATCCTCCGAGGTCCGAGCGGCTCACTGACCACCTCTACTCCCATTGCTGCTATTTGTTGCTTTTCTTACACTATAATCTAATGACATTTTTCTCATCCTTTCCGGGCATATGAAAAGCGCCCGGTTGAAGTTTCCCCCAGCCGGACGCTTATGCTGCCCATTAAACTGTTTGCGAGGATCAGATGGCCTCGCCGCCTTTTTTCTTCGCTGCCTTTTCTACTGTTTCCTTCTTAGGCGCTTTCGCTGCCTCATCCTTCTTTGTCTTAAGATCATCCAGGACAGATGCTTTCTCATCCTTATCTGCCGGTCCGTCACGTTCTGCCATGCGTTCCACAAACTTCTCACCAAGCTCAAACACTTTAGCCTGCGAATCATAGTGGTATACACTGTCAGTCAGCTTATCCTCAGGTGCCACCTGGGTTGCATTGACTTCCCTTACCATGTTCTCAAGATCCTTAAGGCTCGTATCACCTTTATCAGGTACTAATAAAACCTCGTGGATCGAACTGGGTAAGATGAAGAAGTCTCCGCCAAGCCTCTCGGCTGCCTTATCCATGAAATCCTCATAGGCAAGGACCCCGGCGCCATGAGTCTTATCAGGTACCGATGCAACGAACATCTGCTCATCCTCCGGCTTTACCGGAAAGAGTCCCAGCATCTCTGCCTGATCGACACCCATCATCTCAGCCATCACTTCACTCATCCCCTTTATCTCAGCGGGTTTTAACTGCGGAGCATTCTCCATTGCATCCGCATGCAGCTGTTCGGCTGTCACTCCCATGGCATCAAGGATCTGGTTGGTTACCAGGACCGATGCCCGGCTCGTATCATCGGAATACAGGCAGAAGCGGTACACCACCGCCATATCTTCCATGTTCTGATGAGGTACGTTCTGAAGCATCTCCTTGTTGGCCTCTGCAGAAACAACTTCCATCGCAAGTTTTTCCTTCATCCGGCTGTAATCGGTAAATGCTGCTACATCAAAGTCCGGCTTCTGCTCTATTCCCTTTGCTGCAACTTCGACTGCCTTATCTACCAGGCTGTCATAAGGAGCGTTATCTTCCAGTGCAGAAAAGAACTTATCGATAGGAAGATTCACTCCTATGTTGCTGCCCTCAGGCGTTATCGTCATTGCCTCATAACCGTCGTTCAGCTTCTTGACCTCATTAATTGAGACCTTTACATCCGCGCCGTCCTCATTGAGTCTGTTCTTCACATCCTCAACAAACTTCTCTTTAAAGCTTTCGTAATCCATATCTGTGTTATCCTTTCTTTTGTTGCGGGTCCGGATCGTCATCTTTCCCCGGGTGACAGTGAGGAATAAAAAAGCGCCAGTGTTAAATCTGTTTTACCAGACTTAAGCTGACGCTTATCTATTCATTATTCTCTTGCAAAAGAACTTTGGGCTTTGCTCACCGGTTTTTGTTTTCCTGTTCGCTTTGCCCATTGTAAATATAACACAGCTATTATGAAAAAAGAATACTCAAAACCTACCACTTTCCTACCAATTTCCTACCGAATACCTACTTTTTTCAAAAATCTGTACCTGGACAGTAGGAATATGTCTTCGAACTATTTTCCACAGAAATGCGAGATAGCTTTATAGGTAAACTCAGCCGTACCCTTTCCTCCCATCTTATCGATGTTCTCGGTGAACTCCCCGCCGGCAGCGTACATCTTACCAAGCCCGAACAGAACTTCATCAGAGCACTTATAAAAATGTTCCGTGATAAATACCTGAAGCTTCTTTACCTGCTCCTGTACTTCTGCAGACGCAGGATCCTTATCCTTCATGGCGCCGAATTTTTCAAAGACTATCATAAAGTCCGCCATGATGCTTTCTTCGTCCTGCTTACTACGGCCTTTGCTCTTTTCGGTAAATTCCTTATATTCCACTGTGGTTCCCCACTGTTCTTTAGCCCGCTTTGCATATTCGTCGAGCTTACTTGAATCAAATGCTGTAAAATCCATATGTCTCACTCCTCTCATTTTTAAGTTGCGGCACATAATGATCAGATTCTCGATGTGTTCCTTCCGGATTTCCAGAAGTTCGATCTGCTGCTCCAGTGCCTTCTTTTTGTCAAAATCAGATCTGGTAACGATATCCTTAATATCTTTAAGCGGAAACTCCAGTTCACGAAACAGCAAAATCTGTTGCAGTCTCTCCAAGGCTGCATCGTCATACAGCCTGTATCCGGACTCGGTATACTCCGCCGGTTTCAAGAGTCCTATCTTATCGTAATACTGTAGAGTGCGTATACTCACTCCGGTCAGTTTACTTACTTCATTTACTGTCATCATGGCTATCATCTCCTTCACGTGTAAATACATCATAAACTATTACGTTACGTCATAGTCAAGCAAAAATATAAGAGGCCGGGAGTAATATTTCCCCCGACCTCCGAATTATCTTCCGATTGGATATCCACCTTTCCAATAGGCATCACTTGCTTTTATAATCTGTTATCTGCATACCAGTGAATCCTTGAAAACACTGGGATTTATGCTCGTAAGCCTTCCCTTATGCTTTCCCTTGTGTTATATCGTTTTATATGAGCATCCGATGCTCATAAGGGCAAATACAAGGGCAAGGAAATCTGATAACACAACATAAAACAATACGGTAATCGACTGTTGAAATGCTTCTTTATCTGCCATTATTCAAATGGCAGATTTTTTATTGATTCCTTCTGCGCATTTATCAAAATATCTCGAAAAGCATCAGCTTGCGAAATCTCTTCCTTCAAACAGCTTATGTGATGCATTCTTCTTGCTGTATATGTAGGGATTCGTATTTTCTTATTCTTGTAATAAAACTGGAAATACACATATCTCGTTGTATTAAACGATCCCGGCATATAACCTGATGTTATATCAGTAATTTCTCTTGCCTGTGCCACCTGAAACATAAAAGGATTCTGATAGGAAACATATGCAACTCTGCCGGTATATTCACCAATCGTGATCATAGAGCCAAGCGTAAATGGATCATTGTTGATAAAGGTACTGCATTTTCCGAACTGCTGAGCCTCAGCATTCTTTTTCATCGTTCTTCTTGCTATGAGTCCGGTAATCCCGTTAGCTCCGGCAACATAGAAAAATGCCACTAATGGCATGGTTAGCCATAACCAAATCATCAGACCGGTTATAACGGCGTTATCGTTATAGGCAAGAAGTGCAAGACCTATCGCAAAAAGCCAGCTTACCAGAAACACTGCAACTATTTGAACAAGAAGAAATATTCCATTTATCTTTTTCATTGTCTATACTCTTTCGATAAATAATCTTACAGAGAATCTATCCAGCCATCTTTATTGCTGCCGGTCTCGTAACTTACGGGAGAGACATGCGGAAATTCACTTGCCGGCTTGCCATGCTTCTTTGCCCACGCATCCCTTGCGACATAAAGGATTGCCTCAAATTCGTTCTTCCACAAATCTATTATCTTACCGCTCTTTACTTTGCCATAATAATCTTTACCGTTAATGATGGCGACACATCTTGCATAAAGGAAAGTGTCGTCATTATAAGAATAGCATTTTGATGCCATCTCATAATTCCTGCGGGTATCGATATCATACAGCAATTCGGACATGATATCTTCAAACGCAAATATGTAATCATCCGACTGTTTCGAAAGATGATCGACAAGCGGTGCCAGAACCTCATCATCATTACCGGACTTGTCCCAGTCACACACATTCATGATGAGCTCAAAGAACTTATCCTGCGTTAGTATCGGTGCCCTGTTCTCCTCTGTCTTGGATATGTCGGATACCGTCTGGTCCGCTTTGTTCTGCTTACCATTCTGTTGCAAAGCCTCTTTCTTAGAATCGACCTGTTGAACAAGCGGCATCCTGCCATTCTTTTTTATAAATTCAACCATCTTGCCTGCCGTGACGGCGTCATTGCTGCGCAAAAAGTGAAGCGATAACAGTTCTTTCCCCTCATCCCCCTTAAAAACATGCCTTGGCGGCATATGCTTTGTCTCACGACAGAAATATTCATAGTTTGAGATAAAGAATGCTTTCTCTTCCTTCCTGCCATCACTGTATTTGACAATCACTCTTTGGTCGTCAACGACAAGACAGTATTCCCTAAAACGGAATGGTAATCTTCCAACCAGAATCATGATTATGATTCCAATCACAAATTCGATCAAAGCAGATATCAAATTTTGATTACCGAAATAATATGTTATCGTGCAAGGCAGCAAAACTAAAAATCCGGAAAGCGTAACCATCGCCATTATTTTTAATTTCTTCGTGTATCCGCAAGAATAAAAAACAAGCCGATCAGAAAGATACTCATTTGGTCTGGTGGTTGTATTCCTCTGGCGTACATACGTAAATCCGGTAATTATGAAAAGCACAAAATATATCGTTCCCCACACATAAGGGAGAATTTCCGCGATGTTATTCATACTTTTTTCTCCCCATTTACAAAACGACAAAGTCCCCATTCTCTGTATTCCGAAACTATCATCTCACTAACTCCCATCAATTCATTACGGATAAACATTGCGACAGTTTTCTATTTCAGCACATTCTTTTT
>JAGCUO010000081.1 GCA_017962825.1 Lachnospiraceae bacterium | reverse complement strand
CAGAATCAACGCTGCAGCTCGTATCAACGGACTTTCTTACAGCAAGTTCATGTTCGGTCTCAAGAAGGCTGGCGTTGACATGAACAGAAAGATGCTCGCTGAGCTCGCTGTAAACGATGCAGCTGGTTTCGCAGCTCTTGCAGAGATGGCTAAGAAAGAGATTGCTTAACTTTTAGTCAACTGTAAATTGTCTACTAAAAAGACAGCCCATAGAGGCTGTCTTTTTTTATGCTAATAAATCGCTCATATATCGGGACGCTGATTTTGACTAGGGAGCGGGGCCTACAAAGGCTCATACACAGGTCCTGCCGCCACATATAATTTCTCTCGCTTTTCGCTGCCAGGCGGAAATGCTTCACCACGCTCGTTCTAACTCATGACGCGAGGCCACTCATGACAATGTCTTTGCTCTGCGAATACATCGTTCTTCGGGCCGGGCGGCCGCATTTTTTCGCTGCACCGAAGTCTCGAGAAATCATATGATTGGCGTCACCCGTGGACCGGGGTATTGTGGCCCCTTGCATGAAACGAGATTGCCCCGCATTTGTTGTTCAGTCTTTGTCAGCCAGTACCTTAAGTACATACTCATAAGTTCTGGCAGTCGAAGAAATCGATAAACGTTCGGATGTGGTGTGGATGTCCTGCATGTCGGGACCTATTGACACTGCGTCAATATCAGATGCCTTGTCCATGAAGAAGCCGCATTCAAGGCCGGCGTGGATTGCTTCCACTTTGGGCTCGTATCCGTACATGTCTTTGAAGACTTTTATCATCTTATCCCTGAGAGGAGACTCGGTCTTGTATTCCCATCCGGGATAAACTCCGGTGACTTTATTGGTGCCGCCAAAACCCTCAGTGATCTTCTTAAGCCTTTCTATGAGTTCATCTCTTTCGGATCCGATGCTGCTCCTTACGGAAAACTCTGCAGTCATTTCTCCCGATTCGGATTTAAGGATACCAAGGTTTAAAGATGTTTGAACGAGACCTTCGATATCCTTGCTCATGGCGATGACACCGAAGGGAAGCTCATTCAGGAAATCGGAAGCTCTCTTAAGTGATATTTTTACTTCGTTAACTGCATTATCAAGGGTTGTAACGCAGAAAGTTATGCCGGGATCGGTATCAGCGTATTCTTTTGCAATGATCTTACATTCATCCATCATGGCACTTCCGAATGCGCCGGAATCGGCTGAGGGTACGGCTATGGTCGCTATGCTCTCCAGCATGATGGCATTGTCTGCGGTTCCGCCGGTCAGTTTTAAGAGAAAAGCGTTTGAATTAACCTTGCATCCTGCTCCAAGGATCCGTCCCATGAGTTTTCCGGCATTTGCTCTTCCAAGACCGATCATGGTGCCGGAATGGCCTCCGAGGAGCCCGCTTACTTTGCATTCGAGGATAGTGAATCCATCAGGGATGGAATCGGTATCCGATGAAATGGTGCATTTAACTCTTGCACCGCCCGCACATCCTACGGTAAAGATTCCTTCATCTTCGGAATCGATATTGAGGAGCCTGCGATTATTTACATTTGAAATATCCAGACCGTAAGCGCCTTCCATGCCTGTCTCTTCATTGGCGGTTATTACCACATCGAGAGAGGGGTGGGGGATATCGTCGGAATCAAGGATCGCAAGTGCCATGGCTACGGCAATTCCGTCATCTCCGCCCAGGGAAGTATGTCTTGCACCGATAAGGTCTCCCTCTACGAAAACATCGAGAGGCGAGGTCTTCATATCGATACCGGATCCTTCGTCACATACCGCAACCATATCCATATGGCCCTGAATAATGATTCCGGGTACATTCTCATAGCCTGAGGTCGCAGGCTTTTTGATAATGACATTTCCCACATCGTCCGCGACATATTCCAGCTTTCTGGATACGGCAAAATCGATAAGGTATTGTTTGATCCCATCCAGATTGTATGAACCGTGTGGGATCTGTGTGATGTCCTCAAAAAATCCGAAAACTTTCTGAGGTTCAAGTGAACTTAATTTTCTCATTTTTTTACTCCGTAAAAATGTTCTAAAGCACTGACTATAATATACCTTTCGGAATAATATGCCAAACGGGAGTGGTTTCGTGGTATAATTTGCAAGGATTTCGGTTCTATTTTTAACATAAAACAGAGGATTGATATGGTTACAAACGACGAAGGAATAGTACGTTTTAAACATACGATAATGGAAGAGGTTTGCCGTCTTGCATGGGATAACAATCTTAATGAGGACACCAAGGCAGCTCTTGTTAATAAGATAATTCCCGGACCCAAGCCGCTTTTCAGGTGCTGCATCTATAAGGAGCGTGAGATCGTAAGAGAAAGGATCCGCCTTGCCTGCGGAATGGATACTTCCGACAATCAGGGCTCCCATAACATAGTTCAGGTAATTCATGCCGCATGCGACGAGTGCCCGATTTCCGCGTATTCCGTAACGGATAACTGCAGATTTTGTCTGGGAAAAGCGTGCATCAATTCCTGTAAATTCAATGCAATATCCCCCGGTGATGTCAGGATGCATATCGATCCTGCTAAGTGTAAGGAATGCGGTATGTGCGCAAAGGCATGTCCTTACGGTGCGATAGTACACCTTGAGAGACCCTGTAAGAAGGTATGTCCTGTCGGCGCCATCACATATGATGAAAACGGAATATGTAAGATAGATGAAGACAAGTGTATCAACTGCGGACACTGTATCCACAGTTGTCCTTTCGGAGCTATCGGATCCAAGACATATCTGGTGCCCATCATTCAGGATATTTTAGCCGGTAAGGAAGTTATCGCAATGGTTGCGCCTGCTATAGAGGGTCAGTTTGGGGCAGATATCGATATGGCATCCATCAAAGCTACTCTTCTTAAGCTCGGTTTTTCCGACATGATAGAAGTAGGCCTCGGCGGAGATATGACTGCGGCATTTGAATCCTACGAATGGAGCGAAGCACGCAAGGAAGGCAGAAAGATGACTACTTCCTGCTGTCCTGCTTTCATTAATATGCTAAGAAAGCATTTCCCCGACCAGTATCGTGACAATAAATCCACCACGGTATCTCCCATGTGTGCAATCTCCAGATATCTTAAGCTCACACATCCCGGATGTACCACGGTGTTTATCGGTCCCTGCATAGCCAAGAAGGCTGAAGCACAGGAGCCAAATATTCCGGATAATGCTGATTACGTTATTACTTTTGGAGAGTTCAGAGCGCTCCTTCGTTCAAGGGATATAAAGCTTGAGCATGTAGACGGTGAATATCAGATGGCATCTTCTTTTGGTAAGAAGTTCGCATCCGGCGGCGGTGTTGCAGGTGCGGTTATAGAATGTATGCAGGAAAGAGGAGAGGATACCTCCGATATCAAGCTTCTTAAGGTTGCAGGAGGTGCTGAGTGTAAAAAGGCACTTCTTATGCTCAAGGCTGGCAGGCTTGAAGAGGATTTCATAGAAGGAATGGTGTGCCCCGGAGGATGCGTGGGAGGGCCTTCCAAGCATATGACGGAGGTTGAGATAACCAAGGCAAGAAATGAACTTCTTTCCAAAGCGGATGACAGAAAGATACTTGATAATCTAAAGGATTATCCCATGGATAAATTCTCCATGAACAGGCATGGACACATGAACTCGGAACTTGTGGAGAAAGTTTTTCCCGGAAATTAAAAATGTGGAAATAAAGCTGTATTTCATGTATAATACAGCTTGTTTGCAGCCGTAGTATATCGGTAGTACGTCAGCTTCCCAAGCTGAAGAGGCGGGTTCGACTCCCGTCAGCTGCTTTTAATCTATGGACCTCGTAAACATGGTGTTTGCGGGGCTTTATAGTATAAGGGAGGGCTTTAAAATGGCTAGTATGATGCAATCCAGACGTGAACAGAGGATGATCTATAATCCCGAGGACACATTACTTGATGACAGAACATACAATATGGCTCTTGGCGGATCTGTTTTGTATGGTCTTATCCTCAATATCATTATATGCGTAACATTGGGAAACCGCCTTACATTTGCGGTATATAAGAATCCGCTGGTAGCGATTTATCTGTTAATAGGATATGTGGTATGCGCCTTGGTAGGTGTATTCATGTCTTCAAGATCAAAAAGTCCGGTTGTAAGTTTTATCGGATACAATCTTGTTTGTGTTCCCCTCGGACTTGTACTTTCTCTTACGGTATCTGCTTATGTAAGAGCAGGTGCGGGTGATATCGTTTTACAGGCAATCGCCTATACCGCTATATCCGCAGGGTGCATGATCGTTTTATCCATCGCATTCCCCGATTTCTTTTCCGGATTGGGAAAGATCCTTTTCGGAAGTCTGTTAGGACTTCTCGTTGCGGGAATAATCTCTGCATTATTCTTCCCCGGAGCATATAACATAATCACATGGATCGGTGCACTGATATTTGCTCTTTACATCGGGTATGATTATTGGAGGGCACAGCAGTTCCCCAAGACACTTGATAATGCCATAGATTGTTCACTCGATATCTATCTTGATATCATCAACCTTTTCATAAGAATACTGAGAATCCTCGGAAGCAGAGGTTCTTCAAGAAGAAAATAATTTAAGTGTTATATAGATGACAGTGGGGACGTACCCCTTTGTCAGGAAGTTCGTCCTGACAAAGGGGTACGTCCCCGCTGTCATCTTATAGTATTTCGTCGGAGATGGTAAGTTTACCGCCGTCAATAGCTTTATAGACATCCTCGAATGTCATGGGCTTTCCGTAGAAGTATCCCTGAAGTCTGCCACAGCCTTTTTCCGTAAGGAATCTGGCCGCTTCTTCCGATTCAACACCCTCCGTTAAGGTCTTCATGTTAAGTGCACAAGCCAGGTCTAAGATGGTTCCGATTATCTTACGTGCATTTTCTTTGATGCTCTCATTTTCATAATTCTTGAGAAATACCATATCGATCTTCAGCACATCGAAGTCGTAATCTTTTAATACATTAAGTGAAGAATATCCGGATCCGAAGTCGTCAAGCCAAATGCTGTAGCCCTTTTCGTGCAGCGTTTCCATGGCGCTTTTAAGGCCTCCTGTCTCATCTGTGAGAGCACTTTCCGTGATCTCAACATGGAGATATTCTTTGGGAATCCTGTATTTTTCAACAAGTTTTTCAAGCTCGGAAACTGCGTCCATCAATTCAAAATCAAGTCTAGAGAAATTGAGTGACACGGGGAATATCTTTTCTCCGTTATCAAGTTTTCCCCTGAGATCTTTGCAGACCTTTTCGTAAATGCATAGGTCCAGTTTGTTGATCTGACGGCATTCTTCAAGTATGGGTATGAATGCTCCGGGTGAAAGGAAACCGACTTCGGGATCCACCCATCTTGCCAAAGCTTCGCATCCGCACAGTTTCTTATCATCTGACCAGACAACTGGCTGGTAGTAGACTTTGATGTAATCTTCACGGATAGCTTTATCGATGTTATTTAAGATGTACTGACGTAAGTGAAATCCGTCATGCATCTTCTTGTCATATTCTATGTAAGTCTTATCGGCATGATGGGAGATGGAGTGTACGGCATATCTTGCTCTGTCTATATCACTCCTGGGATCCGAGTTTTCCGTAGGACGGTATCCTCCGACTTTAAGTTCCAAATATAATTCGTCGGTGGATTCTTTTTTCAGGATCTGTCTCATCTGTTCTATACGGTCTTCAAAACCTTCAATTCTCGTAAGAGCCATGAAGTGGTCGTCGGACATTCTTCCGTAGACATCTTTTTCAAATACTTTGGAAAAGCCTTCTGCAAGCTTTATCATAAGCTCGTTACCCTTGGCATATCCCATATGATCGTTATAGGTTCTGAAATTCGCTATATTGAAAAAGAGATAGATCAGTTTGGAAGGATCCGATGTGCTTATGAGTATTTCTGCTTTTTCGGCGAATTCCTTTGCGTTGGGAATTCCGGTAAGGTCATCCGTTATGGAGGCTTTGATAAGCTTTGCGGATTTACGTGCTTCGCTGTGTCGTTGATGATATATACTCACCACGACTGCAATGAGCGATATGAAAAATGTGGCGTAGTTGATCATGTCGGCCTCGAGAACGCCTTTATGATTGCCCTCAAGATCTACGCCGTATACATCCAGGTAGTTGATGTAGGTTATGCCTATCACTGACAGCATGATGATGGATATATAAGGTCTCCATATGAGAAGGCATGCGGCATAGAGAATCATGGTGAGAAAGCAGAGTATCATCCTGCCTTTTGAGAAATCGCTCTCAGATACTTTCCACCCGAAATATGCGCAGACACCGGTGAACATTATGGTAAGACCGGTGCTTATATATGGAGATCTGCTTATCTTGTTATATGTGTAAAGTGCGGAGTATATGAGCATGAATACTCCGATAAAAAGAAGGAGCCAATAGTTTTTCGAATATTTGAAAAAGAGTTCGAAGGTGGCATATTGCCCTGTTAAGACGTATTTTTTGATGAAGCGGATTATCATCCAGCTTTCCAGAACTATTATTATCAGGGCCATGAAAAATGTCGAACGGATATTGGCATCACGATGGAATGCCTTCTCGTAAGGAGACATTTTATTGAACCCGAAGAAATCTTTTATTCGGTACCAAATACTTTTCTTTTCCATGGTTTTCCCCCCTCGATCATATATATGATCGTCCACAGATTATCTGTTTTGATATTTTTCTATTCGGTTTTTGACATTTTCCTGAAGGTTTCTGTAGTAGAACATGTAATCATATACATGCAGCGAGCCCTGAGGAAGTGAAGATACGGGATTCGGATACATTTCCGAATCAATATCGGGTATCTTGATGACACCACGTTTAATGTCTATATATCCTCCGCAAAATTTCGGTATCTCTTCGGTTATGTTTCCGTCTTTATCCGTAAAGCATGCACCAAGGTTTAAAGAATGAGAAGCGGGAGACGGATCCGTTCTCCAGGAAAGAGGATTTATGCAGTAAGAGGTTTTGCCGGAGGGGCAGATGAATGAATCTCCAACACTTTCCGTTTCACAGTCAAAACATATTATGACGCCTGTGTCATTTGCTCCTCTTGCAGGTTTTAACTGAGGATACTGCAATACATCTTCTTCATTGAATGACCAGCCGATGGCATATACCGCTATCAATCGGTCATATAATTCTTCATCTCCAAAGTATTCTTTGACAAGTCTCAGGCACATATCTGCACCCTGGGAAAAACCGGCCAGAATGATGGGCCTTCCGTTGTTTTCATTTTCCAGATACCATTCAAATGCATTTGATACATCTTCGTATGCTAGCTGCAGGTATTCTTCTCTGTCGATGGAATTAAGGCTGTATACGTTCATTGCGGCCTGTCTGTAGAAGGGGGCATACATTCTGCATTCTTCTTCGTAAATGCCGCGTTCCATATTCAGAGCCTCGGTGAATTTAGTAAGAAATCGTCTTTCACCTACGGACATGTTGCGTCTATCCCCTGTGTAAACAGTTGGGGCCAGGAGAAAAAGATCCGCATATTTATCATCCCCGACAGCAAAATAAGCCCAGGAATCGCGTGAGGAATAATCCGGGACGCGTTCTATCCGGGCTTTTGTTATAAGGAAGAGGGCAGTAGCTGCCGTCAGTATAAAAACCGCAATGATGATAACATCCGCGATTATCCGGTTGTTTTTATTGTTTTTAAACATTAAATAATGTTTTTTACCCCATAAGAATTAACTGTGCTTTCATTATACTACACGTTATATTTTGTATAAAATTCAAGATATTAATTACCTTATATGACATAAAACGGTGTATATTTAAATTACGATATATGATGTGCTATAATTATTCGATGTTCGGGCGTTTTAACCCGATGAGGAGTCTGAAAAGGATCGGTAAAAATGAGGGGCCTGCGGAAGTTTTTTGCATTATTTCTTATGATCACGGGATTTACCGTGCTTTTGGCCGAAGGGGCGTATTACTATCTGGTTAATACCCGCTTCGAGTTTTTCGGTCACCCTTGCGATATATACATGGAAAATCTTCTCTTCGAAGGAAGCGAGATCACTGATGTTGAGACCCTGGAAAGGGGGCTTGCCAAATTTGGTAATCTTAAGAGTGTGAACCTTGGTTCATACAGGCTTTACGTTGAAGATATTCCTACTTTGCAGAGTCTTTTTCCCGGTGTTGCTTTTACCTATGACACCTGGATCAATATAGAAGGTGTGGATTATCCGATCGACACGGATAAGGTGAGCCTTACTGATCATGGTTATTCCAATATTGATACGCTGATCACAAAGTTGTCATATCTCCCTTCGCTGAAGGAAGTTTCTTTCGGAGAAAATCATATAACGGCAGCCGATAAATCACGCCTTAAGCTGACTTTTCCGGCTGTTGATTTCATTGTTGTGGAACTATATGACATTTGCGGACAGGTTTATCCTGCGGATGCAACCGGTATTGATCTTAAACGTTCCCGCATCATAATCAGCAATCCCATGAAGGATGAACTGTTTGAGAAGCTCTCTCTTTTCCCGGATCTGGAAAGTGTTGATCTGCATGGTCAGGATCTTTCCTGGGAAGAGAGGCTTGAGCTTGCACATAAATATCCGAAGGTTTACTTCGGCTGGGAGGTCGAATATAACGATGTGGTTTATGATTCGTCCGAAACGCTTGAGATCGATCTTTCGAGAAAGAGATTATCTGAAGATGACCTTGTTACATTAAAGGAACTTACGCAGCAGATCAGAGGGCTTCAGAAGCTTATCGTATGCGACTGCGGACTGGATAATGAAACTCTCGGTGAGTTCAGAAAAGAAATACCGACCGTTAATCTGGTATGGCGTATCCGCATGGGTAAATGGAGTCTGAGGACCGATCAGGTAACATTTTCGGTTCTTATCTATACTTACAATTATGAAAGACTCAGATCCAAGGATATTCAGGTTCTTAAGTACTGCACGGATCTGAGATGTCTTGATCTCGGTCATCAGTCCATCGTTGATATATCCGTAATAGGGGATTATCTTCCCGAACTCAGACTGCTTATTATGGCGGATAACTGGATCAATGATATTTCTCCTCTTGCTAAGTGCAAACATCTTCATTATCTGGAGTTGTTTGTAAATAATCTTACCGATATTTCGCCACTCGCAAATCTTCATGAGCTGGTCGATGTAAACATCAGTTACAACAGACGTCTTGCTGACATCACACCGCTTCTTAATTCGCCCATGATGGAGAGAATATGGCTGGAGAGTACTTCTGTATCCTCGGAAGATTTTGATCTTCTGGAAGCCACATATCCGAACGCGAAAGTAGTAAGAGTAGTGCGCGGAAGACCGTCGGTCGATCAGGGATGGAGAGATGGCAGCGCGAGATATTCCCAGATGATGGACATGTGGTTCAACAATTATTACGGTGATGAATTTTACAAGTACGATCTCCTGGCAGTCGAGTTGGGACTTCGTGACGATGAAACTGAAGAGGCCCGAAACCACCCATATTAAGGGCATTTCAGAGTATAAAAAATTTTTCAAAAATCTTTTCGAAAATCGCTTGCATTTGTAATAACCCTATGATATTATTATCAAGCTGTTTGAAAAACGGGGTGTGGCTCAGCTTGGTTAGAGCGCCGTCTTAGGGAGGCGGAGGTCGCGAGTTCGAATCCCGCCACTCCGATAAAAATTAGAACCCGTATGCGAGGAGATGTTACTCCGAGCATTACGGGTTCTTTTTTTATCGGAGTGATCACTCACGATAAAAATGTAACCTTCATCTGATCGATGGAGGTTCTTTTTTGTACTGAGATATGGATGAATGTTATCCGAGGAAGTTATGACCTTACTATGGGAAAATCAGCTGCAATTTGGACGCGGGGCTATAAAAGTGCCGGTTTCTGAGGGGATTATAGCCCATCTGAGGTGAATCAAGAGGCTTTCTAACCGGGTGGGCTATAAGACTATCGATTTCCAAGGAAATTATAGCCTTTTATCGTGAAAATGAGCTGTAACCTTGGTATATGGGCTATAAGATCATTGGTTTCTGGAGAAATTATAGTCCATCTAAGGTTAACTAAGAGGTATTCAACCCAAGCGGGCTGTAGAAAAGAAGATTACTGAGGAGATTACAGTCCATCTGAGGTGAATTAAGAGGCATTCAACCAAAGCAGGCTGTAAAAGAGAAGATTTCTGAGGAGATTACAGTCCATCTGAAGTAAATCAAGAGGCTTTCTAACCGGACTGACTGTAGAAAAGCAGATTTCTGAGGAGATTACAGTCCATCTGAGGTGAATTAAGAGGCATTCAACCAAAGCAGGCTGTAAAAAGGAAGATTTCTGAGGAATTTACAGTCCATCTGAGGTAAATCAAGAGGCATTCAACTCAAGCGGGCTGTAGAAAAGTAGATTTCTGAGGGGATTACAGTCCATCAGAGGTGAATTAAGAGACTTTCAACCCAAGCGGGCTGTAGAAAAGTAGATTTCTGAGGAATTTACAGTCCATGATGCATATATGCACCATTGGTCCATATTCATGCTTATCGAGATTACACATTTCAAAAAGTATGGTAATGTATTTATTCGAGATCGGTAATCTGTGAAATGCAGATCATGAAACGCAACAGAAAGGAATTAGAAATGAAAGTATCAGTATTACGTAAATATGCCGCACTGATCGCAAGGTCGGGCGTAAATATTCAGAAGGGTCAGGAGGTCAAGATAATCTGCGGCCTCGATCAGCCTAAGTTTGTAGAGCTTCTAGTAGATGAATGCTACAAGGCAGGAGCTAAGAAGGTTGTTGTTGAGTTTGATTACCAGCCTCTTGAAAAGCTCCATGTACGTCATCAGTCCGTCACCACTCTTGCTAAGGTAGAGGAGTGGGAGAAGGCACGTCTCCAGCATTATGTTGATGAGCTTCCCTGCCGTATCTATCTTGATTCGGAAGATCCCGATGGGCTTAAGGGAATCAATCAGGGTAAGAAAGCAAAAGCAACACAGAAGAGTTATCCCATAGTAAAACCTTATTGGGATAAAATGGATAATAAATATCAGTGGTGCATCGCTGCAGTTCCCGGTGCAAAGTGGGCTAAAAAGGTATTCCCGGATCTTCCAAAGGGCAGAGCCATGGAGAAGCTTTGGGAAGCAATCCTCTTTACATCCAGAGTTACCGATGATCCTATCGCAGAGTGGGATGCACATGATAAGGAACTTGCTGACAGATGCGCATATCTTAATAATCTGGGAATCGCTGAGCTTCATTACAAAGGAGACAACGGAACAGATCTTACCGTGGGAATGATCCCCGATGGAATGTTCCTGGGTGGTCTTGAGACCAGTCTTCAGGGAATAGGCTTTAATGCAAATATTCCCAGTGAGGAGTGCTATACTTCCCCCATGCGCGGAAAGGCAGAGGGCATTGTATATGCTACTAAGCCCCTTTCCTATGAAGGAGAACTTATCGAGAATTTTTCCGTACGTTTTGAAAAGGGAAAGGCTGTAGAAGTTAAGGCAGAAAAGAATCAGGCTCTCCTTGAACAGATGATAAGCAAGGATGAAGGAGCGGCATATCTTGGAGAATGTGCGCTTGTTCCCGTGAATTCTCCCATATCCGAATCCAATATCTTATTCTATAACACTTTGTTCGATGAGAATGCTGCATGCCATCTTGCACTTGGAAGAGGCTTTTCCAATACCATTCGAGGATTTGAAAATAAAACTCTTGAGGAGTGCCGCGAGATGGGAATCAACGATTCCATGGAGCATGTTGATTTCATGATCGGCTATGAAGGCCTTGATATCGATGCGGTTACTGCGGATGGTAAAAAAGTGCCCATCTTCCGTAAGGGAAAATGGGCCTTCGAAGTATAATTATTTAATTCATTCTCCGTACCAGACGATTCCGTTGGGACCGGGGACTTCAGGGTAGCTTGCCATTTGAGGGCACAGACAATACTGATATGTGCCGTCAAGTGGCGTGTCATCCCATTCAGCGCCCGCGTCATCTATAAAGGATTCTTTTTCCGTACTGTATATGTAATGGAAGTAGCGTATGATTCCGTCTTCTTCTGTACTTTCAAAATTTATGACTATAAGCCCGTTCCCACGCATAAAGATATTGTCTATGGTACATTCCTCGGGAACTATCTCATTAACTGTTATGTCATCACACCAATAGCTGACTGTTGCTTCATCTATGGTGGTTCCTGCATACTCATAAATTTCTCCGACTTCGCTGTCATAGAAGAAATAATACTTTTTCCAGGTATGTCCGAGCATGAAGCCGAGTTCGGCATCATATTGCATGTCATACGAACTGTCGGTGATGGTGAATTTATCACTGTCTTCAAAATCGGGAGCCACATATCCTAAAGCGGAAAAACCAGCTTCTATTGCTTTACCGTCATCCACACTGTAAACGTATGTGTAACTTTCCGATATGTAATAATCTGTGAAAAGAATGAATCTGGTATCGCCCAGTGTCATGAAACGGGCTTCATCGCTTATTCCGAGCCCGGAGCTTCTTTCGAGAGCGGTGCATCCGTCAGGTGTTACAAACCACAGAGCTCCGCATATACGATTAATATCATCATAGTTATCGTATACTTCACCTATAAGCGCAAATGCTTCTTCGATTCCGTCTTCGTCAAAATCATCACGTATGAATGCGGCAACTTCATCATACGATGCACCGGTTTCGTCTATAAGAATATCCCATAAGATATCGGCGTTTTCCATGGAGACGGTTGTTTCAACTCTGAGAGCTACATCGTGACCGGGCATCGAGAATTTGATGATATATCCCTTTTCTTCGGAGTACCGGACATCAAGGACCTCGTCATCAAGATAGAATGTATAGTCGGTATCCGTTGCAATAATGTCGTAATAAAGAGTAACTTTCTGTCCTTCTTTATATTCATCCTTGGCCTTTTTAAAAAGATCTTTCTGTCCGCAGTAATCTACTTCGTAGAATGTTTCTTCTTCATCTTCATCAACAATGTTGTTACCGGTATTTTCCGGGATTTCCTGTTCTCCGCATCCGCAGAGCATGACAAGCGTGATAGCAAGACATATGAGTTTTAATATGTTTATTTTTTTCAAGATTTAATACCCCTAATAAACCGATTACCAGTCACTGTTCCAGTCGGTGTATCCGCTGTCCCAGTCATTAGATGACCAATTGCTGTCGTGGTCGTTGTCATAGTCCCGGCTTTCCGAATAGCTGCGTTGCGCCTCTTTCCAGTCACTGTAGTAATCTGTAGTTTCGAAGAATTCATAAGAGCCTTGATGGGATTTTGTATTGTTATAACTACTCCAGGAAGCAGAAGTAAACTGAGAAGGAACAGAATATGAATGTTCCCAGTCATGGCGGGAATCATCGTAGTGATACCAGTTGCCTCCCGCTCTATAGTACAGATTGTTGTTTATTGAGTAATAACCGTTTTCCCCGATTTCCCAAGAGGGTATTGCGAAAATAAACGTGACTACAAATACTACGGTTATGACCGCACGTTTGAGAGGTGCGGGGACAGTCCGGAGATATTCTCTCATGGTTATTCCGTTCAGCCATGTGTAAGAAAAGAGCATTACGACACACATTACAACAAAAGGAATGAATCCCAAAAGTAATCCAAAATTCCTGCCCAGTTTGGTCTGAAGTCGTAACAGAAATGCGACCGTAAGGACAAATGATAATATTACGAGCAATATGATCAGCGGAAGTTTTCTGCCACGTTCGTTACGCAACTGGTCTCTTTCGTAGGAGTCATAAGAGAAAGAATTCTCCTGCCATTTACTATTGTTATTGTTGCTTTGACTTGCCGTCCATCTAGTTTGTTGGTTAATGATCTCCTGTTGAAATCTTTGATATAATTCGTGGACTGCAAATTCCTGGTCATTGCCTTGATATCTTATGACCCTTGTGCCGTCCGCTTTGTTTTTGTAAACCACATATTCTCCGAGCTCATCCTGATAGATCCCGAATGCTTTGGGAGCTCTGAAGTCGACTCCGACAAAGAATCTGGTTTGTGCCGGTTCGTAGCCGCGTTCTTTAAACCAGCTTCTTAATTCTTCGATAGTTTTTGGTTCGTCGAGGTTGGGTGTCATTGTAGTTCCTCCGATCTTGTTTCAGGCACCTTCCCGCATTACATGAAGTATGGGGCAAAAAATGTAAATTACCAGTCACTGTTCCAGTCGGTGTATCCGCTGTCCCAGTCATTAGAGGACCAGCCGTCGCTGTCTCCGCCAGATTTCCAGTCATCATAAAATGATGTGCTTTCGAAGGTTTGATATGAATACTCAAACCCGTTTGTATTCTTGTAATCATTCCATCCGGAAGATGTAAAATCGGACGGTATATTGTATTCAATATGCCAAATGTACGAATTATCGTTGTATTCATTGGTATTGTAATATGAATTCATCGATTCATATTGATACCAGTCATTGCCCGCTCTGTAATACAGCTCGTTGTCCTTGGAGTAGTAGCCGTTTTTTCTGCCCGCAAATACGGCTATTCCGTTAATCAGGAAAATAACGGAGAAAAAGATCAGGCAAATCTTCATTAACGATTTGAAACCGGACTTATTGTCATCTTTGAATTTTTTTCCGTTCACATGCAGAAAGTATGCATAAGATGCCAGGATGGGAGCGAGAAAAGGGACAGCTACTAAAATCGGAACTCGAAAAAAAGCAGGGATTTTATCCATTATTAATATCGGAATGATCAAGCCGGGTAAAAACGTCACCAGAATTATTAAAAAAACGGTCATCGCTTCTTTTGTGTTCTGTTCAGGGGTTTTTACCGTCGGTATTTCCGCGCCCTTTACGGCTTCTTTATTTATTCTTTGTTTTTCCAGCCAGATATTTTTCTGATTGATTATTTCCTGCTGGAATCTCTGCCAGATCTCATTGACCGCATATTCCTCATCCGAGCCGTGATAACGAATGGCTCTTTCGCCGTTAGCTTTATTTTTGTATACGACAAAATCACCTGCATCGTCTTTATAAATACCGAATGCCTTGGGATCTTTGTAGTCTATTCCGATGAAGAATCTGGTCTTGTAATAATCGTAACCGTTTGCCCTGAACCATTCCTGTAATTCGGAGATGGTCTTAGGCTGGGCATTGGAAGATCTGTCGATCTTATTATTGGGCGAGCCGCAATTCGGACAATTGGTTAATTTGTCGTCATACATTACACCGCAATAATCACAAGTTACTTTCATATGGATTCCTTACAGAAAAAATAAACAGATACCGTTACAAGGATGATCTTTGTTCATCCGAACTTTTCATTTTTTGGCGTACACCGTAAATAAGGGGAATCACCATAACAAACCATACCACAGGTTCCGCGATTATGATAGCGGTGTATTTGAGAACAGGTGTCAGGAATATCGCTATGAGCAGTTTTCCCAGAAGCTCTGCAAAACTGGATATGACGGGAAGCTTGTGCTCGCCCATTCCCTGAAGGGCATTTCTGTAAATGGATATGAATGCGGTCACAAAATAAAACAGCGTGTCGAATTTCTGGTAATTAACCGCATTTACGATTATCTCCGCTTCGTTAGTGCTGGTAAGTGCTCTGATGATGGATGGGCATATGGTATAGCTGACAATAATGCAGAGAACCGAATAAATACAGGAGATGATGACGGTGACTTTGATGCCGTCTTTTATCCTGTCGATCCTTCCCGCACCGTAGTTTTGACCGCTGTAAGTTGCCATTGATGTTCCGAACACTCCGAAGGGAAGCATATAGATCAGTGAAAGTTTTCTTGTAGCGGAATGCGCTACGACAATATTATCTCCGAGGGAGTTGATCGCGGACTGAAGAGAAAGAGTTCCGAAAGCAACCATGGAACTCATCAGGGCCATGGATATTCCGGAGGAAAGAAGGGCGCGGATCCCGGTTTCTTTTTGCAGGATGAGATCCCTGAAATCGAAGCGGAGCTCTTTGTATCTGATAAATGTATATATGTGGCACAAAACCGCACAGATGATCTGACTTGCCACGGTAGCTGCTGCTGCACCCCGAGTTCCCATTTTCAGTGGCCCCACAAAGGCTATATCAAGCAGGATATTCAGAATGGTTGAAAGTATCAGAAATATCAGCGGAGTGTAGGCGTCGCCTACCGCACGAAGAGATGCCGCAAGGCAATTATAGAATGCGGAAAAAACAAGACCCGCAAGCATGATGGAGATATATTCCGATGCGCTTTGCCTGACGTTACCTGATACATTCAGGAGATCAAGTATGGGATCCAACGCTATGAAACAGACGGCTGTCATTGACAGTGAAAAAAAGACCGAAAGCGTTACGGATGAAGTAAGGGAGCGCTTTGTTTTATCAATACTTCCCGAACCGTAATGCATGGCCGTAATTACGCCGAATCCGTTGGTCAGTCCTATGATGAATGAGCTTGTAAGATCATAGAGGGATGAGACACTTCCTGCGGCGGCCAGAGCGTCTTTTCCCAGGTAGTATCCGAGTATTTTCATGTCGGCCAGCGAGTAGGCGAGGTTAAAGAGCCTTCCCAGTAAAATGGGCAGGGAAAAGAGACATATTATCTTGAGGGGACTGCCTTTTGTCAAGTCTTTCATTGTCTTGCAAATTCCGTTAATTATTGTTTTTTGGTTGATATTTTACTACCCCGATATTAAAATTAAAATAATTATGAATAAAGCTGAGACAATTGCGAGACAAAAGATCATAATTGTATTCTTCCAGCTTACCGGTATCGGGTTCGGTATCAGTCTGCTTATTTTTCTCGTGGGAACGCTTACCCATAATATCGAGGATGACAAACACATTTATCTGATCACCAGAATAATCATTCCGACCGCCATCAACGTCATTGCTTCATTCGTTGCCTGGTATATAAATGCTTCCGAAAAATTCGACAATTCGATGAAATGCTTTGTATGTTCGTTTGTTTTTGCGACCATCGGCGGAAGCCTTTCATTCTGGAACGGTTATTACGTTGTCTTATGGTGTCTTCCGATACTTGCGGTTATTTTCTGCAGTGTATTCCATGAGATCCATCTTCTCTACAGCGTAACGGTATATTCCATCATACTGGTTGCCATGAGTGCATTTTTCCAGATGTTGCTTCATCCTGAGGAGTATACTTATTTCCTTCGGAGCATGCTGGTTGTTATGTTTGTTCTTGCCTGTGGTGCCATCGTTTCAAGAACGATAATCATCTATAACAAAGAGATGCAGAATATCGTTTATGCAGCCAATGAAAAGCAGGAAAGCTACAGACAGCGCCTGGAGATCGACCAGCTCACTTACCTGCACACAAGGCCTTACGCTCAGGAGAAAGCGGATATTTTCCTGCTTAACGCATCACCCGAGCATCCGGTATCCCTGGCGGTTGTTGATCTGGATTTCTTCAAGAGCATCAACGATACGTACGGACACAAAAACGGAGACGTTGTTCTCTGGAAATTCGGTGATACGGTCAATAAGAACATGAGAGACAACCTCGTTGTCGGAAGATACGGCGGTGAGGAATTCATATTTGTATTCGACGGCGGAGACTTCCATGATCATATCGAGTACATGGATGATCTCAGGGAAAAGTTCGGAAAGGTACATTACAAATTCACCGAGAGAAATGTCACATTCAGTTGCGGTATCGTAAGCTCCACATTCCCTACCACGTTCTCGGATGCGTTTAAATATGCCGACGCAGGTGTATATGCATCCAAGGAGGGCGGAAGAAACAGGGTAACCGCATATCTGATGCCTGAACCTGTTAAAGAGTGATCTTGGGGCCGGTGAGCAGTTTCATCCGTGAACCGGAAAATAAATAATATGGCAGAGCCGGAGGCTTGGTCCTCCGGCTCTTTTTTTGTGTGTTAAGAGGGCCGGAGTGAAAAAGCATCGAAAGGTAAGGAATGCTTTGAAATAGATGCTTTTTGAGACGGGGACAGAGCGAAGGAGCATCAAACAGCAGGAAAAGAGCGGAAAATGATGCTTTTGGGATAGGGAGGCGAAGCGAAAAGACATCGAAAAGAAGGGAAAAGGGTGGAAATGATGCTTTTTGACAGGAAGACGGAGTGAAAAAGCATCGAAAGGCAAGGAATGGTTTGAAATAGATGCTTTTCTAGGGTTTTCTTCCTTATTTTGCTGGAAATTTGCCGGGTCCGTTCGGTGCCCTACTTTAACCATGTGGAAAATTTTACACATGGCATCATATAGAATCAGTCTTGTAAGGGCGGGGTGCCCGGTTTGAAAGGAAGGTTCTTATGAATACCATGAAAAACATTTTTAAAAAGGATTATCTGTATCTCGGAATACTGACCATACTTCTGATCGCCGGAGCTTTCATTGTTTTCTCCATAACGGTGAAGGGACTTGAGAGAAACGACAGCGAAGCATTGAATGAATACTTCAAGGTCCTTGAGGATGAGTACGTCAGCAGCGCAAGGGCATATCTGAATGAAGAGGGATATGTAAATTCGGGAGTGATGCTTAATCATACGACTGATGAGAACGGTATGAGAACTTACACATTAAGCGTTCACAACAGCAGGTTTGAATATGCATCCGAGGATAAAATGAATGAGATAAAGGCGACGCTTGAAAGTCTTTCTTTTACCGATCCCGGATGTACAACAGGCATCAAGATTATTTAAATTTAACGGCGGATGGGTTATACTGTTAGTGTCTGTTTTGCAGACAATCCAAATAAAAAATCAGTATAAGGAGACAATATGGCTCAGCCCGTTGAAGGAGAACTTTACAGACATTTTAAAGGCGGTTTGTACAGGATCGTCACCATAGCACAGCATACCGAGACTTCAGAGGGACTTGTGATCTACAGATCCGAAGAGGATCCGTCCAAGGTATGGGCCAGACCCGTGGTCAATTTCCTCTCACCCGTGGATAAAGTAAAATATCCCGATGCGACTCAGGATATGAGATTCGAAAAGGTAGAGTCCGGACAGGAAGCCAAGGCTGCATCACCCGTTCAGGCTCAGCCGGCGCAGACCGTAAAGGCAGAAGATGCCGGAACGGAAGGTCTCGATCCCGAGGTTGAGGATTTCCTGGATGCAAAGAGCTCTACTGACAGATTGCATATTCTTGCATCACTTAATCACAGACTCACGGATGAAATGCTGATCACAATGGCTACGGCTTGTGATGTGGAGCTTCCCGAAGGTGATGTACGTACCAAGTATCTGTCCCTTCGCGAATCACTTCTTATACTCGGCAAGTACGAAGGCGACAGACTCAGAAAGTGACGACACTGTACGGCCCCAAGGAGGGCTTATGGCATACGCACTTGAAGATAAAATGGTCATAGGAGTTTCATCGAGAGCTCTTTTTGATCTTACAAGGGAAAATGAAATATTCGAAAATGAAGGGCTGGATGCGTACCAGTCTTATCAGTTCGAGCATGAGAAAGATATTCTTGAACCCGGTCCGGGTTTTTCACTTATCAAGAGCCTTCTTTCGTTGAATGATAAAGATCCCGATAACCCTCTTGTAGAGGTTATCATTATGTCCAGAAATTCTACGAATACTTCACTCAGGGTTTTTAATTCCATCAAGCATTACGGTCTTAAGATAACCAGAGCCGTGCTTGCCAGCGGATCCTCGCTTTCTCCCTATCTGAAAGCGTTTAAGACGGATCTTTTCCTCTCGGCATATGAGGATGATGTTCAGAATGCCATAAACAGCGGTATCGCTGCCGGCATGATCATTACCGATCATACATACCCCGGTGCAACCGACGGTTCCATCAGGATAGCCTTCGACGGAGATGCGGTTTTATTTGATGATGCATCTGAGGTGATTTACAAAGAGAAGGGTCTTAAAGCCTTCGAAGAAAATGAAGAGATCAACGCGGATAATCCTCTTGCGGAAGGTCCTTTTGCAAGTTTCCTGAAGAAACTGACCCAGATCCGGAGCATATACGGTGAAGAATGTCCCATCCGTACCGCTCTTGTTACCGCAAGAAGTGCACCTGCTCATGAAAGAGTCATCAAAACTCTCAGGAGCTGGAACGTCAGACTCGATGAGGCGTTTTTCCTCGGTGGTGTTGAGAAAAAAGAGATACTTAAGGCATTCGGTGCCCAGATCTTTTTTGATGACCAGTCCGTACATACGGATCCCGCATCGGAGGAGGTTCCTTCCGCCAGAGTTCCCTATAAAGGCGGTAAACTTGGGGCTGACGGTTAGCCCTGCTGACGGGTTTTACTGTACTTTTTCGGGATAAAGATTTAGAATTGATTTCGCACAATTATTATAAGGAGATGACCCTTCGGGGCCAAGATTTACGTTATGAAGCTTTTGACGATAACCATTCCCTGTTATAATTCCGCGGCTTATATGAGAAAAGCGATCGAATCGCTTTTGCCCGGTGGGGATGATGTCGAAATCCTGGTAGTAAATGACGGATCTACCAAGGACAACACACTTGAGATTGCCAAAGAATATGAGGCAAAGTATCCCGGAATAGTCCGCGCCATTGACCAGCCCAACAAGGGACACGGCGGCGCGGTAAATACAGGCATCCAGAATGCGACCGGACTCTTTTTTAAGGTCGTTGATTCTGATGACTGGGTTAAGAAGTCCGCATATGCAAAGATCCTCGGAAAGCTCAAAGAGCTGGTCATGTGCGGTGAAAAGCTAGACCTTCTCATCAGCAACTATGTTTATGAGAAGGACGGAGAGAAGAGAAAGAAAGTAATCCATTTCCACAGAATGTTCCCTCAGGACCAGATCTTTACCTGGAGTGACTGTCATCATTTTTCAAAGGGACATTACATCCTGATGCATTCTGCAATCTACAGGACTCAGATCCTCAGAGATTCCGGAATGGTTCTTCCCGAGCACACATTCTATGTAGATAATCTCTATGTTTATGAACCTCTTCTTCATGTTGAGAAGATGTATTATCTGGATGTTAATTTCTACAGGTATTACATCGGACGCGAGGATCAGTCCGTAAACGAAGAGATCATGATCTCCAGGATCGATCAGCAGCTCAGGGTTAATTATCTGATGATCGATTATCTGGTTGATAATAAGGCCAAAGCTCTCAGGGACAAGAAGAGATATAAGTATATGAGGAATTACCTGGAGATCATCACCACTATCTCTTCTATACTCCTTATCAAGAAAAATACCGAAGACAGTCTTGAAGAGAAGCAGAAGCTGTGGACCTATATCAAGAGCCGTGATAAGCATCTGTGGGCTTACCTTAGAGGCGGCCTTCCCGGAAATGCCATGAATCTTCCCGGAAGAGGAGGACGCAAAGTATCCGTTGAGTGCTATAAGATCGCACAAAAGATCTTTAAGTTCAACTGATGTGAACGGAGAGGCTGTTTCGGCGTAAACTGTCATATCAAAAAGGATCATGTTAAAGTAAATACCGAATCGAAATACAGGAGCTGTATCGTCCGAAGGGCGGTACAGCTCCTTTTGTTATAACTTTTTTTTATAGTATGTGATTGATTATGCGTATTATACAGCCTAAATATCCTTTGGGATAATGATTACAGTTTTAAAACCCAGGAGGAAATATTATGAAAAACAATGTGATCAGAAAAATAGTCAGTTTATCTGCAGCAGGTGCTCTTTCGGCAGCACTTCTTGCAGGATGCGGAAATACTTCCGCGCAGAATGCGCCTCAGCAAAGCGCAGCACCCGAAACCGTATCTGCAGGTCAGGAAAATGCAGGTGAGGGCGAAAGCACGGCAGATGCAGAGGAAGCTACCGGACTTCTTAAGGAGATCAAGGAACGCGGTTATTTGATCGTCGGAACCGAAGGAACCTGGAGCCCTTATACCTTCCATGATGCAGACGATAATCTGGTCGGATACGATGTTGAAGTTGCCAAGTACATCGCAGATTATATCGGAGTCGATATTCAGTATTCCGAAACCGTTTGGAGTTCAATGTTTGCATCACTGGATGCGGGACAGATCGATGTAGTCATCAACGGAGTTTCATATAACGAGGAAAGAGCGGTCAAATACGATTTCTCCGTTCCTTACAATTATTCACAGTACGCATATCTTACCCTTGCCGATAATGATGACCTCAATACTCTTGAGGATGCAGAGGGAAGGATTGCAGCTAACGACCCCACCAGTTCCATCGGAAAATATGCCGAGGATAACGGAGCAATCCTTGATGAAGTGGGAGAGGCTGCTCAGGCCGTAAGTGAAGTAAAGAACGGACGTGCGGATCTGACCTTCGGTACCGTAGTTGGTTTTGAAGACTATCTTAATCAGCATCCCGAAGACAGAGAGGTTCTTAAAGTGGTGATCACAAGTGATCCCGAGCCCAATGCTTATATCCCCGTTGTAAAGGGCAACGAGCAGCTTGTTGAGATCATCAACGAGGCACTTCAGGCTGCTGCCGAAGACGGAACTCTTTCCGAACTTGCCATCAAGTATTTCGGAGTGGATACTACAAAGGGCTGATGAAGTTCACAATATTATCAGATACGGACGGTCTTTATGAATGAAAGAATCCTAACAGAATTAATAGAAAGTTTCGGAAAGCTGTTTTTGGCGGGACTTAAAGTATCGTTGCCCCTTACCATAACATCATTTTCCACAGGCTTGGTGATAGCTCTGCTGGTGGCACTTGCGCAGATTGCAAAAGTTCCCGTTCTCAGAAGACTTGTAAGAGTGTACGTATGGATCATCAGATGCACACCTATGATCGTCCAGCTCTTTATCGTTTACTTCGGATTACCGAGCATAGGTATCAGACTCAATTCATTTGCAAGCGCATGGCTTGTAATGTCACTCAGTGTCGGAGCCTATTGCTCGGAAACCGTAAGAGCAGCCATTCAATCGGTTCCCGTGGGACAGCTTGAAGCGTGCTATTGTGACGGGCTTACCTTTTGGCAGGCTATGATCCATGTCATAATCCCTCAGGCACTACGCACCGCATTTCCGCCTCTTTCCAATTCCATAATCGGACTTGTCAAAGATACCTCCCTTGCATACAGTGTCGCTCTTGTAGAGATACTTGCAACGGCCCAAAGGATCGCTGCCAGAACATATGATTATTTCTGGTTGTATCTTGAAGCGGGACTTATTTATCTGATCTTCTGCTCGGTACTTACGATCATTCAGGGAAAAGCGGAGAAGGCGCTGGAAAAGAGGAGATGAGATGCTGGAATTTCAAAATGTAAATAAAGCATTCGGAGAAACCAAAGTTCTCAAGAATGTCAGCCTTAAGGTTAATAAGGGCGATGTAGTTGCAATTCTCGGACCGAGCGGCTCCGGTAAGACCACTCTTTTACGAAGCGCCGGATATCTGACAAAAGCGGACAGCGGAACTTTGATAATGGACGGAGAAAAATACGACCTTGCTAAAATATCCGGTAAAGACTTGAGAAAATACAGGAGCAGAGTCGGTTTTGTTTTCCAGAATTTTAATCTCTACGGAAATAAGACTGCTTTGGGAAATGTCACTTTAGGTCTTACCGTTGCACGCAAGATGGATAAAAAGGAAGCGGAAGAGATAGGTAGAACGCTTCTTGCAAGAGTCGGACTTGCCGACAGGGTCGATTTCTATCCCTCAAAATTATCGGGCGGACAGCAGCAGAGAGTGGCGATCGCAAGAGCGCTTGCAACTAACCCCGATGTCATCTTTTTCGATGAGCCCACATCCGCACTGGATCCGGAACTAACCGGAGAAGTCCTTAATGTTATCAAGCAACTTGCTGATGACGGAATTACCATGATCGTAGTAACCCATGAAATGGAATTTGCCAGAAAAGTGGCAAACAGAGTGGTGTTCATGGAAGACGGCGAGATCGTCGAAGAAAATACCGCTGAGGAATTTTTCAGTAATCCCAAAACTCAGCGAACCAGAGAATTCATACAAAAGTCGTCTGTTTGGGCTTCCAAGAATGAATATGAAGGAAGCGGGATCTGACAGTCGATAAGGAGGCTATATGTCAGTTATCAGTTTGGTGGATATAGATAATGCTTCGGAAGAAGTTAAAGAGGCAGTAAAAAAGCATCTTGAGGACGGACACACTATTACAAATGAAAAGAGAACACTTCTTCACAATGTCCCTGCATTTTGGGCTCTTGAAGGAAAATCATATGAGATGAGCGCGGAGTTAAAGAAGTTCATAACTCCCAGAGCTGCGGCACTTTTTGAGTATGCAATATCCGTTGAAAACGATTGTCTTGTCTGTACCACATATTACAGAAAATATTATGAATCTTTGGGTATAGACATCGATCATGTGGAATATACACCGGAGGAAGAACTGGTTATCGAATATGCGAGAGCTATCGTAAAGGACAGGAAGAATGTTCCGAATGATCTCTTTGTCAGACTTAAAGCACATCTCGGCGAAGAAGGACTTATAGTTCTGACTACAATGGGAATGTTCATGATAGCGAATAACTATTTCAATGATATCCTTCACGTGCAGTCGGAATTCCTGAAAAAATAAACCGCAACTCTGAAAGGAGCGAATATGTATCTTAAAAATGTAGGTGTATTTGTCAAAGACCTCGAAGGAGCAAAGAAATTTTTTGAAAGCTATTTCGGTGCAAAGGTCCTTAAAACTTTTGATAATCCGGATAAAGGGTATTATTCATATATCTTGGAATTTGACGGTCAGGCGTGGCTTGAACTTATGACAAAGCCTGAGATAGTTGACTCTCCCAAAGATCCCAACCGCAGCGGACTTGCACATGTCTGCTTTAAGATCGATACAAGGGAAGAGCTGAATGATATCATCAAGAGATTTAAAGAAGACGGCTATAAGATCCAGTATGAACCTTCATCACCCGAAGGTCCCGGAGAAGTACGCGCCGTGACATTCGAAGATATTGTCATTGAAGCAAATTACGGATATTGACACTTTTATATGAGTATTATCGATAAAACTGAAAAAATCGGAAAATTAAATCTTGCCCATCTGCCGACACCCATGCAAAAACTCGAAGTGATTTCGGGTGAAACAGGTAAAAACATATGGATCAAAAGGGACGATCTTACAGGTGTTGAAACATCCGGAAATAAGATCAGAAAGCTGGAGTATTCTTTTTACGAAGCACTGGATAAAAAGGCGGATGTTGTGATCACTGCAGGCGGGATTCAGTCCAATCATGCAAGATCAACGGCGGCTGTAGCTGCTCGTCTTGGTATCAGATCCCACCTTGTTTTAAGCGGACATAAAGATGCCGTGATCGAAGGTAATTACCTTCTTGATCTGATTCTTGGCGCCAAGGTGACCATCCTTGATGAGAAGAAAGAGTGTATAAGCCTTCAGACCAAAATGGAGGAGATTGCGGAAGATTACAGATCATCCGGCCATAATCCCTACATTATTCCGGTGGGAGCCTCCAACGGAATAGGAAATCTCGGATACATCGGTGCCATCAAAGAAATTGCCGAGCAGGAAAAAGAGATCGGTACAAAATTTGACTTAATAGTATGCGCGGCCGGATCCGGCGGAACCTACAGCGGATTGTATCTCGGAAACCGGATATACGGACTTGATAAGAAAATAGTCGGTATCACCGTATGCGACAACAAGGATTATTTTGAGAAGGTGAGCAAAAATATCATCGGTGAAACCGGACTTATCCTCGGTGAGGAATTTGAGACGGAAGATCTTACTTTTATCGACGGCTACAAAGGCCTCGGGTATGCGATCTCCAAGGATGATGAGCTTAAGTTTATATCAGACATCGCCTCCAAGGAAGGAATAATACTCGATCCTGTTTATACCGGAAAAGCTTTCTACGGACTATATAATGAGATTCTGAAGGGAACATTTGACGGATATGAAAATATCCTGTTTATCCATACGGGTGGATTATACGGTCTTTTCCCCAAGCAGGTTCAATTGGCTCAGATTCTGAGAGATGTTACGGCCTAGCTCATAAAACTATAATACGGCACATAGAGTCAGAGAATTCAGCCTCTGACTCTTATTTTTTTCGATTATGTTAAAATAGGATGTGTGACGCCCGGTAAGTGTTTTTCGTCAATAGATTTGAAGGCTTCAAATGTTTTTCCGAAGGAGGCATTATGAAAAAACTGCTCTGTGTACTTATCATATTGGCAATCACGGTAAACCTTGCGGCATGCGGTTTAAGTAATCCTTTTGCAAAGGATGATCCAAAGCTTCTTACGGGTGTCTGCGGTTATTATTCAGACGGCGGTTTGAGCTATTTTACAGAGTATTCTTATGAATACGATAGTGACGGTAATCTTGTAAAAGAGTGTGAGTACAGAAACGGATACATTAATACTACCGGTGATCTTGTTTATGATCCTTCGGGAAGCTATACAGAATCCGTACGTGACTACAGAGACAATCCCCTGTCCGAAGCCGAATATGATAAGAACGGAAATTTAACGAGCGAAACAATATACGAATTCGGTAAGATACGTTCTCACACAGAATTTGACGAAAACGGATCCCCGGTTTTCAAAGAAGCATATTATGGGGATACATACTATACAGTGGAATATGAATATGATGAGTCAGGTAAGCTGTACAAAGAGAAAGAGACCGATCATGATGAGAGCGGAAGCGTAACTTTTCGCTATGAAGATCTGTATGATCCTGATGGCAACATGATACAGCGCACGATATTCGGAGCTGACGGGATCGCACGTATAGTCAGCAGGACGGAGATCATCAAAGAGGGAAATACAACTACGTTGGAGGAATACGGTGAATCGGGTGCTCTTCGCTACAGGACGGTTCTGGATCATGATGATGCCGGAAATGTGATCTCACAAATATCTTACGACGTATCAGATGGCAGTATATTATCCTCAGAAGAGTATTCCTATGATGAAAAGGGAAGAGTTATAGAATATATCTATACTTTCAGAGACAGAACCGTAACAGAGTATGAATATTCCGATGAGGGATATTTGTTTAAAGAGACCATATCCACTCAGAGATGGTTGTCTGATGAGGCTTACGGTGACGGATCCGATGCAACGCTTCGAGGAGTTGTGACGGTTAATCAATATGACGCGGACGGGGATATATTAAGTTCCCATCGATTTGTGGACGGAGTATTGTCCGGCTATACTGAGTATTACTATGAGCATGTTGATATTCGTCCCGGTGCGGAATATGATTATAGGGATGACAGCAGAGTTTTGGATCCCAGATCTACGGTGGTTTATTGATCTTAAATAATGCGGAGGCATAGATCATGATCAGTTTCAAATGCAAAAACTGCGGCGGTGAAATGTCCGTTGACAGCAGTGGCGCACTTGTTTGCGAATACTGCGGCGGCAAGTCTTTTTTTGAAGATAAGGAACTGCTCGGGTACAGGGAATTCAGAAAACAGATGCTGAATTACCTTCGCGGGATCCATGATGAAAAAGCAGAAGGTAAGAAGACTGAGGATTATCTGTGGGACAGCGCCGAAGAAACACAATTTGAAACGAATGACGGTGAGATGATATCCGTCAGATATCTCTATTCATATGTGGATGGAGATGCCGATGTATATCTGACCAAGAAAAATTCGATATTTGTTTTTGGATCGGGCGACAATAGCCTTGCGGATAAGATGCTTTCGGGAATACAGCAGCTTACCATTCCGCCTGCGGATGTTAAGGGGCTTCATGAATGTTTTCCCAGACTGAACGGAAGATATGATCTTAAAGGCGGCGGTGTGATGCTTGCTTTTGCAAGAACCGATAATCTGTTTCCGCTTCCCATGTTCGGAAGCTTAAAGCCCGAGCATGTAGCATGGATCGTCTCAAGACTTGAAAATATCTGCTGCGTATTAAATTACAGCGATATGATACATGGCGGAATATCCGAAGAAGCCGTATGGATAAATCCTTTCAACCATCACGCGGTTCTCATGGGACACTGGTGGAGCGCAACTAAGATCAGAGCAGTGAATACTGCATTCGGGAATCCGGATCTTAAGGCGCTGAGGCAGACTGCCGTTAAGATACTCGGAATACATAAGGATGAAGCTCCGAAAGAAATGATAAAGTTTTTGGAGGGCGGAGTATCTCAGGATGCGTACGACGATTTTGAGAAATGGGACAAAGTAATTGAGAACGGATTCGGCGGAAGACGTTTTGCACAGATGAATGTGAACTTTTGATTTAAGGAGGATAAGATGGGCAGAGGAAGTTATACCGCAGCGGATTGGAATAAGCTTAGAAACAGCAGAAATATCGCAAGTGCTCAAAGTGAAACTGAAATATTTAAAAGTACTTCCTGCGATCAGAGATTCGATCCGAAGTTTATACAGACCAGAGAAGCGAGAGACTCCGAGGATCATCCCGAGTCACTTCCCATCATTCTCGGACTTGATGTTACAGGTTCCATGGGATATCTTGCAAAGATGGTTGCACAGGAATCTCTCAACGAGACCATGATGAAGCTGTATTCTACCAATGCGGTCAAAGATCCCGCTCTTATGTTTGCAGCTTACGGTGATGTGGACGACAGATCGCCTCTTCAGGTTACCCAGTTCGAATCGGATATCAGGATTGCAGAGCAGCTCCTTGATCTGTGGCTTGAAAATGCCGGAAGCGGAAGAGTTGTACCAAACCTTCTTTGGTACTTTGCAGCAAAGCATACATCTCTCGACAGCTATGAAAAGAGAAAGAAGAAAGGTTATATTTTCACTATAGGTGACCATGCGGACTGCCGAAAAGAAGGTGAGCCCGGCAATCTCCCCGAACTTTACGAGAGAGTATTCGGTGAAAAAGTAAATATGAAAGTCGGCGATATAGTAAAGGCCGCAGAGGAGAAGTTTGAGATATTCCATCTTTTCCTTGATAATGGTTTTGCTAAAGCAAAGAACATCGTAAGCTTCCTTCCCGGACACACCATGGTTATCAGAACCGATGAAATAGATTGCATCCCCGAGATAGTTATCAGTACCATTCAGATGACGGAGGGAATGGAATTTGAGGAAACTCTTAAGCAGTGGCCGGAGGAAAAACTTCCCGTTGTAAAGAGAGCGCTCAGCGAACTTACCATCAAGAGTAAAAAGAAGGGACTTTTCTTCTGATCATGAATATCCGTGCAGTGATCGGTAAAGGATTCGGAGATGAGGGAAAGGGACTTGCAACGGATTATTTCTGTAGCAAGTCTCCCGGTACTCTCGTAATAAAGCATAACGGAGGAGCCCAGGCCGGGCATACAGTGGAAACACCGGGCAAAAGGTTTGTTTTCCACCAGTTGTCGGCGGGCTCTTTTCGCATGGCGGATACATTTTGGGCTGATTCTTATTACCCCGATCTGTATAAGCTGGGCGAAGAGGTGGAGGAGTTTAATACCCTGACCGGGATCTGTCCTAAGATATACTGTGACCCCGGAACATGTGTGACGATAATAGATGACATTCTGATAAACATGCTGCTTGAAATGTCACGGGGTGATAAGAGACACGGAAGCTGCGGAATGGGCATTAATGAATGCGACCTGAGAACCGGGGCGGGCTTCGGCATCACGGTGGAAGAAGTGCTTGGAACGGGCGAAGAAGACCTTCTAAAAAAACTTTTGGAGTTACGGGAAGGTTATACGAGGCTTAGGCTTTCTCACCTTGGAATAGACGGAAAGAGCTTATCTTCGGAAGCGCAGGAATTGTATGACATGCTGGGGGCATCCGATGTTTTGAGTAATTGGATCATTGAGGCTCAAAAGAATGCGGAAAAAAATGTCAGCATCTGCGGAGACGTGTCAGGGCTATTAACCAGCAGACAGCAGGTGCTGTTTGAAACAGGCCAGGGGCTTTTGCTTGATTCCGAAAATGAAGAGTATGCTCCCCATGTTACCGCATCCAGAACGGGACTATATAATCCCTGCAGGATATTAAAAAAGTACGGCCTTGAACTGAGTGAAGCTGTTTATATTACAAGAAGCTATGTAACAAGGCACGGAGCAGGACATTTGCCCTATGAATGTACTCCGGCGGAAATAGGGATCACAACCCCTGATATAACAAATGTACATAACCCATGGCAGGGTGATATCAGATATGCAAAGCACCCGGGAGCGGAGGAGTTTGTCCGTCCTGTTTTGGAAGATCTGGATGAATGCGGTATAGAAAAGACCAAAGCATCGCTTTTTATCACTCATCTTAATGAAACTGACGGGAAAATACTGACAGGAGAAGGCGATATTACGGTAGAGGAGTTCGTTTCGATTCCGGTAATACAGGAAACCTTTGCCAATATATATAAATCCTATTCCCGAATAAACAGGGAGTGTGACGATTAAGGAGAATTTTATGACCAAAGAACAATACGCTAAACTTTTTAACGAAATGCATCCCGGATATTTTGAACGGGATTATGTAAAAAATGTCCCGGATAGTGAGCCTGCATCCGAGATGCTTCTGGAACTTAAGGGTTTTGATACAAATGTTTATGAGAAGGAATTAAGCGGGAATGTAACATTCAGCCTCTATGACGGTGATATGAAAGATTTAAAGGAAGCGGTCGCAAAAGTAGTTCCCCACTGGGTGGAGTTTTTTAACGAAAGCGCACGGATCTATTGCGGATATGTTGACGGTAAGATTGCATCTTTTTGCATGATACAGGATTTCGGCGAGCATATTATGGATGGTAAGAATTGCAGGATAGGCGGACCGGGATGTGTCGGAACGCTGCCGAAATACCGTGACAGGGGTATAGGACTTACCATGGTGAAAAACGTAACGAAGATACTTAGGGAAGAGTCGTATGACTACAGCTATATTCATTATACCTATGAAACAAAATGGTATTCCAAGCTTGGATATAAAACATTCCTGACATGGACCGGAAGCGGGATAAAATAAGACAAGTGATAATACTTACAGGGACGGATGAAAATGCATCCTCTTTACCGGATGAACGGTAAAGAGGGTGTTTTTATGTGTTGACAAACAATCTGAGACGATATAATATAAACATGTTTATATAAACGCATTTATATTATAACAAAAGTGTAGGAGGAAAATCATGATCCTTGTAGTCAACACGACTTCGGATACATCGGTTACGGAAGAATTACGTAAGCAGGCCGAGGCAGGTAAAATAGAAGTTGATATAGTTGAAGCCGGTTCACTTAAGATAAGCCACTGCATAGGATGTAATTATTGCTGGCTTAAGACTCCGGGAGAGTGTTCTGTAAAAGATGATTATGAGATCATTTTAAAGAAGCTCATTCATGCGGATCAGTACTGGGTGATATCGGATACTGCGCTGGGATTTATCGATCACAAGGGAAAGAATGTTTTTGACAGGATTCTTCCGGTACTTACGATGAATCTTAAGTTTGCGGGCGGTCAGATGAGACATATATCCAGATACAGGAAAAATGCGGATGTGGGTTTGATCTGCATGGGTGATGCGGATAAGGAATTTCTGGAAAGATGGGTTGAAAGAGCGGCGCTTAATCTGGAGAGCGAATCCCTCGGAGTATTCGGTGCCGGTGAGATAAAGGAGGCTGTATCATGCATGTGCTGATAATAAACGGAAGCCCCAGGATCAAGAAATACAGTAATACCGACAAGATCCTTAGTGAGTTTACAAAAGGTATGTGTGAAAAGGGCGATACCTTCGATCTGTACGAAATATCAGATAAAAAGTCTTGGGATAATATACGCAAGGCATATGATGAAAGTGATAATATCCTGATCGCTCTTCCCCTTTATGTAGAATGCATTCCCGGACTTTTGATGGAGTTTTTGGAAACATTGACTCCCAAAACAGGCGGTGCGAAGATGTCGTTTATACTTCAGAGCGGATTTGCGGAAGGAGTTCAGTTAAGATGCGGAGAAGCCTATCTTGAAAGGCTTGCCGGCCGTCTCGGATGCGAATATGGCGGAACGCTTTGCAAGGGCGGGAATTTTGAGATAAGATTTCTGAATGACGAAAACAGAGTAAAGGCTACAAGTCCCTACGGAGAGATGGGAAGAGAGTTTTCCGCAAACGGCAATTTCAATTCCGATAAGTGTAAGGCATTTACAGGCCCCGAAATATTCCCTGCTCCCGTAAGATTAATGGTCGGTTTCTTTTTCAGGACCGCGGTCAGAAAAAGCTTTATGAGAGACGCGGAAAGCCTGGGATGTACGAAACCGCTGGATTACAAACCTTACACCTAAGGATAAACGCATGGGCAGAAAAACGAAAATCACCAAAGAAATGATATTGGAAGCAGCATATGAGATTCTGGATGAGTCGGGCATAGGAGCAGTGGGCATCAAGCCCATAGCAGCTTCTCTGGGATGTTCGACGCAGCCGATTTCCTGGCAGTTCGGAAGCATGACGGATCTGAAAAAAGAACTGATGAGGTATGCGGGGCATAAGCTATTCGGTCTCATGGCAGAAGCCATGAAAGGGAAGAATGCGATCGAAGCGTTCTTTATATCCGGTAAGATGTATCTTTCCGCCGCCTGCGATCATCCGCATGTATTCAGATTCACAAGTGTGGACGATCCAATGGAAACGATCGGAGAAGACCCATATGAGGGGCGAAGCATTTTTGAATTCCAATTTGACGAGCATGCATTCAAACTTCTGTCCAAGGAGTACGATGTTTCTCCTAAACTTCTGAGCGAAACCGTCAGGGATACTGTAATATACACCCACGGACTTGCGCTTATGATGATGACGGATAATTACAAATTATCCAAGGATAAAGCGTATAAGATGATGTACAACATGGGTGTGATGCTGCTGAGCAAGATCGGTATCGAAACGCCGTGAAGACAATAGGGACGTACCCCGCTGTCAGGTAAAAAACCTGACAGCGGGGTACGTCCCTATTGTCATAAAATTTTTTCGAATAAACAGCATATAACAGTTGACAACAGTTATAAACTGTTATATGCTGTTTATCGTGAAGGAGATAAATAATGAAGATCATCATTAACAACACTTCAATGGTCCCTGTTTACGAGCAGCTCATGGATCAGATCAAGCAGGAGATCATAGACGGCACCCTTAAAGAGGGGGAAGCGCTCCCCTCGGTAAGGAATCTCGCCGGAGAATTAAAGATCAGTGCTCTGACCGTCAAGAAGGCATATGACAAACTTGAGGAAGAAGGGTTCACTGTAACGGTTCACGGAAAAGGAAGTTATGTAGCGGAAACGGACAGACAGCTTGCTATCGAGGCCAGAAAGAAAGCTGTTGAGGACGATTTTGCATCCTCCGTCAATAAAGCAAGATCCGTAGGTCTCACCGATGATGAGATCAGGGAGATGATAGAGATCATACTTGAAGATCCGCAGTAACCGTTTTTCACGAATGCGACTTGGCAGAAAGGTGATCATTATGATCAGTTTAAAGAATATTCAAAAGAATTATAAGGATTTTAAATTAGACGTTTCAATGGAAATACCCGACGGAAGAGTTACAGGTATCATCGGTAAAAACGGTGCCGGTAAGACTACCACGTTAAAAGCCATTCTGGGACTTATAAGAGTCGACGGAGGTGATATAGAAGTATTGGGAAAAAATCCCAAGGATTTTACCGGTGAAGATAAGAAGGATATAGGTGTTGCTTTTTCGGAAGCGGGTTTTACGATGGTGCTTACCGTAAATGATGTCATCCATATTCTCAGGGGCTTTTACAAGAATTTTGATGAGAAGGGTTTCAGAGAGAAGTGTAAATCCCAAAGCCTTCCTCTCGACAAGCAGATTAAGGATTTTTCAAGCGGTATGAAAGCAAAGCTGAGAGTACTTACCGCAATGAGTCATAAGGCATCGCTTCTGATCCTTGATGAGCCTACCGCCGGACTGGATGTGATCGCCAGAAATGATGTTCTTCAGATGATCAGGGATTATCTGGGTGAAGACCCCGAGAGAAGTGTTATCATCAGTTCCCACATCTCATCGGATCTTGAAGGACTTTGCGATGACATCTACATGATCGATAACGGAAAGGTTATCCTTCATGAGGACACGGATGTTCTTCTGGGAAAATACGGACTGATCAAGGTTGGAGAAGACGATTATCAGACTCTCGACAAGAAGTATATTCTTGCTTCGAAGAAAGACAGCTACAGTTATACATGCCTTACATCCGAGAAACAGTTCTATGCGGAAAATTATCCTAAGGCAGTTATTGAAAACGCACATATTGACGACATTATCGTCCTGATGGTGGGAGGTAATAAGTGATGAAAGGTTTATTGATAAAAGACTGTAGAATAATAATGGGACAAAAAAAGCTGCTGATACTATACTTTTTTGTATCGATCATGCTCGGCTTTACTATGGACAGCAGCTTTATAGTGTCTTATTTTCCGATGATCGCCATGATGCTGGTGATTTCAACGATAGCATATGACAATCATGAGAATGGTGTCGGATTTCTGATGACCATGCCTGTCAGCCAAGGTGACTATGCCGTAGCCAAGTATATCTTTTCGGTTATCGGTTTGTTCTCAGCCTGGGTGGTGGCGATATTTGTACAGTTTATTTCGCTTTTTATACAGAAAACTCCGTTTGTCGTATCGGATATAGTCCTTGAGGATTTTATGATACTTCCGGTTTTTTTCATAATCACTTCGATCATGATTCCCGTGGAGTTTAAGTTTTCATCGGAGAAAAGCAAGATCGTTCTTTTCGTAATATGCGGTATCATCATCCTGATAATGCTTGCGGGAAAGAGTGTACTGGAGTTCGTACAGACCAATTTCGGCGTGGATTTTGAAGCAATGGCTGCAAAGGCCGATACTTTATCCCCGATCACGGTGATAGCGGTGTTGTATGCCTTCTGCGTGGTGATAATATCGATATCGATGGTGATCAGCATAAGGATCATGAAGAAAAAAGAGTTTTAAACGGGTTATAATGATGACAGTGGGGACGTACCCCTTCGTCAGGGAGTTCTTCCTGACAAAGGGGTACGTCCCCATTGTCATCTGAAATTTTGAACTATTTATAAATTTATAGTAAAATACTTTTATTATTATTTTTTCTGAAGGGGAATTGAAAATGTCTTACGATACAAATCAGTCAAAGGTGTCCCAGGAAGAGTTTGAGTACAGCCGTGAGATGATCGGTAAATTATCCGCTTATTTCGAGAGCGTGGTAGTAGGACAGAAGACTCTTGAGGCATCGCTTCTTACGGCCATCCTCGCAGACGGCCATGTTCTTATCGAGTCGGTTCCCGGTCTGGCAAAGACCACGGCGGCAAAAGCCATCGCCGAGGCGGTAGACGGTCAGTTCTCGAGAATCCAGTGTACCCCGGATCTTCTTCCCAGTGACATTATCGGAACACAGATCTATAACAGACAGACATCCAAGTTTGATACTGTCTTCGGACCGGTATTCGCCAATTTCGTACTTTTGGACGAGGTTAACAGATCCTCTGCCAAGACTCAATCGGCAATGCTGGAAGCCATGCAGGAGCATCAGGTTACCATCGGTACCGAATCCTACAATATGCCTGAGGATGTCTTCATCGTAATCGCAACCCAGAACCCTATCGAGCAGGAGGGAACTTATCCTCTTTCAGAGGCTCAGACCGACAGATTTATGATCAAGGAAGTTATTTCTTATCCCATCGCGGCTGAGGAAGTTGAAGTCCTTAACAGGATTGAAAATCATGCTTTTGAGAAAAAGCCCCCTGTAATGACCATCAAGGATATCGATAAGCTTCAGCAGATCACCGAGAAGGTCTATGTAGATGAGAGCATCAAGTGGTATATTTCGGCGATCGTAACCGCTACAAGAACACCCGAGAGACTTCTGGGACCTCAGATGGCGGGATACATCAAGATGGGAGCCAGCCCGAGAGCATCTATTGCATTCATGCGTACCGCAAAGGCTACCGCACTTCTTAACGGCAGAACCTATGTAGTACCCGATGATGTCAAGCAGATGGCTCATCTTGTACTTCGTCACCGCATAGCACTTAACTATTCCGCCATAGCCGATAAGGTCAGCGTGGAAATGATCATTGATGCGATCACTCAGAGATTAAAGACACCTTGATATGGAAATAGATTACGAATATCTGGCCAGGATAAGTAAAGACGCAGTGCTTTATACCTCCCGTAAGACGACCAATATCCTTGACGGGGGGTATAATTCGGTTTACCTCGGGAAAAGCCATGAATTCCAGGATCTCAAGGAATATTCCCAGGGTGATGACATCACGTCAATAGACTGGAAGGCTTCTTCCAGAAACGACAGACTGCTGGTCAGAAGATACATTGCAGAAAAAAAACACAGCGTGCTCATAATAGGAGATACCGGCGCCAAGATGGATGCCGATACTTCGCTTGGTGAATCCAAGGCAAATATCGCTTTGATGTCACTGGGAGTTATCGGATATCTCCTTGGCAGACAGGGATCTGATGTGGGATTTGCCTGTTCCGGAAGCGGCGGTATCGTAAATACTCCTTTCAGATCCGGCGGAATATGTGTGGAGGAACTCCTTCGCTCATACGGGGCTTCTATTTTCGATAACCCCGCAACAGACATTGACGGTCTGATCATGAACATGCTGAGATCATTCCCCACAAGACGCCTTTTGGTATTTGTCATAACGGATCTTGCGGGACTTAAGTCCGTCAGGAATTCCACTCTCAGCAGACTTACTGAAAAAAATGACGCATATTTTATCTGCGTTGATGATGCATCCCTTACAGGCGGAAGAGTGTATGACAGAGTCGGTGAGGAATACGTGGACAGATTTCTTGCGGGAAGCAGATCTCTTAGAAAAGCCGAAGAGGCTGAGAGAAACAATATTTTGAGCAGTTTTAAGAAGAATGCACTTAGAAACCGCGTGGTATTTGACAGAGTAGCATCAGAGGCAAACGTGGTAGATACGGTGCTCAATCTTTTTGAGAGGGGACGCAGTGGAATTTTCGGTTAATATGCAGCCGGAGCTGAATATGAGTATTGCATGGATGATCCTCGGCGGGGTTATCCTACTGGTTTCCGTATGCTTATTTGCAATGATATGCGTATATAAGAAGGCTCCCAAGAAAGCTAAAGTAAAGGCGCCGAAGCCGGTTAATAAACCGCAGTCATTCTATATCAGACAGAAAGCACTTCTTTCTATCGACAAGGCTGCATCAGATCTCGGTAATTCCGGCATCGATACCAGGGAGAGTTATCAGAGACTGAGTATGATCATGAGGACCTTTGTTTCGGAAATGACGGGAAGGGATTTTACCTCACTTACTCTTTCCGAACTGAAGAAAATGGGGCTGGGTTCTCTTGCCGGACTTATCGAAAACTGTTATGCTCCCGAGTTTGCATTAAAGACTAAAGCAGACTTTAAGTCTGATGCCGAGAAGGCAAAATGGATGGTGAAAACATGGAGTTAATGTATCCATTAGTCATTAAAATAGGAATTCCGGTGCTGATCCTTGCAGTGTTGGTTCTTCATCTGGTTCCCGCCCGCAGTAAGAAGCCTTATGCAGGCGGCGTAAGAACCGGTGCGGCATCGATCGTCAAATCCCTTCCCATATATGCCAAGATTTATAAGCGCAGCAGGATATTGGCATTCATCAACGAATTTTTCGTTATAGCTGCGATCATCGCATCGCTTTTCCTTATTGCCAGACCTTTTAAAGTACAAACGATCAAGACAGGTGTCCAGAAAAGAGATATCTTTCTATGCATGGACGTTTCCTATTCGCTTTATGAACTGAACTATGAACTCACGGATTACCTCGAGCAGGTAGTAAGTGAGCTTAAAGGTGACAGATTTGGAATTACCATCTTCAATACTTCTTCCGTTGTTTATGTGCCCATGACTGATGACTATGATTACGTGGTCATGAGGCTTGAAGAACTCAAAGAATATTTCAGCCTGCAAAAAGAATACTACGATATGGTCGGAGACTCCGAATATGTCTATTTTGATACCCAGGAAGAAGAGGACAGATATTACGAAGTCTGTGCGCTTCTCGACTATTATGAAGCAGGTACCCTCGTAAACAATTCATACAGGGGAAGCTCACTGATAGGAGAGGGACTCGGATCCTGCCTTTACAGTTTTCCTTCCATAGGTGATTCATCGAGGACCAGATGTATTATTTTCGCAACGGATAATGCGAATTCTTCATTCGTAAAGGAAATTCCGGATCTTGAAGAAGCAAGCGAACTTTGTGCTAAAAATGAAGTTACGGTATTTGCCATCTTCCCGTCAGAGGATGCACATTATTACATGTACAACGACGCTGATTACGAAGGATTCGAAAATGAACTGAGAGAAGCGGTGGAGTTTACCGGCGGAGAACTCTATGTTCAAAGTCAGCAGGATACCGTTTCGGAAATTGTCGAAGAGATCAGAGATCATGAGGCGATGACTGTTGATGACATTGTAACGGAGCAGAAGACCGACATGCCTGTTCCTGCCATCATTGCTTTACTTATATGTCTTGCGGGTTCAGTGATCAGCATGACTGTATTAAAGGGAAAATAAGATGAGGATTTTTAACCCGGTCATACCTATCCCCGCTCTTATTGCGATATTTTCGGTTGTACTTCTGATATCCGTCATCCTATGGATACTGAGCAGGGAAAGCAGATTAAAAAGCACATATGCGCTTGTAAGAAGAGCCGCTATATTGGGACTTGCCTTTGTCATAGCGCTCAGACCCATGAGAGAAGAGCGCGGCGCAGAGATCCAGCTGAGCAATCTTGACGTTCTTTTTGTTCTTGATACAACGCTGAGTATGTGGGCGGAAGACGGTCCCGGAGGTTCCACCAGATTCAAGACCGCCAAAGAAGACATCAAAGAAATCATGGAGGGCCTTTCCGGCGCAAACTTCGGACTCATAACCTTCCAGAATAAAGCGGTAGTGCTTGCTCCTTTTACACAGGATGAAGATACTCTTCTGGGGCTCTTAAAGTCTATACAGCAGCCCGACAGATATTACGCACAGGGAAGCAGACTTGATACTCCCTACTACGATCTTGAGAACATGCTTATCTCATCCGATCGAAAAGAAAACAGACAGACCATCGTTTTCTTTTTCTCCGACGGAGAGGTTACCGCATCCAGCGGAACTCCTTTTGATTATGAGGTTCTGGGTGAACTGGTAGACGGAGGAGCCGTTCTGGGATACGGTACCGAAAAGGGCGGCACAATGAGAGATGAATACGGAGAGATCTACGATATGCAGACTTTTGAAAAGGCCGTATCGTGCATCGATGAGGATAATCTTGAGGATATAGCGGATGCTTTGGGCATTGATTATATCCACAGACAAAAGTCCACACTCCTGACACCGCTCATCACCAAGATAAAGGCAGCAGGCGGTACCATAACAGAGAGAAGATTCGATTACATTACTTATCAGGATACTTATTACAAATATGTTCCTTATCTGGCAGGTGTTCTTTTGCTTGAACTCATCGCAGATATCAGGGAGAACGTAAAAGTACGCAGCAAACATGGCAAAAAAAGAGAAAATAATAAAACAAAATAAACCTAAGCCCACTATTCCCAGAGCCCTTTGGTACGGCCTTCTTGTGGGGGCGATAGTAACGTTTGTATGCGGGATGTTTTTGATCGTAAGATGGTCGCTGAATGCTTACTTCGTTGCCGAGGCACAAAAGGGAAGATATCATTACGGGATTGAAAAAACTCTTTCGGCTTTCAATTTCCCCGACGGATATGTTGTGTGGTACAACATCGGAAATTACCATTATCAGGAGGGCGATTATAAGAAAGCGGAGGAGGATTATTACAGGGCTATCGAGGCCGGTATTCCTTACGGCAAAGAATGCCCCGATAAGGTGAATCTTGCCCTGGCGATGATAGAGCAGATCACCGATGAAGAGTGGGATGCGTTTTTTGAGTGTGAAGGCGATGAGATGACCGCCGAGGCAAGAAAGGTCGAGAAGACACTTATTACCGCAAGAACTATCCTTATCGAAGACGGATGCGCCCACGAAGACGATGAGGACGGTCATTATAAAGATGCTCAGACTCTCAAGGATGAGATTGATGAACTTCTGAATGATGACGAAGAAGAAAATGATGATGAAGACGAGGATGAAGATCAGGATAACGAGGACGACCAAAACGACGATCAGAACAACAATGACGACGGTGGCGAAGACGGAGATCAGGATCATTCATCCAGAGAAGACGATATAATGGATCATCTTCAGGAACAGAAAGAAGAAGCACAGGAAGAAAGAGCCGAGGAGCAGCAGTTCTACGAGAATTATTACGGAATCGGAAATGATGGTGATGGTTCCGAAGGCGGAAACGGTGCTTACGGAGAATCCGGAGAGATCTGGTAAAGAATAAATATATAAGACAGAGCGTTGTTAAGACAGGTATCGGTCATGACAACGCTCTTTTTTTAGTGATAAGAAAATGCTATAGCCAGATATCATCATTGGGAATTATACAAACCATTAGTCAGTTAATAGAATACTATCAGGCGAGTGTGATTATGCATTCATCTGAACGTTATTTGGGCGGAGGTAGCTGAAACATGAAGATTACAAGTACGGATATTTACATCACAAAGGATGGTCAGTTTTTTCCGGGAAAGCATCAGATGCTTTTTATCAGGATCAATACAGATGAAGGTATCTATGGTTTTGGTGAGACGATAGTTATCGGACGCGGAATTCCTGCAATCCACACACTTCTTAAGCTTTATTCTAAATCACTGATAGGTGAAGATCCTTTTAACACAGAAAAAATCTGGCAGAAACTTCATGGTATATCTACAGGAGATCCCATTACTGTTTCGGCATACAGTGCAATAGATATCGCTCTCTGGGATATCAAAGGTAAAGCGCTTAATGTACCTGTCTATAAGCTTCTCGGAGGAAAGGTCAGAGATAAGATCGAAGTATACCTGAGTCATATCGAATTCGGATGGCCCGATACCGACAAACATCTCTACACAGCCGATGATTATTTCAATTGTGCCAAGGCTGCTAAAGAAGCAGGCTATAACGCAATCAAGACTAATTTCATCAGAATGCCTTCAACTCCGACCGGCGGTTGGACATCCGTTGGACCCTATACCAGATTTACGAGAGCAATGCTTGAAGAGGTCGAAGAAAGAGTCGCTGCGGTAAGAGAAGGCCTCGGTGAAGACGGAGAGATAATCCTTGAGAACAATGCCGTTACCGGAGTTGAGGCTGCAGTTCAGATCGCCAATGTTACCGAGAAGCATAATATCTGGTTCTACGAAGAGCCGGTAACGGTTGATTATCCTGAAGAAATGAAACAGGTTGCAGACAGAATCAATATTCCTATAGCTACCGGAGAACGTTTGTGTGCACGCTGGGGATTCCTTCCTTTCCTTGAGAATCATTCCACTGCCATCGTTCAGCCCGATCTGTGTAACACCGGAGGAATTACCGAAGGTAAAAAGATTGCAGATCTTGCTGATATATATCATGCAGGGGTTGCATTACATGTATGCGGCGGTCCTTTCGCTCATGCGGCATCGGTTCAGCTGGAGGCTGTTATACCCAATTTCGTAACTCATGAACATCACGTAACTTATCTTAGCAAATACAACGCAATCTACGGCAAATATAAATACGATGCCAAGGACGGATATGTGGAGATTCCGGAGCTTCCGGGACTCGGACAGGATCTTTCCGAAGAGGCAGAACATGAGTTGGATAAGATTACTATCAGCTGAGAGGAGATATAGAAATGGCAGAAGTAAGTAAAAGAGAAGTGATAGTCACAAGATGCCCCGTCAGCGGAGCCAGTGAGCTTGTCTACCAGACCGGATGGCTTGAGGAAGCTTATAAGAAATTGGATGCGGAAATAGTTCTTCTTCAGTCCCTTGATCCTTCACTTCGTTCACTTCATATGACTCAGAAACCTCCGCTTGCATTCCGCGACGGCGGTAATGTACCTCCCATTTGGAGCCATTCAAACGGAACGGATACACTTCTTATAGGTCTGAGTGCAGTAAAACAGTCTCATGCGATAATCGTAGCTCCGGACAGTGACATCAAGACAATAGAAGATCTTAGGGGTAAGAGGCTGGCACTTCCCGCACGTAAGGATAATTCAATAGTCAATCCGATGCGTGCAATGGCACTGAGAGGATATCTTACTGTACTTGAAGCAGCCGGCATTAGCAGGGATGAAGTTACATTTGTTGACAGTTATCCTGATGAGGAACTTGAAAAACCGCATGGATATATGGGCATTAAAGGCACTCCCGGTGAAAAGGTTAAGATTGAAGACAATTATGTACCTACTCATATGGGAGACATGAAGGCCCTTAAGGAAGGCACAATCGATGCATTCTTTTCTCACAGATCACTTGTGTATCAGGTAATAAGCAGAGGATACGGTAAGATCCTGATCGATATTGCAGCTTCGGATCTTTCCAATGTTAATAATATCTATCCTTCGGCAATCACCGTGGACAGAGGCTTTGCAGAGAAAAACAGAGATCTGGTCGTAGCTTATCTCAAAGAGCTTTTAAAGGCTTCGGATTGGGAAACAACGCATCAGGATGAGGCAATCCGTCTCGGAACCGGCGGACAGTTTGGAGCAGAGTATGAGCATATTCGTGACTCACGCCCTGAAGGATGGGATGAGCGCTTTAAGCCTTCGCTTGATGATGATCTTGTCGATATGATTCGCAGTCAGAAGGACTTTCTGCTCAAAGAAGGCTTCATAGAAAATGATTTTTCTGTGGATTCATGGATTGATGAAAGCTACCTTAAGGAAGCCATAGATGAATATGAACAGGAAAAGAAAAAGGCCTCCTGAGACATATAAAGTTTTAGAGATTTAAAGAGGAGAATCTGTTATGAAAAAAAGAATTTTGGGAATACTTTTATCGGCTGCCGTGGCCATTTCCCTGATCGGATGCGGAAATAGTCAGGGAGCAGGCTCAGCAGCCGGCGGAAATGCATCAGGAAATACTTCATCGGCAGGCGCAGCTGCAGATGATAAGACTTTGGTTGTTGCAGGCGCAGGATTTGATACACAGAATTTCAATCCCGCATCAGCAATGCCGGTACTTGATACTTACGTACTCAGTGCGGTTTATGACGGACTTACAGAGACCGGTGTTGACGGTAAGGTTACCGGAGCGATTGCAGAAAGCTTTGAAGAATCTGCAGATCATCTTACTTATACATTTACTCTCAGAAAAGATGTCACCTTCCAGAACGGTGATACCGTAACCGCGGACGATGTACTGTTTTCTTTTGACAGATATATGCAGGAAGACGCTATTAACGGTGCATCCCTTCAGAAGTATGTAGATACTTACGAGAAGACCGATGAATATGGATTTGTTGTTCATTTGAAGTCCGTATATCCTTTCTTCATTACATCTGTTGGTACCGTACGTATTCTTCCCAAGGCATACATTGAAGCAAACGGTGAGGATTACTTCAATGAACATCCCATCGGAACCGGTGTATATCAGATAACTGAGATTGTTCCCGATACTTCGGTTACTCTTACGGCTGTTGAAAATCACTGGAGAGATAATCCAGAGTACAGAACCATCATCGTTCGAAATGTTCCCGAAGCCAGCACATCGCTTGCACTTCTTAAGACAGGTGAGGTCGATATCACTTCTCTTAATTACGATAATCTTACCGAGCTCGAGAGCTTTCCCGACATTACCGTTAAGAGACTTGAGAAGACCAGAATGACTGCGATTCTTGTACAGGGAGCTTGGGAAAACACCGGCGAGGCTGTTCAGAATGAGGATGTCAGAAGAGCACTTGATTATGCTATCAATCGTGAAGACATTGTAAACGCATTCTTCTACGGATATGCATCTCCCGAAAAGTATTGGAAAGTATCAGAAATTGGTGAGCACTGGGATCCTTCATGGGAGGCTACTCCTTATGATCCCGAAAAAGCAAAAGAATTACTCGCACAGGCCGGATATCCCGATGCATTTGAAAAGCCCGTTGTAAGACTCTATGTTCCTTCAGGAGACTTCCGAGCACAGCTTGCAGAGCTCGTTGCAAGCTACTGGCAGGCAGTAGGCATTCAGGTTGAGATTCATCAGTTGGATGAGACTCTTGAAATGCAGCTTCTCAGAGGAAACGGAATTGAACTAACTGAGGAAGGCATCGGTGCCGTATTCCTTCACTCATCACCCTGCTCACTCAGTGACGGTCTTCTTTCCAAAGAAATCTTCTATACCACCACAGGAAGATGCTCGGTTATACGTAATGATGAAAGTGTAAATGAGATTTTCAGACTCGGTCTTGAAGCAGATACTTTGGAGGACAGAAACGGATATGATCTTCAGCTGATGCAGCTTACCGATGATGAACTTAAATATACCTTCGGTGTTGCTTATCTCGATCAGCTCTGGGGAGTATCACCCAAGGTGGGAACATGGCTTGCAGATTACGGTAATAATCTCGGAAGCTTTTCAGGAAGATATTACAAGACTATCACCAGCAACTAAAACCGGAAGGTCAGATAATGTTCAAATATGTATTGGACAAATTAATACAGTCATTTGCAACGCTTCTTATTGTAGTGATAGCAATCTTTTTGATCACACGTGCAACAGGAAGTCCGGAGGATATATATATTCCGATGGATGCAACGGATGAGATGAGAGATGTCTACATGGCAAATCTCGGGCTTGATAAGCCGCTTCCACTGCAGTTTGTTTACTTTGTTAAAGAAGCGTTGCATGGCAATCTGGGTAATTCGTACGCGACCAGAAAGCCGGTTATGGATTCTATCGCGACACGTTTTCCCAATACCGTTCGACTGGCACTTTCGATCATGCTGGTCACTACGGTACTCGGATTTGCATTCGGTATAGTCTCCACATTACTGAGAAAGACAGTATGGAATAAATTCTTTTTAAGTTTTTTTGCGCTGTGTCACTCAATCCCGGGATTTTTTGTGCTGATGATAGCAATCGATGTATTCGGAGTAAGACTCAGAGTTCTTCCCATAGCCGGAAACAGCGGACTGCTCTCTTATATACTTCCCAGCTGTACCATGGGTCTTTTATTTTCAACAAATATTGCATTGGTACTAAGAAATTCCATGGTGGAGATTATGGATTCGGAGTATATCAAACTGGTTAAGCTTAAAGGAATGAAAGAACATAATGTGATCCTTAAGCATGTTCTTAAAAATGCTTCGATACCTGTAGTAGGAATGCTTTCCATGATGCTTGCGATGCAGCTTACGGGAACCATGATAACCGAGACAATGTTTGCTTGGCCGGGAATAGGTCTTCTTACATATCAGTCCATCATTAACAGGGATTATGCAATGATACAGGGACTTGTGGTTATCATGACACTGATCGTCATTTCAGTGAATTTCTTTGCAGATATTCTCTATGCGGCCATAGATCCAAGGATAAGAGGTCAGGTGTAATGCACAGTTCTGAAAAAAAACATAAATCAAATCGATTTCCGTTTATAGCAGGCATATTTGCTCTTTTGTTTATATTAAACGGAATTATGGGACAGCTGTTCCTGCGCCAGGACCCAATGGCTGTGGATTTAAGTATTAAATATCTTCCCCCGTTTTTTGTACAAGGAGGAAGCATTCTTCACCTTCTCGGTACCGATTATCTCGGAAGAGATCTTTTGAGCAGACTTATCATAGGCGGCAGGGTTTCACTTGTGGTTTCACTTTGTTCCGTTCTTGCCGGAGGATTTTTCGGATCGTTTTTGGGAGTTGTTGCAGGATATTTCGGAGGCTTGCCCGATAAGGTGATAATGCGTTTGTGTGACGCGACAATGGCTTTCCCACATGTTCTTATAGCTATGATGCTGGCAATTCTGATGCCACAGGGATTTTTATCTGTGGTTATAGCTATAGCATTTTCGGTATGGCCCAGGTTTACTAAACTGATTCGAGGCAGAACGCTGACGTTAAAAAAATCATCCTTTATAACCCAGGCAAAACTGATGGGTGGTTCATCACACAGGATCATATACACACATCTTATCCCTAATGAACTTAATCTGATAATTGTACTTTTGGTACAGGTAATAGGAACGAGTATTCTTGCAGAAGCGGGATTGAGTTTTTTGGGACTTAGCGTACAGCCGCCCAATCCCACATGGGGCAATATGATCACCGAAGGCAGGGATACATTTCATGTGGCCTGGTGGGAGTCGACATTTCCGACAATATTGGTCGTAATCACAGTTATATCATTTAATCTTCTGGGTGAATGGTTAAAACGTTCCTTGGAGCCCAAGAAAAATACCGGCGGATAATTCCGGAGAGGAGGCAGTTATGGCATTACTTGAAGTAAAAGATCTCGTAACATATTTTCCGCACGAAAAGGGTAAAGTTCAGGTAGTTGATCATGTGAGCTTTACTGTTAATGAGCGCGAGTGTTTCGGCATAATCGGAGAATCAGGCTGCGGAAAAAGTATGACTGCTACCTCTGTCATGCAATATCATAATGAGGTCGGAGCGAAGATCGGAGGAGGACAGATTCTTTTTGAAGGAAGAGATGTTATGTCCTTCGGTAAAAAAGAACTTCAGGATTATCGTGGAGGTGAAGTTGCCATGATAATGCAAAATACCATGAGTGCACTGGATCCTCTTTTTACGGTTGGCGATCAGGTTGCGGAAACCATAAGAAGACATACGGGAGCCGGTAAAAAGGAAGCTCGCAAAAGAGCGGAAGAGATATTTACATTCCTTGGAATTCCGGCAGATCGTTATAAGGCATATCCTCATGAACTTAGTGGAGGCATGCTTCAGAGAATTGCCGGAGGTATCGCAATAGGTTCAAATCCCAAGTTGATAATTGCCGATGAACCGACCACTGCTCTGGATGCAACAGTACAGCTTCAGTACATGCAATTGCTTAAGAAGATACAGAAGCAAACCAAGGCAGCAATTCTTCTTATCTCGCATGATATCAGGGTAATACAGATGATGTGCAGCCGTATAGCCGTTATGTATGCGGGGCAGATCGTGGAAGAGGGCAATACCGATGAGATTATGGAACACCCTGTTCATCCCTACACAAAAGCTTTGCTCGAAGCAGCAAATCCTCACGCATTAAAGGTTGACAGGATAAGTACGATAAACGGTCAGCCTCCATTTCTCCTTAATCCCCCTGCAACGTGCAGATTCGCAGACCGCTGCGCTAATTGCACGCATCGTTGTCATCAGCAGGAAACAGGATTATATGCAGATAATGACGGAGGCCATTTCCACAGATGTATCTTAGCGGCCGAGGAGAAGGAACGTAATGCCACAGAAAATGGAAAGATCGAAGCTTTTAGAATTAGAGAACATAAAGCAGCAATATAAAGTCGGATTCGGTTTCAGAAATAAAAAGACCGCGGTTTGTCTTTCGGATATATCTTTTGACATAGAGGAAGGACAGACTTTGGGACTGGTTGGTGAATCGGGATCCGGTAAGACCACAACCACACGTGTAGTACTTGGAATTGAAGCCCCCACATCCGGAGATGTACGTTACAAGGGCAAATCTCTTTCGGAGTACGGCAGGAAAGACTGGAAGCAATTCAGACAGGAAGTTCAGGCTGTTTTTCAAAATCCGCTGGATTCATTTGACCCGAGATTCAAAGTAAGAAAAATCCTTGAGGAACCGCTTTCCATCAATAATATAGGTTCACCTACAGAGCGCAGGGAAAAAGCGGAGAGCCTTCTGGAAATGGTTGGTTTATCTGCTGAATTTGCAGATAGATATCCTCATGAATTCTCCGGAGGGCAGTTACAGAGAATTGCGATTGCCAGGGCTCTTGCACTTGGTCCCAAGCTTCTTGTACTGGATGAACCCGTATCCGCACTAGATGTATCCGTACGCGGACAGATACTTAACCTTTTGCATGATCTTCAGGTTGAGAAAAAGATCAGTTATCTGTATATTTCTCATGATATCGCCAGTGTAAGGTATTTGTGCGATAAGATAGCTATCATTTATTTCGGACAGATTGTGGAATATGGAAGCACCGAGCAGATATTTGAAAAACCTATACACCCCTATACCAAGGAACTGTTGAAAGCGGGTGTTGTGACTGAACTTTCAGATAATGTTGAGAGCGTTGTCCATGAAGTGCCTTCGGTTACGGATCCACCTCCCGGATGTCCTTTTGCAGATCGTTGTCCTGTTTGTACTGGGGCCTGCAGGGCAAAGAATCCCACAGAATACAAAGAAGTGGAGAAAGGTCATTTCTCCACTTGCATACATTACACAATTTAGTTTTTTCTGACGTATTCTTTTTCCGCCTGTTTCTTTTGCCTTGATTCGCGGAATACGGTTATAAGATCGAGATAGTAGATCAGGTAATACATAAGTATTCCGAGAACTATTGCGGTTGCAACATCGAATAAAGAATGCTGCTTGAGAAATACGGTTGAACATATTATCAGGATACAGAGAGTAAAGCTTGAAATCTGTATCCATTTCTTTTTTCTGAGCTTTTCGCTTCTTGATATCGCAAATTCAACACCGAGCGAATTATAAACATGAATGCTGGGACAGATATTTGTGGGGGTATCCGTATGGTACAGATGTAATACCCATGCTTCGAAGAATCCTTCGTTTCCTCTTAAGTGGGGTCTGAGGTCCTGACCGTTGGGCCATATTGTCGAGACTATCAGGAAGAGTGTCATTCCCGTTACCAGGAAAACAAAGAGCTTCCAGTAATCGTTCTTGCTTGTGAAGAGGAAGAACAGGACGGATCCCAGTACATATACGAACCATATCTCATAAGGGATTATGAATGCCGGTAAGAATGGAATGTGATTATCGGCTTCGATGTGGATCACATACTTGGGAATGACCACGTTGTTTTCCAGGATTGAAAACCATGTAAGATAAAACACAGTGTACACAAGAAAAGGGATACCTTCCTTGTGTGCATGCACAAAATCATAGATTTTAAAATACAGGTTTTTGATGACTTTCATTTTTTGTCCTTTTTTGACCGCAAGAATTTACCCCTCGTGCGGCCGACAAAGTCTAGTATAGCGTAATAGTTGCAAACTGCAATAGTCAGAACAATGAAATTTTTTTCAAAAAAACGTTTTTTTATTATCTAATTACACATTTTACGAATAAATTGTTTATATATTTTGTGCCATATTTTGTGGAATAAGCATTATTTAAGTAATATAATTATTTAGTATGCGTAAATTTGCTTAATGAGGAAGACTATGAAGACTGTATATACATGTTTTGCAACCGATGTTATACACGCCGGTCATCTTAATATCATAAATGAAGCTCAAAAGTACGGCAGAGTTGTCGTAGGCTGCTTAAGTGACAGAGCATCCATAAGATATAACAGATTCCCGACTGTCTCCGAGGATAAAAGAATAGAGATGTACGGTGAGATAGAAGGAGTCGATTCGGTCATCCTCCAAAACGATATGTTTTACGAGGATGTGATAGAGTCCCTTCATCCGGATTACGTGATCCACGGGGATAACTGGGTCAAAGGCCCCGAGAGCTCCATACGTGCCCATGTTATCGAACTGGTTTCTGCGTATGGCGGTGAGGTTATCGATGTTCCCTACACTTTCAATGAAGATGTAAAGAAGGTGGACATGCAGATCAAAGAGAAGCTGTCCATGCCCGAATACAGAAGAAAAAGATTAAGACAGCTCATTTCCATGACAGACATTGTAAAGGCCATGGAAGCACACAGCGGTCTTACCGGTCTTAGTGTGGAGAAAACGGTTGTAGAGGGAGAAAACGGCATGCTGGATCAGTTCGATGCCATGTGGATCTCCAGTCTATGTGACAGTACCGCAAAAGGAAAGCCGGATATCGAGCTGGTTGATATGACCAGCCGATTCAGAACCATAGAGGATATTACAGAGGTTACCACCAAGCCCATTATTTTCGACGGAGATACGGGCGGACTTGCGGAGCATTTCGTATATACTGTACGTACACTGGAAAGACTGGGCGTAAGTGCCGTGATCATAGAAGATAAGACGGGACTTAAGAAAAATTCCCTGTTTGGTACCGAGGTTGAACAGACTCAGGCTGATATCGAAGACTTTTCTGCCAAGATCAGAGCGGGCAAAAAAGCTCAGCTTACTGATGATTTCATGATCATTGCCAGGATCGAGAGTCTGATACTTGAGCGCGGAATGGAGGATGCTCTCAAGAGAGCCGAGGCTTTTGTTGCGGCAGGTGCGGACGGAATCATGATCCACAGCAGGCGTAAGACTCCTGATGAGATCCTGGAGTTCTGTGACAGATTCAGGGAAAAGGATAAGACGACTCCCATTGTTGTTGTACCCAGCAGCTATAACACCATAACCGAAAATGAGCTGGTGGCACACGGAGTAAATATCGTAATCTATGCAAACCAGCTGACAAGGGCTGCCTTCCCCGCTATGCAGAAGACTGCGGAAGACATCTTAAGATATCACCGAGCTAAGGAAGTTGATGATAGACTGATGTCTATCAAGGATATAATCACTCTTATCGATGAGATCTGATGAAATATTATAAGTATGGAGATTAATCATGGAAATAAAGAGAAATATATTGCTTAATCCCGGACCTTCCACCACTACGGATACCGTAAAGATGGCCCAGGTAGTTCCCGATATCTGCCCTCGGGAGAAGGAGTTTCAGTCGATCATGGCTCCCATGAGGGAGGATCTGGTACGCATAGTTCACGGTAAAAAGGAAGACTATACTTCGGTTCTATTCTGCGGATCCGGAACCATCTGCATCGATATAACACTTAACTCACTTCTGGATGCGGGTAAGAAAGCTTTCGTGATCAACAACGGTTCTTATTCTCAGAGAGCGGTTGATGTATGCAAGGCATATAACCTTCCCCTTATCGAACTTAAGCAGCCTATCGATACCGCTCCTTCACTTGCTGAGATCGAGGATGTATTTAAGACAAATAATGACATAGGATATGTCTACGTAACGTACCATGAGACAGGAACCGGTCTTCTTAATCCGGTTAAGGAGATCGGTGAGATTGCTCACAGGTACGGTGTTTTTTTGATAACGGATACCACCAGCGCGTATGCATTAAGGCCTATCAACGTGTATGACGAGAACATTGATTTTTGTATGGCATCCGCTCAGAAAGGAATACAGGGAATGACCGGTCTTTCTTTCATCGTAGGAAGAAAGGACATTATCGAAAAGAGCAAGGATTTCCCCGTAAGATCATATTATTGCAATCTTTTCATGCAGTACGATTTCTTCGAGCGTACCGGTGAGATGCATTTTACCCCTCCTGTTCAGACTGTTTATGCAGCAAAGCAGGCACTTATCGAATATTTCGAAGAAGGTGAAGAGGCAAAGTGGGAGCGCCACACCGGAGTTATGAATGCAATCCGTGAGGGTGTGGACAGACTTGGATTTAGGGAAGCATTGGACAGATCTGTTCAGGCGGGACTTGTTTCTGCAATAGTCTATCCCGACGATCCTAACTGGGATTTCGAGAAGGTTCACGATTATGTATATGAGCGCGGATTTACCATTTATCCCGGTAAGATAGAAAAAAGAGGAACCTTCAGACTTTGTGCACTCGGCATGATCACTGATGCAGATATCAGGGAATTCTGGAAAGTATTTGAAGAAGCACTGAAAGCTACCGGTGTCAGCATTCCCGTCAGATACGATAAGTGAGAAGAAAAATGAAAAATGAGATAGCAATACTAATGGCTGCCGGACTCGGCACCAGAATGAGACCGCTTACTCTGGAAAAACCCAAGCCCCTTATAACGGTGGACGGAACTCCCATGATAGAAACGGTCATACGTGCTCTTGAAAAAAGAGGCGTATCTCACATTTATGTTGTTGCAGGATATCTCGGGGATCAGTTTGATTATCTTCCCGAAAAGTACGGCAATATATCGGTGGTCAGAAACGAATATTACGAGACCATCAATAATATCTCCTCAATACATGCGGTTACCGATCTTATGAGAGGCCACAATGTATTTATCTGCGAAGCGGATCTGTATATTCCGGATCCTGACGTATTGAGCGAGGAGATAGATAAATCCTGCTATTTCGGAAGAATGGTCGAAGGCCATTCCGATGACTGGGTATTCGATCAGGATCCTTCCGGAAAAATAATCCGCATAGGAAAAGGCGGAGACAGCGTCTATAACATGTGCGGCATTTCATATTTTTACGATAAAGAAGCTACGGCCATTGCTGATGCCGTTGACGAAACCTGGGGAAAACCGGGATATGAAGAGCTTTTCTGGGACGAAGTGGTACACAGCATTCTGGATAAGATCGATATTACGGTTCACCCTATCGAAAACGGAGACATTGTTGAGATAGATACCGTGGACGAACTTAGAGCGGTTGAAGAAACTATTAGTAAAAACAAAGCATAGGAACAGGATATGAAAGTAGAAAGTTTTGTAAGAATACTGGGGGCTGATTTTTACACAGGTGTTCCCGATTCACAGCTTAAAGCACTTTGTAATTATCTGATGGATAAATACGGAATTTCCCCGGAGCATCACATGATCGCCGCAAACGAGGGAAACTGCACCGCACTTGCAGCAGGATATCATCTTGTTACCGGTAAGGTGCCCGTTGTTTATATGCAGAATTCCGGTGAGGGAAATATCATAAATCCTGTCGCATCACTTTTAAATGATAAGGTTTATGCTATCCCCGTAATTTTCGTAGTTGGCTGGCGCGGAGAACCCGGAGTTCACGATGAGCCTCAGCATATTTATCAGGGAGAAGTCACTCTCAAACTTCTTGAAGATATGGATATACAGGCATTTGTGGTTGACAAAGATACTACGGAAGACGAGCTCGTATCCAAGATGGAAGAGTATAGAAAAGTGCTTGCTTCCGGCAAGGATGTTGCATTTGTAATAAAGAAAGGTGCTCTCACGGATGCTCCTTCAGTTAAATATTCAAATGACAACAAGATGCTCAGGGAAGAGATCATCAGACATATCGTGGAAGTGAGCGGAGAGGATCCTATCGTTTCCACAACAGGAAAGGCAAGCAGGGAACTCTTTGAGATAAGAACCGCAAAGGGCCAGGAGCATAAATATGATTTCCTTACCGTAGGTTCCATGGGACATTCATCCTCTATAGCACTTGGTGTTGCTCTTAATAAAAAAGATACCCGTATTTGGTGTATAGACGGGGATGGAGCAGTTTTGATGCACATGGGTGCCATGGCGGTGATCGGATCAAATAAACCTGCAAATCTTATTCATGTTGTCATCAACAACGGCGCACACGAGACCGTAGGCGGCATGCCCACCGTTGCATCAAATATTAATGTCGTAGAGATCGCTAAGGCTTGCGGTTATCCGAAAGCTGTTTCCGTCGGCACATATGACGAGCTTGATGAAGCTCTTAAAGCAGCCAAAGCGGGTGATGAACTTACTCTGATCGAGGTTAAATGTTCCATCGGCGCAAGAGAGGACCTGGGTCGTCCGACAACCACCGCACTGGAAAATAAGAATGCATTTATCGAATATCTCAGATCGATCTGATAAATGATACTAAGGAGTAGCGAAATGTTTTTTAGTCATACTTTCATAACTGCATATATAGATCCCGGTACCGGCGGAATGATCTTTTCCGTATTATTCGGCTTATTCGGATCCATGATGCTTTTTGTCCGTGCATACTGGGTTAAGCTTAAGTACAGGATCGGTGTCGGAAAAATGGAAAAGACCATGGATGAGAGGATTCCCGTGGTTATCTTTTCCGACCATAAAAGATACTGGAATATTTTCGAGCCCATTTGTGACAGACTTGAAAAAAAGAACATCAAATGTGTTTATTACACCATGTCACCCGATGATCCCGCTCTTGAGAAAAAGTATGAGAACATCACTGCGGAATTTATCGGGGAGGGAAACAGAGCTTTTGCAAAGATGAATCTTGTAAATGCAGTCATCGTTCTTTCGACCACTCCCAGCCTTGATGTTTTCCAGTGGAAGAGGTCGAAGAATGCACAGTACTATATCCATATTCCTCACGCATCCAGTGACATCACTCTATACAGAATGTTCGGAATAGATTTTTATGATGCGATCCTTTTGTCGGGAGACTATCAGAAAGATCAGATCAGGGAACTTGAAAAACTCAGAAACGAACCTGCCAAAGATATCGAGATCGTGGGTATTCCCTATATGGATGTAATGGCCGAGAGGATCAAGAAAGCCGGGGAAGAGTCCGGTTTCAAAAAGAATGCCTCGGATAAGAAGACCGTTCTTTTAGCACCTTCATGGGGAAAGAGCGGAGCTCTCAGCATGTACGGAGAAAAGCTTATCGATGCACTTCTGAAGACCGGTTATGACGTGATCATCAGACCTCATCCCCAGTCCTTTGCTTCCGAAAAGGAACTGATGGATAAGCTTATGAACAAATACGGTGAAGGAAGCGGTGTTACCTGGAATCGTGACAATGATAACTTTGATGTCCTCATGAAGAGCGATATCATGATCTCCGATTTCTCCGGTGTTATCTTTGATTTTACCCTTGTTTACGATAAGCCTGTTATCTATACGGGGGCGGAGATGGATAAAGCTCCTTATGATGCTTCATGGATCGATGATGAACTCTGGACCATCAAGATCCTTCCTTCGATCGGAAGAAAACTTGAAAAGAGTGATCTTGACGATATGAAGAAGGTAATAGACGAATGCCTTGAATGCAACGAATATTCCGAAGGCCGCGACAGAGCAAGACGTGAGACTTGGGCTCACTTCGGAGAAGGTGCGGAACGTACCGCCGAGTATGTTGTTTCAAAATACAAAGAATTGGCTTCTGCAGGTGATAAGCCTTCAGATATGAAGGAGACTGCATAAATGTTTACAGATATACTTTATTTTCTTACAATACGCCCACTGGAAATACTGTTTGAGACAGTGTTTTTCATAGTGTACAGATGGGTTGGCAAGCCTTTTACAACTCTTTTTGCGCTGAGCCTTATCGTAAATATACTGGTATTCCCTCTTTATAAGAGAGCCGATAAACTTCAGTCGGAACAAAGAGAGCGTGAGAAGGCTATGGAGAGCCGCATCTCACATATCAAGAAAACCTTTAAGGGTGATGAGAAGGTAATGATGCTTCAGGCATATTACAGGATCTGCGACTATAAGCCTGTATATGCTTTGCGCGGTGTTTCATCACTGTTTCTTCAGATTCCCTTTTTCATTGCGGCATTCAGATTTTTGTCTGGGGTTACCGTTCTTCAGGGAACACCTTCGATCCTTCTGAGATTTATTAACAACCCTTACGGTCCGGTTTATCTGATAAATGACCTCGGTTCACCCGATGGTGTACTTAAACTTTTCGGACACAGCATAAATATCCTTCCCATATTGATGACGCTAATCAATATCGTGTCGGGAACCATTTATTCCAAGGGACATCTTCGCAAGGAGAAGATTCAGCTGTATGTAACCGCACTTGTATTTTTAGTGCTCTTATATAATTCTCCCGCAGGCCTTGTTATCTATTGGACCTTCAACAATCTCTTTTCGCTTCTGAAAAATGCGGTACAGAAGTTTGTTGAAAGCAGAAAAATAAAGATACCTTCGGTTAAGGTAAAAGCTGATGCTGATACCAATCCTGTTGTTAAAAAGAAGGATAAAGAAGCCGGAAAAGGTTATGACCGCATTTTCATGTCATGTGCTTTTCTCATGGCGGTAATGACGGGATTATACATTCCTTCAAATGTGCTTGCTGCATCCGCAACGGAGTTTATAAGTACCATGGATATTTTTAATCCCTCAAGGTATCTTATTTATTCTCTGGCACTCGGCATAGGTTTTTATGTTGTATGGATCGGAATTTATTATCTTTTTTCAACCGTTAAGACCAGAAAGATCTTTTCGCTTATTTATCTGATCGTGTGCGGAAGTGCGGTAGTAAATTATATGTTATCCGGATCGGGGCTCGGAACCATCTCCACCGATCTTAAGTATGATGTCACTCCCGTTTTTGCGACAGGACTTATAGTAAAAGATATTTTGCTTATCCTTGCGGCAAGCCTTGTTGTGGTAATAGTTTACAGATTCAAGCCTGCCTTTGCGGGAACTTTTGCGGCAGCTGGATGCGTTGCATTCCTTTGCATATCCGTTCTTAACGTTCACGGAATAAATGCGGAGTATAGAGACTTTTCTGAGATGTATAACGCTTCTTCGGATTATGTGGATATTCCCAAGATATCTCTTTCTAAGACCGGTAAGAATGTAGTGGTTATTATGCTGGACCGCGCAATGGGACCTGTTGTTCCCTATCTTATGAATGAGCGTCCCGAGCTGATGGAAACCTTTGACGGATTTACTTATTATCACGATACGATTTCTTACGGACGTGCTACCAACTTTGCAATGCCCGCCGTATTCGGAGGATATGAGTATACTCCCTGGGAACTGAATCAAAGAGATGACATGCTTCTTGAAGATAAAAACAATGAGGCACTCAAAGTTCTTCCGGTTCTGTTTTCCGAGAACGGATACGGTGTTACCGTAATGGATCCTCCTCTGGCAGGTTATTCACAAATACCCGATCTCAGCATTTATGATGATTATCCCGAGATCAACACTTATATCTCCAAGGATAAATTTCTGGATAATCCTGCTTTAATGGGAAACCGGACCATCGAAGATCTCAAGAGAAATTTCTTCTATTTCGGTGAAATGAAGACGGTTCCTCTGTTTCTTCAGGGACTTTTGTACGATGGAGGAAATTACAACAAGGAGTACATGAAATCACATGCGGTCAATCAGATCGCTGCGGATGATTTTACTGAAGACTCCGAACAAAGCTGGGAAGGAACCCTCATGGGTGACGGTATTTCCAATTCCTTTATGTCCTGGTATACGGTTCTGGATAACATGGATGAGATCACCGAATTCAGCGACAATGAAAAAGGTGAATTCCTGATGATGTATAACTGTACCGCTCATGAACCTACACTTTTGCAGCTTCCCGATTATGTACCTCAGGAACATGTGGATAATACCGCATATGATAACGGCGGGTTCTATGTCCTTCTCGGACAGGTTATGAACCTTACGGATATCCAGCAGGTTACTCATTATCAGATCAATATGGCGGCTTTGCTTAAATTAGGAGAGTGGTTTGATTATCTGAGAGAAGAGGGTGTCTATGACAACACCAGGATCATAATCGTCGGCGATCACGGAATAGGAGTCGGCTGGTTTAGTGGTTTGAGATTCGGTGACAGGAATGAATCCTGTGAATGGTATCTTCCTATGTTCATGGTCAAGGATTTTAATGCTCACGGATTTGAATCATCCTTTGATTTTATGACCAATGCAGATACCTGCCCCATGGCTGTTGAGGGGGTTATCGATAATCCCGTAAATCCCTTCACGGGAAATCTTCTTGACGGTCATGAAAAGAATGAGGAGATACACAGAGTATTCATATCCGGAAGATGGGATATCAAGGACAACAACGGTTACAGATTCATACCTGACGATTGGTATGAGGTCACCGGTTCTCCTTACGAAGTTGAAAACTGGCAATATCTCGGAACAGAATAAAGTCATATAAAAGAACTACCCTGATCGAAGGATCAGGGTAGTGTTATGTTTATGGCTGATTTAAGAACTTTTACGGTAAGCTCATCTGCCTGTCTTGTGACTTCACCGTCGGTGTGAACCCATACCGGAGAGGTAAGTTTGATATGTATCTTACCGGCTTTGTTAGCGGAGATGTTTTTGAAGATGAAGTGTTTGCCTTTGGTGGCAAAGGGAAGAGCAACGAACATCTTAAGGGGTGATATGTTGCTTGCGGTACATATGTCCAGTTTTCCGTCAGTATGTGATGCTTCCGGACCGAATTTAAATCCGCCGCCCTCGAAGGGTTCGTTCATGAAAGCGGAGAAGAGGATCTTATTAACAGCAATCTCTTTGCCTCCGTCAAAGGAAATATAACCGTCGGGCTTGGTGGCACCGAATATCTGCTTTATAGCTATGACTCCGTAGGAAAGTTTTCCCAGACCTATCTTATTAAGTGTTTTCTTAAGCTTTGAGTGCATGGCTTCTTCGCAAACCGCCGCATCAAAGCCTATTCCTGCACTGATTATGAATTTTCTGGAGGTGCCGTCTTTATATCTGACTTCACCCAGGTCGATGATGCTGGTACGTCCTCTTCTGACCGCGATATCAAGCGCGAGTCTGATATCAAAGGGGATGCCCACTGATCTTGCAAAATCGTTACCTGAACCGGTAGGGACGATGCTTAAGATAATACCTGTGGTGTCTTCGATGCCCGATAAGAGTTCGTTGATGGATCCGTCACCGCCGATGAGGAGGATCCTGACTTTAGAAGCAGCATCTTTTGTGATCTCGGTACCGATCTTGGCGATATCGCCGGGCTTTTCGGAATAGTGAATCTCAAATTTCTCACCTGCTTGTGAGAGATAGGGCTTAACGACTTTTTCGATCACCGAGCCCTTCTCCGAACCCGACGATGAATTAATGATTACATGTATCATGATCTGTCTGCCTCCGACTTCTTCAATTTTACTCCTAAATCCCCGTTCTGCAAAGAGCCACAGAATCTCATCCTGCTGCCCTTACATCCTTCGCCTAAAACGCGGGCATATGAGACATCCGGGACGGTTCTTTTAGGCTCACTAAGAAACAAAATCTTCAAGGTATGGGTATGCCTGCTGTTTTATGCGACATTTGAACGAGTTTAGCTGTTCTTATGAACACATATTTAACAAGGCGAGATTTTTCCAGGATGGAAAAATCAGCGAACATGAGACATGGATGTCGAACGTTCGCGACGCCGGACGGCAGAATATACATCTCGTGTTCATTAGAACAGCTTAACGAAGTGATCATGAGCAGAAAACAGTAGGCATATCCGTGCCTTGTCATATTAATGGGGGGGAGCCTGAAAGAACCGTTTCGGATGAGTCATGAGTCTCAGGCGGGGGTGAAGGGAAGGAGGCTCGGGAAGGGCTGTGCGGTGGGTGGTATAAATAATTGGAAAATGGCAGGGTAAGATGATAAAATATAGCGGTACGTATTTTTATCACGGTATGGAGGATAATTATGAAACAGACTGAAGGTTATGATCACGTAGAGAGAAAGCGCCTTTTGTTCCTCGGACTTCCCTGGACATTTACCGTCTATCGTATGAAAGAGGATATGCTTAACGTAAAGAGCGGCTTTTTCAAGCTTGTTCAGGATGACTGTTATATGTATAAGATCGTTGACGTAAAGCTCACCCAGTCACTCATGGAGAGAATTTGCGGACTCGGCACCATCACCTGCTATACCGGTGATACTACCGACAAAGAGCTTGTACTTAAGCATATTAAAAATTCCGAGGAGATAAAAGATTACCTCCTTAAGACTTCCGAGGAGGCAAGGATCAAGAGACGTACCGTTAACATGCTCGACATCGGATCAGGTGATGTCGGTGATGTAAACGATATTGATCTTCAGTGATCTTAAGATGAGAAAATGATCGATCAGGATAAGATAAAAGAAGCTGCAAAGCTTATCATAGAAGCTATCGGTGAAGATACAGAAAGAGAAGGCCTTAAGGCTACTCCCGACAGGATCGGACGCATGTATCAGGAGATCATGGCGGGTTATTCCTATGAGCCTGAGGATGTTCTTAATACATTTTTCACCGTAGAGGAAGATTCACCGGTTATCGAAAAGGATATAACCTTTTATTCGATGTGCGAACATCATATGCTCCCTTTTTTTGGTAAGGCTCATATCGCCTACATCCCTAACGGAAAAGTAGTGGGTATCAGTAAGCTTGCAAGATGCGTTGAGATCTATGCAAGACGCCTCCAGATCCAGGAGCATATGACCATGCAGATCGCGGATGCCATCGAAAAAGTACTTGATCCCAAAGGAGTACTTGTTGTGCTCGATGCCGAGCATACCTGCATGACTATGAGAGGTATTAAAAAGCCCGGAAGCCGCACGATAACCATCGCAACACGCGGAGTGTTTGCCGAGGATAATGCGCTTACGGACAGATATCTTGCATTAATGACACAGGGCGGTAATTGATCAATGGATATTTCAAATTTCGGCGATTCCCATAAAACGTATATTATGGGAATCCTTAATGTCACCCCGGATTCTTTTTCCGACGGAGGCAGCTACACTGATATAAGCAGTGCTCTGAGAAGAGCGGAGGAGATGGTCTCCGAAGGCGTTGATATCATTGATATCGGAGGAGAATCCACAAGACCGGGATATACTCCCGTTGATGCCGATGAAGAGGCGGAGCGGGTTGTTCCGGTTATTAAAGAGATCAGGAAATATCTCAACATTCCCATTTCCGTCGATACTTATAAAGCATCCGTTGCAAAAAAAGCTCTGGATGCGGGTGCGGATATCGTCAATGATATCTGGGGCTTCAGACAGGATCCCCAGATGGCGAAGGTAGCAGCTGAATACGGAGCGCTTTGCGTACTTATGCATAACAGCGACGATACCTATTACGGAGACCTTATCGCCGATGTGGCCAGGGAAATGGGTGAGTCCGTAAGGATCGCACTGGAAGCCGGAGTAAGAAGAGACCGTATCATACTCGATCCCGGAATCGGCTTCGGTAAAACACTTGAACAGAATCTGGAAGTAATAAGACATCTTTCCGATTTCACAAATATGGGTTATCCCCTGCTTGTAGGTGCAAGCAGAAAATCCGTTATTTTCAAGACACTCGGTATCAAGCCTGCCGAGGGAGATGCGGCAACATGTGCGATCTCCGTAATGTCGGCGCAGGCGGGTGCGAGATTTGTCAGAGTCCACAATGTCAAGATGAACGCAATGGCCATTCGTATGACGGAAGGAATAATGTATGGCACAGGAGATAAGTGACAGAGATTACTCTCTCATAAGGATCAGTGATCTGAAGGTATTTGCTCATCACGGAGTTTTGCCCGAAGAGACTGCAAAGGGACAGAACTTCTATGTCTGCGTAGATGCATATCAGAATATCTCCCCTGCGGCAAGTATGGATGAGCTTATGCTCACTACCAACTACGCCGATATGTGCGATCATATAGTGACTTTTCTTACCGAAAATACCTATAAGCTTATCGAGACTGCGGCAGAGGAACTTAGTAAAAGTATTCTTTTGAAATATTCGCTTCTGACATCCGTCGTTGTCGAGATAAAAAAGCCCGAAGCTCCCATTGAACATGAATTCGGATATGTTTCAGTTGTTCGTAAGAGAAGCAGACACAAGGCTGTTCTGAGCCTCGGATCCAACATGGATGACAGAGAAAAGCATATAAGAGATGCCATCGCAGAGCTTGATGAGGATCCGGCTACGAATGTTATCAAGGTTTCCGGAATGCTTGAAACCGAGCCTTACGGATATACCGATCAGGGCAAGTTCATCAATTGTGCCGTTACGGTTTCTACTATTTTGGAGCCCAGGGACCTTCTTCTTTTTACACAGGGAATCGAAGCAAAACATAAAAGAGTCAGGGAAATCCACTGGGGCCCCAGAACTCTCGATATAGACATTATTTTCTATGACGATCTGGTATACGGCGATGCATCGCTCCAGATACCTCACATAGATATGCAAAACAGATTCTTTGTCTTGGAGCCTGTATGCGAAATAGAGCCGGGTTACAGACATCCTGTTTTTAACAGAACCGTTTTGCAGCTTTTGAATGAACTCAGGGAAAAAGAAAACTGATCAGGTTTCGGGAATCTTTATCTTAAGCAGGAAATGCGTTGCAAATCCGGTAAAGAGTCCCGTAACTATTCCCGATATGCACAGATAGGGAGCATAAAAGAAGATCGGTGTACTTTGCATGATAAGTATTGCTACCAAGAGCTGAGCGATATTGTGAAAAAGACCGCCGAATGCTCCGGTGAGACAGAGATGATTTCCCGACAGGATCTTATCAAAAATGATCTCAATAAGGAGGGCTGAAAATCCTCCGGCTGCGGAATAGATAAGAGATGTCGCATTTCCGAACAGAAATGCGGACAGAAGCAGACGCACAAGCAGGACTGATCCTGCTTCTTTTTTTCCGAATCTCTTTAAAGTAAACAGGATTATGATGTTGGCCAGTCCCGGTTTTATTCCGGGAACGGGAATGACCGGCGGCAGAATACTCTCGAATGCATAGATCGCAAGGGAGAGAGCGGCCAATAGTCCCAATGTTACGATTTTACGGGTGTCTTTTTTCATGTTTAATATGTTATCGCATCCGTGTCATGTGCTTTGCCTGTTACCGTTATCATAAGTCTGTTGGGAAGGCATACGATGGGTTTTGCGGGGGAATTTGTTATTCCTTCATGGATGCATATGCGGTTGGCACAGTTTGAATCAATTATACTTACGCCTTCCCGGGTTATTCTGACCACATTATAGTGACTGCCACGGGGAGAATTCCCTTCGATGACATAAGGGCTTTTCTCATCTGAAGGGTCGGATATGACGGTGACGATAAGTTCTTCGTTTACCGAAGAGAGATCGCCTGTCCATACCGTAACACCGTTTGATACTATGGTAACGGTTTCGCCTTTGCTTTTTTCGTTATAAATAATCCATACCGCAGATACTGTGATGAGTATCAAAAGTATCGCGGTCATGATCAAAGGAGCGATGTTCTTTTTTGAGATTTTTCTCGACATAAGGGCATTTTATCACGTTTATTAAAATGATACATTCGGTACTTTTCAAAGGATCAAAAAAATATATAGCGTCGTTTTTAAGCGGTATCCTGACGTGCGGATTACTTTCTGCCTGCGGCAGAGCACCGGTTCAGACAAGTTCTGCGATAGTTATGGACACTGTTTTTACGGTGACCGTATACGGAGATGAAATACGCCCTGCTGAGCTGTTGGATGCAGGAACTGCCCTGGATGAAAATGTTCTTTCACGCTATTCCGATAAGTCACTGCTGAATCTCTATATGAATGAAGGTGTGGCAGATCTTACATACGATTTAGAAGGTTATGTCATAGATCTGAATTCATATCTGGACAGATGTGATGAGATTAGGGATACTTCCGCGGGAGCTTTTGATGTTCATATAGGTGCGCTGTGCGATCTTTGGAATATTGAAGGCGCTGTCAAAGGAGAAAGCGAATTTGCTCTTCCCTCAGAAAACATGATCAGGGACGCGATGGAGAATGCGAACATCACTGATCTTGGAAGCGTCGGAAAAGGAATTTACCTTGATCTGATAAAAGAAAAACTTGATGAAAACAATGTGCAGGGAGCCGTTATAAGTGCGGGAGGCAGTATTCTCGTGTACGGCAGTAAGGATGACGGCGCACCCTTTAAAGTAGGTATCAAAGATCCCTTCGAAACTTCGGGTCAGCCTTTCGGAATTATCGAATTAAAAGAAAGCCGTTTTGTTTCGACTTCGGGAAGCTATGAAAGATTTTTTGAATCGGGAGGAGTCAGGTATCATCACATACTGGATCCCATGACGGGTTACCCCGCATGGACTCCCGAAGATATCAAAGGAAGGCAGACTATTCCTGCCACGGCTTTGTCTTCTCCGTATCCTTACGGTGATGTTTATCCCGTTTCGGTTACCGTTATCGCGGATGAGGGATTTATATCGGATGCCCTGTCTACCGCCTGCTTTGTAATGGGGCCCGGTATGGGCATAGGGTATGCAGAAAAATACGGTGCAGAAGTAATCTATGTCATGAATGATGGCACGTATATAACTTCGGATGGTATAATGGCTTCAGAGGAAGAACGATTGGTCTTCCGTCTTGATTAAGGGGAATGTAAATGGACAAAGAGGTACTTAAAAAGATATCCGATGCGACACCTCCCGATGAGGAACTTGATTCTGTTGCGGATTTCTTCAAGATGTTCGGGGATATAACGAGACTTAAGATAATGTTGGCACTTCAGCAGGGGGAGTTATGCGTAATGGATATTGCGGAGGCTCTTTCCATGACGCAGTCGGCCATATCTCACCAGCTAAAGGTTTTGAAGCAGCAGGACCTTGTAAAAGCAAGGCGTGACGGGAAGACAATCTATTATTCCCTGGCAGATGACCACATCGGTACCATCCTTTCGACAGGTATCGACCATATCGAAGAATAAATTTACGGAGCCTGCTTTTATGGGCTCCTTTTTTTCTCCAATCCGGGGAAGGTCCTTGTCGGCTTTCCATAAATGTTGCCTCAAAAGGTGTGAACACATAAATGTTTTTCTGCGATTTTGAACGAGTTTAGCTGTTCTTGGGGATGTATCCAAGTAAGCACAATTTCACCCGGACGGTGAAATTAGCAGGCATGAGACATGGATGTCGAACGCCTGCGGTGCGAAGTCATTGCTGTACATACATCCCCTAGAACAGCTTAACGAAGTGATCATGAGCTGAAAAATATTTATGTGTTTATGCCTTTGAGAGAAATATACCAACGAGCCGGCAAGGACCTTCCAGGTGCATCAAAAAGGAGCCCATAAAAGCGGGCTCCTTTTGTGTGTTATTTGTTTTGTTTTTCGATTTCCGCGATTGCGGCTTCGAGGGCTGCGTTGACGGGTTCATAATAGGTGCTTCCGGGGTATGTGTGGTAGAGGGAAGTTTCGTTCCAGTAATCTTTGAAATACACATATCCGTTTGTCATGGAGATGGAATTGTAATTGCCGTTTGCAAGTACGGTCTGATTACTTCCGTCGGTATTCATAAAGGCAAGGTGCGAAGTGTCTCCGAAGGTCTGGTAGTAGATATACCCGTTGTAGACGTTGAAACTTTCTACTTTCTCATTCGTAAGGACTTCAATTGTTCCGTCCGAGAGAGAATAGCGTCTCAGCTGATAATTATCCGCAGGAGCCATGTAGTAGATGTAGCCGTTGTCGTAAAGCGGATTCCAGACGTTTGCTTCAAGGATAAGTGTGCTTGTGCCGGTCTTGGTGTTTAAGCACATCAGATTATGGTTTTCGAGAACGTTGTTGTAATAGATCAGATCCCCGACGGCGCATGAAGGATTGAGTGCAAAATTTGCTACGGTCTCGGTGGTGGTTCCGTTGGTATCCATCCTGATAAGATAGGGTGCGTTGTGCTCCTTGTCCGCGGTACCTTCCATGTAGACCCAGTCGCCTATGACCTGCGCCCTTACTATGACGCTTCTTGTCATGGTTAATCCTCTTTTTCCGTTAACATGCATTCTTATGTAGGACAAAGGTATCCTGATGCCGCCAAGGCCTGCGGCTCCGGAACTTCCAGACTGGAAATAGTAGATATAATCCCCTGTTACGTTGATGGATGTTGCAACAGCGGTGGAAAGCTTTTTGCAATCGGTCTCATCGGAATTCATGACGTACAATGCCCCGCCGTCATAGGGGTTTGAAAAATAAATCTTTCCGTCCGATTCGCAGACAAGGCCGCCGGTATTCATGTTTCCGGGATGGCTTCCTATGGTTCCCTCAGGATTCGGGGGTACCTTTTCGCCTCGCCTGGAAAAGACCGCTACCAGTGTCAGCAGCAAGATCATGGATACTATTACGGAGGTGGCGATTATAAGATTTTTCTTATCCGTTTTCTTTAATTTCTTCGCCATTTTAACTCCCTTCGAAATACTTCTTTTTTGCAAAATTATTGTACCCCCGCAGACCGTTTCAAATCAAGGCGGGGAACCCTTAAAACATTGTAAAATCCGCAGTTTCGGAGTAAAATATCTAGGTTAAGGTATCATAGGGCTAAGTGTTTTTTCATCCTTTGATACATGAGTAAATATTTAGGAGTACCTGAAATGGATCTTTCGGAAATAAGATTACAACTTGATGAATGCGACAAGGAGCTGGTTGCTCTTTACGAGAAAAGAATGAAGCTGTCCGAAGAGGTGGCCAAGACCAAACTCGAAACAGGAAAGGCAGTTCTGGATAAGGACAGGGAGAAGGTTAAACTGGCATCCGTTGCCGCTTCCGTTGAAAATAAAGAATTCGAAGGCGGAGCAAAGGAAATGTTCAAGCTTCTTATGAGCATGAGCAGAAAGCTCCAGTACAAGACTCTTCTTGAGAGCGGAAGACATATCAATATCCCTTTTATTCCCGTAGGCGATGTAAGGGAAGGCAATCCCAGAGTCGTTTTCCAGGGAGATGAGGGAGCATATTCACAGCTTGCCATGAAAAAGTTTTTCGGAGACGACGTGGATTCCATTCATGTTCCCACATTCCGTGCCGCCATGTGTGCAATCTCGGAAGGAAGCGCGGATTATGCGGTTCTTCCCATTGAGAATTCAACGGCAGGTATCGTAAGCGAGATATACGACCTTCTTGCAGAGTATGAGAACTACATCGTGGGCGAGCAGGTACTTAAGATAGAGCATTGCCTCATGGGCGTAAAGGGCTCGAAGATAGAAGATATAAAGACTGTATTTTCACATCCCCAGTCACTTATGCAATCCGCAAGGTATCTTGATGAGCATGACTGGAAACAGATCTCAATGCCCAATAACGCTTTTGCCGCAAATAAGGTCTCCAAAGACGGGGATAAAACACAGGCGGCCATAGCAAGTGAACTTGCGGCTAAAGTATACGGTCTGGATATTCTCGAAAGAGGCGTGAATTCCGCGGAAAACAATTCCACCAGATTCATCATCATAACTGGACAGAAAGTATACAGAGAAAATGCGGGTAAGATAAGCATCTGCTTTGAAGTGACCCATGAGAGCGGATCACTTTATAACTGCCTCGGACATTTTATTTTCAACGGACTTAACATTACCAAGATAGAATCACGTCCCATTGAAGGACGTACCTGGGAATACAGATTCTTCCTTGATTTTGACGGAAACCTTTCGGACCCCAGCGTAAGATGCGCACTTACGGGACTCAGGGAGGAAGCAAAGTATCTGAGAGTTCTCGGTAACTATTGATACACCTTTCGGAGGGTATTATGGTACACACTTTTGCTGCCATAGATGTGGGAAGCTTTGAGCTTACAATGAAGATCTTCGAATACGGCGGAAAAAAGCCCATGAAGGAGATCGACTGCCTTGTTACGGGTCTTTCCCTCGGTGCGGATACTTATGCCACCGGTAAGATCTCTCAGGAAAAGGTAGATGAGCTTTGCAGAGTGCTCCAGCATTTTTCATCCGTCATGCGCTCTTATAAAGTCGAGAGCTATAAAGCTTACGGAACAAGCGCCATAAGAGAAACCGTAAATTCCGATATCCTGATCGACCTGATAGAAACCAGAACCGGAATAAGGATAGATACCCTCTCAAACTCCGAGCAGAGATTCCTTGACTATAAGGCTATAGCAGGCGCGGGCGATATCTTCTACAACGCCATCCAGGGAAGCGCCGCCATACTCGATATCGGCGGAGGAAGCATACAGATCTCTCTTTTCGACGAAGATTCACTGGTAAGCACTCAGAACCTTAAGCTGGGCGTTTTGAGAATACGTGAAAGAGTTGAAAGCCTTGGAGCCGATCCCTACAGAATGAGACTTCTTGAAGAGGAACTCATCGACGCTTCTCTCAACACATATAAAAAGCTGTTCCTTACAGGCACCGTAAAGAACCTGATCGTCATGGACGATTACATCAGCAACTGCTTCAGGAGAGGAAGCAGGAAAAATGACGACGGTGTCCTATCGAGAAAAGAATACGATGCTCTTTTGGAGGATCTTTCAAAAGGCGGAACATTTGAAACCGCCCAGGCATTCGGGGTTCCCGAAGAGAAGGTTCCTTTGATGAGAATATCGGGACTATTGGTCAAGTGCCTTTGCAATATTTTAAAAAGCGAGACCATATATGCTCCCGGTGTTACTTTGTCGGACGGAATCGCATATGAATTTGCGGAGAAAAACAAGATCATTAAGCCCGAGCATGATTTTGAAAAAGATATTACCGCCTGTGCACTTAACATAAGCAGAAGATATAAAGGATCACAGTCGAGGGCAGAGACCTTAAGACAGATATCTTCAACCATTTTTGATTCCATCAAGAAGGTCAGCGGTCTCAGCAAAAGAGACAGGCTTTATCTGGACATCGCATCCATCCTTCACGACTGCGGCAAGTACATTGCCATGACGGATATAGGAGAAAGATCTTATGACATAGTAATGGCAACCGAGATCATAGGGCTTTCACATTACGAAAGAGAGATCATCGCAAATATCGTAAGGTTCAATCATTCCGATTTTGCTTATTCTGTATTTGAACATAGTATAGATGCGGATCTTGGAAAAGACGGTTACATAAAGATAGCTAAGCTTACTGCCATATTAAGGCTTGCAAACAGTCTTGACAGAAGCCACAAACAGAGGATGAAGGAAGTTAAGGCAACGCTTTCAGAAGGGGAATTATCCCTGAGGGTAAACACTCCTCAGACATTTCTTCTCGAGGAAGCATTCTTCCCTGAAGCTTCGGACTTTTTTGAAGAGATATATTCGATCAGACCCGTGATAATCAGAGAATAAAGGATTCATTATGGCTGCCAAGAAAAATATCAATTTCAGAGATCCCAAGTATTACACGAACAGAGAGTTAAGCTGGGTTGAATTTGACAGAAGGATCTTATCCGAAGCTACGGACCCTGCGACTCCTCTTTTCGAGAGGCTTAAATTCCTTGCCATTGTTTCATCAAACCTTGATGAATTTGTAATGGTAAGAGTCGGTTCGTTGTATGACATGAAGCAGGCGGGATACGATAAGCCCGACATTGCAGGGCTATCTCCCGAGATGCAGCTTGAGGCGGTCTCTTCCAGCATCCATGCTCTTGTCTACGATCAGTACAAAGCATTCCGGACCAAGCTTTTGCCCGAACTTAGATCAAACGGACTTGAGCTTGTAAAGGGCCACGAGAATATGACTGCGGCCGAATGCAAATTTGCGGATGAATATTTCAGGACTTTGGTATATCCGGTCCTCACCCCTATGGCGGTGGATTCATCCAGGCCCTTCCCTCTGATCTTAAACAAATCCCTGAACATCGGTGCGCTTGTCAGGAAAAAAGAAGGAAGCAAGGAACTGGTATTTGCAACGGTTCAGGTTCCTTCGGTTCTTCCAAGGGTTGTTGTACTTCCAGGAAGTTCGAATCTTAAGAGAGTTATCCTTCTCGAAGAGATAATCGAGCGGAACATGAAATCTCTGTTTTTGAATTATGATATCGTGTGCTCGCATCCTTACAGGATCACGAGAAACGGTGATATGTCCATAGATGAAGATGATGCGGAAGATCTGTTAAAAGAGATCGAAAGGTCTGTCAAAGCACGTAAAAGAGGACAGGCACTTCGTCTCGAGATCGAGCACCGCGCAGATAAAAGGCTTGTAGCGTTCCTTAAAAAGGAACTCAGCATAGAAGATTCGGAAATATACGGAATTGACGGACCACTTGATCTTACGGCACTTTTTAAGATCATTTCTCTTCCGGGATTTGATGATCTTAAGAATCCTCCGTTTATTCCCGCACCTGTTCCGGAGCTTCCGGCGGGATGCGATATCTTTTCACAGATACGTAAGAAGGATATCCTTCTTTTCCATCCTTACCAGACCTTCGAACCCATTGTTGATTTTGTAAGGAAGGCTGCAACGGATCCCGACGTACTGGCGATCAAGCAGACTCTGTACAGGGTCAGCGGAAATTCGCCCATTATCGCAGCACTTGCACAGGCCGCGGAAAACGGAAAGCAGGTAACGGTTCTTGTAGAACTTAAGGCTCGCTTTGATGAAGAGCACAATATCGTATGGGCGAAGATGCTTGAGAAGGCGGGATGTCATGTTATCTACGGTCTTGTGGGTCTTAAGACTCACTCGAAGATCACGCTTGTTGTAAGGCATGAAAACGACGGCATCAGAAGGTATGTACATCTGGGAACGGGTAACTACAATGATGCGACCGCACGGATTTACACGGATGTCGGTCTCCTGACCTGTAATGAGCAGATCGGAGAAGATGCCACTGCAGTCTTTAACATGCTCAGCGGATATTCAGAACCCAAGGCATGGAACAGGCTTGTTCTTGCACCTTTATGGTTGAAGGAGAGGTTCCTGTATCTGATAGACCGTGAAGCTAAGATCGCATCAAGCGGAAAAGAGGGAAGGATCGTTGCGAAGATGAATTCGCTCTCTGATCCGGACATCATTGAAGCGCTTTACAAGGCGTCGGCAGCAGGGGTAAAGATTCAGCTTATAGTAAGAGGCATATGTTGTCTTAAGACGGGCGTTAAGGGTGTGAGCGAAAACATCTCGGTCAGATCCATTACGGGTAATTTCCTGGAGCATGCGAGGATCTTCTGGTTTAAGAATGATGAGAATCCTGAGGTGTTCTGCGGAAGTGCGGACTGGATGTCTCGTAATCTTGACCGCCGCGTAGAGATCGTATTTCCGATCACTGATGATGCGCTTAAGGCAAGGCTTTGGCATGTACTCGACACCGAGCTCAAAGACAACCGCAGGGCCAACATTTTACAGCCTCTCGGTTGCGACTATGTAAAGGAAGGCACGCGCCAGAAGAAAGCGGTTGACTCTCAGCTGATCGCCGTAAAAGAAGCCATCGACATGGCCAAGGCAGCGACCCCCAAGAAGACCTCCGAAAGCCGGGTCTTCATCCCAAAGACCAAACCTGCAAAGTGACTGTTACGCGCATACTTGCACGGTTATGATTATTTTCTGCTCATGCGTCCTGCGCCATACATTTCTATGAAATGCTGGTTATAGCCTATGCAATGGTCCTGACGCTGCACCGCTCGCGTTCGACATCCATGTCTCATGCGAGCTGGGTTTGCCATCCGGGCAAACCCGTTCCGCTGGTGAACGCATTTCAAGAACTGTAAGGCTCGGACAAAATCGCTGAAAATAATCATAACCGTGTAAGTAGCGCTGTTCAACACAATTTGGTGGTATGGTTTTGGGAATGAATATTATTAAACATTGATATGTAGGCGTGTATTGGATGCAGACAAAGACTGATAAAGGCATTACTGATACAGCGATGTTCGATCTGTTTTTTATTTATGCGATTTTAGAGAGAGCTTAGCTGTTCTTAGGGATGCATCCCGTAAAGCACAATTTCGCCCGGATGGCGAAATTAGCGAACATGAGGCATGGATGCCGAACGTTCGCGGTGCGCAGTCATTGCTAAGTATGCATCCCTTAGAACAGCTTAGCGAACGGCTCATGAGCATAAATAAAAAACAGAGCGGACATCGCGTAGCAAGGAAAGGACTTTATGAGGATTGTGTTAGCGTCGGCGTCTCCCAGGAGGAGGGAGATACTTGAGCAGATTGGAATAGAATATGATGTGTGCGTGAGTGAGGTTGATGAGCACTCGATAGAGAAAGACCCGAAGAAGCTGGTGATGCTGTTGTCCGAACGTAAGGCAATGGCGGTGCTTAAGGCACTGGAGAGCGGCAAGTCCGGACTTGATGCAGATCCGGAGACTGAGAGCTTTTGCGTTATCGGTTGTGATACATTAGTGTATCAGGAGAAAGGTAACGGAATCCTGGGAAAGCCCCACAGTGAGGCTGAGGCATTTGAGATGCTGTCTGCGCTGCAGGGCGGAGTTCACGAGGTGTATTCCGGTGTTACGATACTGGTCAGCGGACTTAAGACTCCCGTAAAGAGACAGTTTTGGGAAAGGACCGCGGTACATTTTTCGGAAATGACCGATGAGGAGATCCTGGAATATATCAGGACCGGGGATCCTATGGATAAAGCAGGTGCCTACGGAATCCAGGGATTCTGTGCCAGGTATATCGACGGAATAGAAGGCGATTACCTGAATGTTGTGGGACTTCCCGCATCGCACCTCTATAAAGAATTAAAATCACTGGGGATAGTCTGATGGAAATTTATTTTGCCCCGATGGAAGGAATGACACCGCCTCTTTTAAGAAGCTTGCACAATGAGTTCTTCGGCGGATGCGATAAATACTTTACTCCTTTTATCTCGACCAACGAAAATTACAGTCTTAATCAAAAAGAGAAAAAGGAGATCGATCCCGAGTGCAATAAAGGATTAAATCTTGTTCCGCAGATAATCTCCAATTCCGCGGAACAGAGCGCCGGTTATATTTTGGATATATCCGAAAAATACGGTTATAAAGAGATCAATATCAACATGGGATGCCCATCCGGTACCGTTGTCTCCAAGAACAAAGGATCCGGAATGCTTAAGGATAAGCAGTTTTTGAAGGCGTATCTGGATGAACTCTTTTCAAGGCTTTATGAGCAGAAAGAAAGAGCGGTTCCGGACATCTCAATAAAGACTAGAATAGGATTTTATTCCGAAGATGAGCATGTAGAACTTACAGAGCTTTTCCTTGCTCATCCCGTAAAACAGATAATAATTCATCCGAGAAGCCGCACCCGCATGTATGAAGGCAGTACGAATATGGAAGCTTTCTCCTATATGTATGATGCACTTAAGGGCGCGGGCATAGGAGTCGTGTATAACGGAGATATCAAAACACCCGAAGATTATGCCAAGATTGCGGACAGGTATCCGGATCTTGACGGTGTGATGATAGGAAGAGGTCTTTTGAGAGATCCTTCACTTGCCCGCAGGATAAAGGGCGGTAAATGTGTTGATAATGAGGAGTACTTAAAGTATATGGAAGCACTCCTTGACGGATACATGCAGCAGATAGGCATAGATAATTTTGTACTTGCCAAGATGAAGGATACATGGAGCTTCTCAGCACAGGCTTTTTCCGGCAATGACAAAGGACGCAAGGAAATGAATAAGGCCGACTCCGTAGAAAGCTACAGGGTCTGCATGAGACAGTTCATTAGAAATTCAAAGTTATTATAAAGAGGGGGATTTTTATGGAAATGTATGATGACAAAGTTCTCGAAGTTTTCCTGAAAAATCAGAAACAGTTATTTGATGAGGAGGTTGCGACCACAAAAGAAGAGGCAAGGGACTTCCTTGAGGAGCTCATGGCTCAGGTCGTGAATTCCGCAGACGAAGTAAAGGAGTATTTCGAAGAAGAGGGCGTTGATCTTGATTCGCCCGAAGCCGGGGACATATTAAACGCAGATGAGGTATTTGAGATCGGGGACGGAAGATACCTTATCGTGGAAGGATAATACCGTGGGAAAACATATCAGATGGGACAGATTGGATAATACGGGGTATCTCTTTCCTTCGATAGCCGGTGAGAACATGACAAGTACCTACAGGATATCGATCATCCTGACGGAGGAAATAGATAAAGCCACTCTTCAAAAAGCACTGGACATACTTCTTCCTAAGATTGACGGATTTAACGTAAGACTCAGGAAGGGTTTCTTTTGGTTCTATTTTGAGGAGAACGGAAAGCCTGCTCCGAGGGTTGTGGAGGAGGCAGGATTTCCCTGCAGATTTATAAGACCCAACAGAAATCATTCGTATCTTTTCAGAGTTACGTATTTCGGATGCAGGATCAACCTTGAAGTATTCCATGCACTTACGGACGGAATGGGCGGCATTAATTTCATCAGAGAGCTTGCTTATCAGTATTTAAGGCTTGCGCATCCCGGTGAGTTTGAAAGCGACGGATTAAGTGCAGATACATCGCTTAACAAAGAAGACAGCTTCGTAAGAAACTATAAGTCGGCTAAACCCAACGGCTTCGTAGCCAAGAAGGCATATCTCATAAAAGGAAAACATCTCCCGGACGGAGAATTCGGACTTATGCACCTTACCATGTCCGTTCAGGAGCTTAAGAAGGTTACTCATGCTTACGGGGTATCCATCAACGAGTACATGGTTGCTCTTACGGCATACAGCATTTATAAGAACGGATTCAGGGGAAGGAGTAAAGGCCGTCCAATAAGAGTTGCGGTTCCGGTTAACTTAAGGCCCTATTTTGACTCATATACCACCAAGAATTTCTTTGCGGTTGTTTCTGCGGAAGTTGCCGATGCGGAAAAAGAGTACACCTTTGCGGAGGTTCTCGACATCTGTAAGACAACTCTCAGGGAGCAGATCACGAAGGAGCACCTTGAGGATCTTTTCAGCTATTCGGTGTCCAATCAGATGAATCCTTTCTTAAGAGCGGTTCCTCTGGGAATAAAGAATATTGCGATAAGATTTGTATATACAAAGTCAGCTACGGCAAATACCACAACCGTAACCAATATCGGTAATATCAAGATCAATGATGAATACCGTAAGTACGTTAAAGGCTTTACCGCCAATATCGCCATGAGTATCGGTCAGGATATAAAGGGTACCGTGCTTTCCTACGGTGATGATTTCGTATATACCTTCTCTACGACACTTGAAGATACTTCCATCGAAAGAAGCCTCGTAAAGCAGCTCGCAGAAGACGGCATCAATGTTACTGTTACAACGAACGGAGTATTTTATGGCTGAGTGTAAAAAATGCAGAGTACACATAACGGATGATACGGACAGATGTCCGTTCTGCAGATGTGTACTCGAAGATGACGGAATAAAAGGAATGAATGTATATCCGGATCCCGAAGCTACCGTCAAGGTATGGAGGAACATCAGGAGGATCGTTCTCTTTTTATCCATATGTGCAATGGGCGGAATGCTGATAGCTCTTTATATGGGAGCGGATATCTTTAACTGGACCATCGTAGTGGGGCTTATCCTTTTGTATGTGAACGTTACGATCTATATGTCCATCACGGATAAGATAGGCTACATGTTCAAGACGCTGTTCCTTACGATATCGGTCGTGGTGATCCTTATCGGAATAGATTATTTTACGGGATACAACAGATGGTCGCTTGACTATACGCTTCCTTCTTCGGTCATATTCCTGAATGCAAGCTGCGTGGGACTGATGATCATCAATCACAGAAACTGGCAGAGCTATATATCTCTTCAGCTTTTCAACATAGCGTGGAGCATTGTTCTGTTCATTCTTCTGAGACTGAATATCATAAGAGAGCCGGTACTGGTTCTTATAGCGATGGCTCTTTCGGGTATTATTTTTGCGGGAACCGTTATCTTCGGCGGAAAGAGAGCTACCGAAGAACTTAAGAGGAGATTTTTTATCTGATGGCTTTATTTTCTAATCACTGGGTAAAGATATTTGAACGTCAGTACAGGGAACTTACTATGGGTGAAGAGGCTGAAAATGCCGAGACAGCCGGGGAAGTTTTGAGCGCTGCGGACGATGAGGATGCTGCTTCGGAAGAAACTGATAGGAGCAGGCTTTTAAGTGATGAGAATGAGGCTGAAGAGGAGGCAGCAGGCGTATCTCAGCGCGGTAAGGTTGTCTCCAGAATGATCTCGTATATATCTAACGAGTCCTTGAT
>JAGCUO010000080.1 GCA_017962825.1 Lachnospiraceae bacterium | reverse complement strand
TGAACGTAACGGATTCTGTGAAATGATGAAAACAATAGAATGCCAGTCGCTCGATTGAATTCCGGTGTTAATTGCCGGAGATATCATAAAAGATCCGGATGTGATTCAGATGCCGAACGGAGAAAAAAGGATAGGCAGATTGCCTATCCTTTTTCTCATCATATCTTTTCCTTCACAGGTACCAGTTCGATATATCCTCTCTCTCCTCTGGGCTCCAGCTGGATCCTTGGATTATCTTCATCCCACATATATCCGATGAATGCGGGATCGTACTTCTTTTCTGACTGCCAGATCTCATTGATGGCCTGAGCATAATCTTCCTGCGCAAACGGTTCCCCGCGGAAAAGAAGATACTTGGCGGCCGGAAGTTCGATGATCTCGAATCCCTCGGGTATGCTTCCGCTGTAATCATTCTCCACTTCCACGCCCTGCACATACTCGTTTGTCACAGGCTTTCTCATTTTTTTCGGAAGCCACATACAAACGGGCTCTCCACTGATGGATTTTATGCTGGTAAGCAGCCCCCAAACATCACAACCTACTTCTTCACAATAGCTGAAGTATTCGTCAGCTTTGATACCACGCTTGATGATCACCTTTCTTGCCGGCTTTTCGATCAGCTGGATAAAGATGTTACGGATTTCTTTGCTTTCACTCATTTCTTTCACCTTCCCTTCTTTGGCTTGTTTGGTTTCTATTAAGGAAGGGGTAAACAGCCAGACAGGAACCGGACTCGTTGAATATTCCTTCGGGTTGCAGCCGAACTCTTTTCTGAATGCCCGCTGGTATCCGTCAACACTTCCGTATCCCATGTCCATGGCGACATCCAGAATGGTCACTTGTTCATCTCTCAGTTTCAATGCGGATTTTGACAGTCTCAGGCGCCTGATGTAAACTGCCGGCGTCATATTCAGATACTTTTGGAACAATCGTCTTGCATGCCACGGCGAAAATGACGACGCTTCGGCAAGATCATTGATCGTGATATCCTCATGAATATGTTCGCGGATATAGTCCTGCATTTTTCTGACCGATTCTCTCTGTTCGTCCATCTGCTTAACTCCTTGTGAGCAGATATTACTCTGTCACAGGTTTTTAACTCTCGACTTTTTTTGCTCTCTTACAATTTCTTCTTATTCATATATTTTAACATACACGTTAAATATCTTTTTGGCATAGGTTAATCGTGATAAGATGGGTAGTGTGTACTTAAGAAAGAGATAACATGCGCTGAGGATGGAAAATGAAAGAAATAACAATTGACGAGCTCAAGGGTTGGGCCGGTGACACATATGAGCTGATAGATATAAGGGACGACGGTCTCACATCATACGGCATGATTCCCGGGGCTGTTCATATCTTCGTGGATGATCTCGAGACAAGTGATTCTTTGGCTGCCATTCCGCCGGAGAAGAAGCTGGTCTTTTACTGTGAGATAGGAAGAATGTCAAAGGAGATCGATGATACCCTCGATCATCTGAAGGGCAGGGATTGCTACAGTCTTTCCGAGGGATATGTCGGGTACATCAGATCCGGAATGACCGCCCCGGCGGATAAAGAAGAGAAAAGAAAACGTGCCGAGGAGAGCATACAGAAAAAGTTCCATAAGCAGCTGTTCTCACCGTTCGCAAAGGCATGTAAAACATACAACCTGATCGAAGACGGGGATCATATCGCCGTATGCATATCCGGCGGTAAGGATTCCATGCTTATGGCCAAATTGTTCCAGGAGATCAAAAACCACAGGCAGAAGGAATTTGAACTGACTTTTCTTGTGATGGATCCCGGATACAACAGGGAAAACAGGGCGCTGATCGAAAGCAATGCGGAAGCTCTGGGAATACCGATCACTGTTTTTGAGAGCACAATTTTTGATACGGTTGATACGATAGAGAAAAATCCCTGTTATCTGTGTGCCAGGATGAGGCGCGGATATCTGTACAGCAAAGCCAAAGAACTTGGCTGCAACAAAATTGCACTCGGACATCATTATGATGATGTGATCGAAACAATCCTGATGGGGATGATCCACGGCGCCCAGATACAAACGATGATGCCGAAACTCCACAGTACCAATTTCGAAGGAATGGAGCTTATCAGGCCGATGTATCTTGTCAGGGAGGCTGATATCTGCGCATGGAGAGATTACAATGACCTGCACTTTCTTCAGTGCGCTTGTCATTTCACCGATACCTGCACTACCTGTCATGAGGACGGCACGACATCGAGCAAGCGTCTTGAAACCAAGAAGCTTATCGCGGAGCTGAAGAAGACGAATCCGTTTATTGAGTCCAATATTTTCAGAAGCGTTGAGAATGTCAATCTGGACACCGTAATAGAGTATAAGAAAGACGGTGTAAGACACAACTTTCTGGATGAATACTGAGACGGCAGAAATACTTTTAGACCAAGACTGTTCATGATAAAATATTTCGGGGGGTGATAATGTATCAGGGAGTATAAATAAATGTCGGATTATAAGGAAAGCAAAGATAATCCCTTGCACAAAGAATATGGCATGTGGAGCAATACGTGCTATATCGTTCGAAAAATGGCTGAATATCAGCCTTCTGTACTGTTTCTGATGGCGCTTGGCTTTGTGGCCAAGTCTTTCTCCCCATATTTCATGGGAATATTCGGGAAATATGTAATTGATATCATACAGTCCGGCAATGCGGCTTCCGCTGAGGATGAACTGATCAGGCTCATACTGATCGCGGGTTTCATAGCGGCCGTTTTAAGATTGTGCTCGGCGATTTACGATTCCAAGGCCTGGTATCGTTTCATTTATGTGCGCATGAATATGATCACCGAGCGTATTGCCAAGGTGCTGGGTCTTAAGTATGAGCTTCTTGAAAGGCCCGACGTTCTGGATGCAGCTGAGCGTGCAAGTATGGCGGTTAACGATAACACAAGCGGTGTCGAAGGAATGATGAGACTGATCTCACAGCTTGGCGAGAACGGACTTACCGTCATAGTTACTTTTGTGGCCGTTACGGTTCTTGATCCGAGGCTTATCATAGCCATGGTCATTCTTTCCGTGGTTCAGTATATCTATTTCAGACATATAATCAGGATCGATAAGGAACAGGTCTGGGATAAACTGTCCGGGTCCTGGCGCACACGTCATTATATGGAAAGGATCACCCAGGATTTCGATTTTGCGAAGGATATAAGACTGTTTAATCTTAGTGATTATCTTGCGGAAAAGTTTGAAAAGGTCAATGCGTTTTTCATAGAAAGAAACGATCATCATCACAGGCTGTGGCTCCGTTATAACTTTGTTTCCGGAGTTGCCGGAACAGCCATAAAGGTGCTTGTGTATGCCGTCCTTTTTGCTTCTGTGCTCAAAAAGGATATGTCCGTCGGTGATTTCACGATGTTCCTAGCTTTTTCATTTGCATTTTCCGGTGCTCTGACCGGTCTTTTGCAGAGATTCGGAGATTTTAAACGGGCAAGTCTTGTAACGGATGATTTCAGATCATTCATAGATCTCGATACCGAGGATGATGAAAAGGATTGTATCCCTCTTCCCGATACGGATTCCTATGAGATCGAATTTGTTGATGTAAGCTACAGATATCTCAAATCGGATAAAGAAGCACTGTCACATTTAAATCTTAAGATACGTCCCGGTGAAAAGCTGGCTGTGGTCGGATTGAACGGAGCAGGTAAGACTACGATGATAAAGCTTCTTCTGAGACTCTACGATCCCACGGAAGGCTATATCACGCTGAACGGTACGGATATCAGAAAGTTCAGGCGTGCGGATTATTATAAGCTGTTCGCGCCTGTCTTCCAGAATGTTGAGATATTCGCATTCCTTATGTCTGAAAATATCGCAATGCTGAGGAAGGATGAACTTGACTCTGAGAAAGTACGTGATTGTGCTTTCGAGTCGGGTCTTAAAGAAAGGATCGAGTCTCTTTCAAAGGGGATCGAAACACCGCTTACCAAGATCGTTGAAGATGACGGTGTGGATCTGTCCGGGGGCGAAAAGCAGAAGCTTGCACTTGCAAAGGCTCTTTACAAGGGTGCCGGGATCGTGGTTCTCGATGAGCCGACATCCGCGCTTGATGCCATTGCGGAGCAGGCTCTCTATGAACGCTTTGATGAAATGATCGGTGATAAATCCGCAGTTTATATTTCCCACAGACTTGCATCCACAAGGTTCTGTGACCGTATTGCAATGTTTGAGGAAGGCCGGCTTGCGGAGTACGGAAGTCATGATGAGCTGATGGCAGCAAACGGAAAGTACGCCGGAATGTTCAACACCCAGGCGCAGTATTACCGCGAGAACCCTGAGAGCGATGAAAGCGGGGTGATCGCAAATGCATAAGATCAAAACTGTCATAAAAGTATTATTCCGCACCGCTGCAGGGAAGTATCCGTTCTTCTTTGTGCTGAAGGTTATAAGAATGCTTGTTACGACGGGAATGCCGTTCATTGCTCTCTTTATATCGCCTCTTATCGTGGATGAGATCGCAGGAGATCGGGATGTAAACAGGCTTATCACCCTTGCCGCGCTGCTTATCGGACTTGAAGTGGTCTTCCAGCTTCTGAACGACCTGTGCACCAACTATATCAACAGGTACAGCACCCGCCTCGAGAGATATTTTGATGTCCTTATCGGAAGACATGTTATGGAGCTGGATTTCCAGCTTACCGAAGACAAAGAGGCACTTGAGCAGATAGAAAAAGCCAGAACCGGAATGGACTGGTATTCCGGCGGAGTAAACGGTATCTCCGACCAGTTTTTCGGATTTGTGGGAAATCTTATTAAAGCGGCCGGTTACATTACCGTACTTGCAATATATGCACCGATCCTTCTTCTGATAATGGTCGTCTATGCGGCTGTCGATGCGATGTTCGTTTTGAAATGCAACAAGATCAATATTGAGGCCTTTGGCAAGCTTTCCAAAGTGAACAGGCTGTTCGGATATTTCGGATGGAACATAGTCGATCCCCGCTACGGCAAGGATATAAGACTCTATGATGCGAAAGGAATGATGGTCGATTCCTGGAAGGAGAACACCGATAAGAGCAACTCGCACTGGAGATGGCAGGGAGATACAAGTTTTCCTTTTATCCTCGCAAGTGAGTTCCTGAATCTCGGAAGAAGCATATTCGCATATTTTTACATAGCACTTCTTGCGATAAGAAAGGTGATCGGTGTAGGAACATTCACCCAGCTTATCGCTGCGGAGAGCGGACTGGATAACGTGATCGGCGGAATGGTACAGAATGTGACCGAGCTTATAAAGCGCTGCAATTACGCTTATGAGTATGTTATATTCATGGATTATCCCGAGGCACTGTCCAAGGGAACGCGTCCGATAGAAAAGAAACCCCATGAGATAGAATTCAGACATGTTTCATTCACCTATCCCAAAACGGATCGCAAGGTGCTTGATGATGTGAGCATAAAGATCGTTCCCGGAGAGCATCTTTCCATCGTAGGACTTAACGGGGCGGGAAAAACGACGTTTATCAAGCTGCTCTGCAGATTGTACGATCCCACTGAGGGAGAGATACTCGTGGACGGCATCAATATAAAAGAGTACGATTATATTCAGTATATGGAACAGTTTGCCCCCGTATTCCAGGATTTCAAACTGTTTGCGTTTTCGGTAAAGGAAAACATAACTTTCGGCGAAGATGAGGCGGATGTTACCGCACTTACCGACAGAGTCGGACTGCACGATTTTGTTGAGGGTCTTGACAAAGGAACGGACACCGGCATCTTTAAGTTCTTTGACGAGGAAGGTGTAGAGCCTTCGGGAGGAGAACAGCAGAAACTGGCGATCGCCAGGGCACTGTACAAGGATGCTCCGGTTGTTATCCTGGATGAGCCTACCGCGGCACTCGATCCTGTTGCGGAATATGAGATATATAAGCAGTTCAATTCTCTGGTCGGAGGAAAATCCGCTTTCTATATTTCGCACAGGCTTTCCAGCTGTCAGTTCTGCGATAAGATAGCGGTGTTTGCAGACGGACATATTGCCGAATACGGAACGCATGCCGAGCTCGAAAAGATTGAAGGCGGAATATATGCTGAGATGTTCGAAGCCCAGGCAAAGTATTACAAGGATTAAAAAATATTAAATGAAGAATATGATTTTGTGTTCGACGGGAGCCCTGATCGGCAAGCCGAACGGAAGAGATTACAATTTATTAAAGCCATTGTCGGAGAAACTCAAATGTGACGGCTTTGAATTCATGATGTACTCGGACTGGTATGACAGGATCGATGACATTGTGAACATGATCACAGCTGCGGGGCTCCGGATCCCGGTTTATCATGCACAGAAGAGCATTGGCGAAAATATAAGCAAAGGCGGCCCGGATGAACTGAAGGATGCATTTGAAAGATTCAGACTTAACTGTGACATGGCTGCCCGGTTGGGGGCGGAGAAAATAGTTGTACATTTATGGGACGGGATCACATCCGATAAGAATTTTGACAACAATATCAGGGCATATGGTGAATTGCTGAATATCAGCAGTTCGGCCGGGGTGGATCTTCTTGTTGAGAATGTCGTGTGCAATACAAAGGATCCTCACAGCAGATGGACAGAGCTGCTGGAAGTGTATCCTCAGATGCATTTTGTGTTTGATACCAAAATGGCGGCTTTTCACGGTCAGCTTGATCAGCTTTATGAAAGTGAAAATGAATATCTGTGGAAAGACGGTCATATATGTCATTACCATGTGAATGATTATGGCGGCGGTTTGAAGGATTGGGCCAATCTTAAAACGCTTCCGATAGGAAAGGGCCATATCGATTTCGAAAAGTTTTTCTCCTTTGTCGGAAAGACAGGGTATTGCGGTACATATACTCTTGAATCTACGGCATTTGACGCTTCGGGATCCGTTGATACGGATATGATCAACGAAGAAGTCAGATTCATCCGGGAACACTTAACGTGATCGTTTCTGATTTTATAAAAGGAATAACGCCGGTCAAGGCGTTATTCCTTTTTGATTTTAGGGTATAATAAACAGTTGTAAGAATTATATGTATCAGAGATTCAGGAGAGCATATGGTTATTGAACACATAGCATTATTTGTTAACGATCTTGAGAAAGCAAGGGATTTTTTCGTGAGATTCCTTGGCGGAATATCCGATGAGGGCTACTACAACCCAAAAGAAGAATTCAGATCGCATTTCATTACCTTTGATGACGGTGCAAGACTTGAGATCATGACCAAGCCGGGCGTGGCCGATGACGATAAGGAAAAGGAACGCACGGGTTACGATCACCTTGCGTTTTCTGTCGGAAGCAGGGAAAGAGTCGATGAACTGACAAAAGAGCTTAAGCGTGCGGGATATGAGGTTTTAAGAGGACCCAGGACCACCGGTGACGGTTACTATGAATCCTGTATCGTTGCAGTCGAGGGAAACCGTATCGAGATCACAGCCTGAGCCGGATACGGATAAAAAGGAAAGATCCGGTTGCATTTCGGGCAGGTGAATTTGCAACATCTGCCTGCAGCTGTGGAAGCTTCATGATGACTCCGTTATCATCGGATACAGATGATGAAAAAGGAGAACGTTATGAAGAAAACAAAGATCACAGCCCTGATACTTATGCTGGTAACATTGCTTGCGTACAGCTTCGGCGTATGTGCAGCGGACAACGCTGCAGATCCGGATGATCATGCCGGCATGACCGGGAATGAAATACCGGAATATATCAAAACCTTCCGCGATGAGACAAAGTGCGGTGCGGTCAGTGTCGCTGTCGTGACTTCGGAAGAGGTCATGTTTTACGGTGACAGCGACGGTCTTTATCAGATCGGTTCGATGACGAAGGCTTTCACGGGACTTGCCGCATTAAAGCTTATAAGCGAAGGCAGGATCGCTTATGATGATAATATCTCGGATCTGCTTCCGGGATTTGAGGCGTATTATGATGATGCGCCGGCGCAGATAACGGTAGAGCACCTCCTTTCGCAGACGAGCGGATACAACAATGCGGAGAGCGTTTATCCGAGTGCCGGAAAGGATATGACTCTGAGCGACTGGGTCATGAGCATTTCCGGACGGGAACTGGCATCAAAGCCCGGCGAGGAATACGCTTACTCGAATGTAAATTACGATCTTCTCGGTGCTGTCATCGAAGAAGTTACGGGTGGATCGTTTGCGGATTATATGTACGATGAGATCCTTCATCCTCTCGGACTGAACGATACATATGTGGGCAAGCCGCAGACGGAAGAAAGGATCGTTCCAGGTTCGAGACCCGGATACCGCCTGGCATTTGAATATGAGATCCCTGTTTATGAAGGAAGGATCCCCGCGGGCTACTTTTATTCAAATGTCCGTGATATGGCAAGATGGCTTCAGATCTGGATGGGATGCGCGAATATCCCCGAAGAATACAGGGAACTGATAACGCAGACAAAGAATTCACTCAATGAAGAGGGCGATTATTACTCGGGATGGGAACTTTTTCCGGATGAGGTTTACGGTCACTCCGGAGGAACTCCGAATTATTCCTCGAGAATAGTCTTCTCCGAAAAGGAGATGACGGGAGTCTGCGTACTGACCGATATGAATGTTGCGGCATCAACGGACAGTCTTTGCAATTCGGTATTTACCTTTGCCACGGGAGG
>JAGCUO010000079.1 GCA_017962825.1 Lachnospiraceae bacterium | reverse complement strand
CCTGCAAAAGGCATTTGATAAAAAGCCTTCTCGGGATACCCTTCTACGATCCAGGTTATCTGTTGAAATAATTCTTTCCTGAATTCGATCAGTTTATCTATGGCTTCGCCAAAAGTGGATTCTTTTGACAAAAGGCGCTGTATTTCTTTATTCTTTTCTGACCACTCCTTATCCATAAGCTTACCCCGATTTCTTCTCCGATTCTTTGATTCTATAGTAATCCTCCGCATCAATTCTAATTTGAATATAATCTTTCGGCTTCGAAAAATTCTTGCCCAAGCAGACTACAGTCTCCACATGACTCGAGTGTGGGAACATATCAACGGGTGTTGCCTTGATAAGCTCGAATCCTCCTTCACGGAAAATCTTGATATCTCTCGAAAGTGTCGCAGGATCACAACTCACATATACAACTCTTTTCGGTGCGAGTGTAAGTATTGCATCGATGCAGCTTCTCGCACATCCTTTTCTGGGAGGATCCACTACAACAACATCGGGAGTTCTTCTGTTGCCTTTTCCGGGAAGCATGGTCTGTATCACTTCCTCTGCCGCACCGGTAATAAATTCCGCATTTACTATCGCATTTACTTTAGCGTTTTCCTTTGCATCCTTTATCGCTCTGTCTATGATCTCAACACCGGTAACATGTCCGGCCTTCTTCGAAAGCATAAGCGAGATCGTTCCGATACCGCAATACAGATCAAGTACTTCCTCCTCACCCGTAAGCTGTGCATAGTCTCTTGCAAGTCCGTACAGCTTCTCGGTCTGATCAGGGTTAACCTGATAGAAAGACAGAGGAGATATCTTAAATGTAATTCCGACAAGTGTGTCGGTTATATATCCTTCGCCGTAAATTGTTCTGTACGAATCACCGAGTATAACATTATCCCTTCTGGTGTTGGGACATACAGTAACGGACTTAAGATTATCAGGCATCACATCAATAAGTAACTTGATAAGTCCTGCCTCATCCGGAATCTTGCTTCCGTTGATGACAAGATTTACCTGGCACTCTTTTGATGTAAACCCATGTCTTATAAGTACATGTCTGACCAATCCTTTTCCGGATTCTTCATCGTAAGCCTTAACGTGATTTTTAATCATCCAGTTAAGAACCGCATCAAGAAGTTTTGAATTTATCTCGGGTTCGATCAGACAATCATCCGTCTCTATTACGGAATGAGTATGACCTGCAAAAAATCCGGCATGAGGTTTACCGTCCTTACCCATACGAACCGGATACTGCGCCTTGTTTCGATATCTGTAAGGATCATCCATGCCGACAATTGGAAGAAGTTTTTCATCCGCTTCTTCTGCAGACACTCCGCCTATTCTTATAAGATCGTTTTTTACTTTATTAAATTTATACTTTAACTGCTCTTCGTACTTATAATTCTGCAAAGAGCATCCGCCGCATTTTTCAAAGACGCTGCAACGAGCCTTGCATCTTCCGTTTGAAGATTCAATGATCTCCATACATCTTGCAAAGCCGTAACTTTTGGTGACCTTCATCACTTTAGCTTTTATGTGATCTCCGGGTAATGTGTTTTTTACAAAAAAAATGAATCCGTCACTCCGTCCGATCCCGGATCCGTCGTCCGAGATATCATCAATGGTCAGAATGATTTCATCATTTTTCTTAAAAGAGTATTCTTTCATTTTCTTATTCCGTTGTTATGGTTGACCTTACGTTAGAGTCATTCAGGAATTTTCTGGGTCCGAGCCACTGTCCCTTCTTCTCTGCATTTGCTTCAAAGAGTTCTGTGTATATCTCGATCTTTGAATCACACTCATCGGCAAGATTAAGTGCCATGGCTTCAACCAGCTCGGGAAGCTTGGGCGATCCGAATTCATACTTTCCGTGATGAGCAAGTATGCAGTGCTGAAGCTGAGTGAGTTTTATATTTGGAAATCCCTCGATTTCTTTTGCGGCAGCTCCGACCATTTCTGATCCCATTACGATATGTCCGAGTAACTGACCTTCGTCGGAATAATCGTTTTCAGGGAATGGAGTAAGCTCCTTGGTCTTGGCTATATCGTGACAAAGCGCTGCAGTCACAAGCAGATCTCTGTTAAGAACCGGATATGACTTGCTTAAGAAATCACAAACAGAAGCAACTCCCAATGTATGCTGCATGAGTCCGCCTACAAATCCGTGATGTACAGTCTTAGCGGCAGAGCATGTTCTGAATCTCTTAACAAGTTCGGTATCTTCCACAAAGAATTTTTTGAGAAGAGCATTGTAGTGCTTATCTCCGATACTGTCTATAACCGACAGAAGCTCTTTGTACATTTCATCATTATTCCGGCTGCTGACGGGGAGATATTCTCCGGGATCGTATTCTCCCTCTGAAGCCACTCTTATTCTTTTAATATTGAGCTGCTTAGCGTTATTCCATACATTAACATCCGCATTTACTTCAACGTAGTCATACTTATCGAAGTCGTCTATTCCGGGATCGCCCGGATCCCAGATCTTTCCGTCAACGGATCCCGTTCTGTCCATGAGCTGGACGTTAAGGTATTCCTTTCCATTCTTGGTAACGGCGTGAGAGATTCCTTTGCATAAAAACACCTCTCTTATATGATCGCCTTCATTAAATTCGGAAATATGTTTCATTTTTATCCTTTCAAAACTGATCAAGTTTATTCATATATTGAGCCGGATGAACGGGCTGTCATGATATATTCAAGCTCTACATATTCCTGCTGGGATTTTCTCATTACCACGGCAGTAACCTTATCACCCACTTTATATTTCTGTAGAGCCGTAATATAGTCGGAAAAATTAGTAATCTGAGTGTCACCGAGTCGGACTATTACATCACCTGTCCTGATACCTGCAAGCATCGCAGGAGAATCCATATCCGTTCTGAGTACGTAAGCTCCGTAGGGAACTCCAAGTTCGGAGTTGGCTTCGCTTGTGACGTATGTTCCGATTATTCCCAAATATATAGTAGGATCGCCGTTTGCCATTGCTGCAATGCGGCTCTTAAGCTCGCTTATTCCGTAAGCCCAGATAAGTCCGTCCACATCACTCTTGTCCTGATCCGGCGCTATAACTCCGATCACCTGACCGGTGAAGTTGAAAAGAAAACCTCCGGCATTACTTGCACCGTAAATATCGGTCTGAAGCATTGTATCAGCGGTATCCGCATATTCAATGGTGCTTCTGGATGCACTTATCATTCCGTAGCCGATGGAACCTACGGTTCCCATGGGACTTCCAAGTGCTACTACGGGAGTTCCTATGGTTGCATATGTGCTTCCGAGACTGGCAACATGGGGATCCGCCGCAAGATCGTTACTGAGATTGGCAAACTTAACGGAGAACATGGCAAGTCCTGTCGCAGCGTCAACCGCTCTCAGTTTACATTCTGTAGTATAGTTATTGCTGAATCTGATCTTGAAAGAATCCGCATCCGCAAGGGGTGTGTAATCCGCAAGAATATACAGATCGAGAGTTCCGCTTGCTACTATAAGTCCGGAAGACTGGTTGCTGTGCTGTTCTATCATTCCCGTCCAGTCGGTGTCCGATCTGATGGCGGTTATAGTTACCACGGACTTGTTCATTTCCATGGCATACATAGCCATGGACTGATATAGGAGCCTGTAGTCTTTCTGATCGAGGATCATTTTGGAAAAAAGGGCCTGAATCTGTTCATCCGTCAAAGGAATCTCAGTAAGGGAAGTTTCCTCCGTAGTCTCGGTTCCGAGAATCGCCTCCTGATCCATATAATCGACCAGTACTTCCTGGGGAGTGATCTCATCTCCGGCATCTATAAAATGAACTTCGTCACGAACCGGAGCCGGTTCAGACTTGGAAACCCATTTACTCAGAACAGGCTCAAGAAGCCATATGGTAACAGACGCCACAATACCGAATAAGATGGCAAGAACTGCCGTTATGGCGGTTTTTCTCAGAAGGCGGTATTTATTGATGGGTCTTTTTCTGATCTGTTCGGTAATGATACTTTGCTGAAAAGACCCCGGTTTGTCCGTCTTGGGTTTATTGGATTTTTCCGTATTTTTATCATCTCCCATGGTTATTTCAGTATATCTTTACGGTCCAAAAAAGTAAAGAAATAAGGGATTTCCTGTGATATACTTAAAGTACTATGAACAGCAGAGTTTTAAAGACATTAGAATACGACAAAATACTCACTCTTTTATCGGATGAAGCCGATTCCGCTCCCGGAAAAGAGTTGATAAAATCACTTACTCCCGTATGTGACCTAAAACAGATCGATGAATGGCAGACCCAGACAGCGGATGCTCTATCAAGGCTTATAAAAAGCGGAAGAACAAGCTTTGGAGGTAATGCTGACTTAAGATACATCGTAAAATCACTTGATTCCGGTGCATCCCTTTCGGCTTCCGAACTTTTGCAGATAGCGGCACAACTGGAGAATGCGGCAAGACTTGTTAAATACGGTGAAGAATCCGGAGGCGGGATTGCCTCCGCTCTTTCTGCGCTTAATACCGGGACCAGACACTCCGTGGATCAGGAAGACGGTGCCAAGGCCGAAAGAGAAGATGATTCCGACTTTACCGATTCCCTTTCGGATCTGTTTGCTTCTCTTTCCCCTCTACCTCTTATATCAGGTGAGATCAGAAAATGTATCATTTCCGAGGAAGAGATTGCAGACGATGCATCCCCTGAGCTTAGGAAAATACGCAGGCAGATCCTTCAGACAGGAGATAAGATCCACTCTTCGCTGACCTCTATGATAAACGGTTCCATGAGAACATATCTTCAGGAAGCCGTTATTACAATGAGGGACGGTAGATACTGCGTACCCGTTAAATCCGAGTATAAGTCCCAGGTTCCCGGAATGATCCACGATCAGTCCTCCACCGGTTCTACCTATTTCATAGAGCCCTCATCGGTGGTCAATCTCAATAATGAGATCAGAACTCTCATGCGTGAAGAGGAGAAGGAGATTGAAAGGATCCTTGCCGACCTCAGTGCCAAGTGCGGACTTCATACCGAAGAGATCTCTCTTAATCAGAAGACCCAGACCACACTTGATGTGATCTTTGCAAGGGGCAGACTGGCTCTTAATATGGATGCCACCAGGCCCGCTTATAACAGAAAGCACTATCTTATCCTCAAGAAAGCAAGACATCCGCTTATTGATAAGAAGAAAGTGGTTCCCATAGACATTTCACTCGGAAGGGATTTTGATCTTCTTGTTATCACCGGACCCAATACCGGCGGTAAGACTGTATCCATCAAAACTGTAGGACTCCTTTGTCTTATGGGCCAGTCGGGACTCCATATTCCAGCGGCTTCACATTCCGAGCTTTGTGTATTTAATGATATTTTTGCCGATATCGGAGATGAGCAGAGCATAGAACAGTCTTTGTCCACATTCTCATCCCATATGGTCAACATTGTCGACATTCTGAAAAAGGCCGACAGGCATTCGCTGTGTCTTTTCGATGAGCTTGGAGCGGGAACAGATCCTGCGGAAGGTGCAGCACTGGCTGTTTCAATACTTGAGCATATGCATAATCTCGGTATCAGAACCATAGCCACCACCCACTATACCGAGATCAAGGTCTTCGCACTTAAAACCGAAGGTGTAGAAAACGGATGCTGTGAATTTAATGTTGAAACCTTAAGCCCCACCTATAGACTTCTTATCGGAGTTCCCGGTAAGAGTAATGCCTTCGCAATATCAAAGAAGCTTGGACTTCCCGAAGACATTATAAATGATGCCAAAAAGCATATAGATGCGGATGCAGAAAGTTTCGAAGATGTGATCCAGAATCTTCAGCAGGCACGTATCGAATCAGAGAACGATCGTAAAGAAATCGCTGAATATAAAGCTAAGATCCGCACTCTTCAGGATCAGCTTCATAATAAGAACATTAAGATCGATGAGCAAAAAGCAGGTATCATGCGACGTGCCAACGATGAAGCGGTTAAGATCCTCGAAGAAGCGAAAGAAATTGCTGACAAAACCATCCGTGATATGCAAAAAGCCGGCATAACATCCGGAATGGCAGATCTGGAAAAAGAAAGAACTGCTCTGAGGGAGAAGATCAAAGAGTTAAACGAAAAAGAAGACGCTCCCAAAAAATCTTCCGGTAAGAAAGCTGCCATTACAGATCCGTCCAAACTTACCAAAAATACTCATGTCATTATCCACTCTTTGGGAATGAAGGGTATTGTTCAGAGTGAACCCGATGCTAAAGGTGACCTCTTCGTTATGTGCGGTTCCATGAGAATGGCTGTAAATGTAAAGGACCTTAAGATCGATTACAATGCAGTTCCCGAAGATAAGCCCGGTACATCCGGAACATTCTCAGGTTCACTTAAGATGGAGAAATCGCTCAGCATTTCATCTGAGATCAATCTCCTCGGTATGACTACCGACGAAGCAGTCTCGGCGGTATCAAAATACCTCGATGATGCTTATGTTGCACATATGTCTCCCGTTCGTATAGTTCACGGTAAAGGAACGGGAGCTCTCAGAAATGCCGTTCATTCATATCTGAGAAAACAGAAAAACATTGCAGAATTCCGACTCGGCGAATACGGTGAGGGTGACGCCGGAGTCACGATAGTAAAGTTCAAATAAAGGGAGAATAAATATGGCTGATAAACAAAAGATTTTGATCGTCGACGATGACAATAACATTGCCGAACTTATATCTCTTTATCTCGTTAAGGAATGTTATGACACTCTCATCGTTAATGATGGAGAATCGGCTATCGATAAGATTCCTGAATTCAAACCGGATCTTATGCTTCTTGATATCATGCTTCCCGGAATAGACGGATATGAAGTATGCAGAAGAGTCCGCACAAATTCCGAGCTTCCGATCATCATGCTCTCCGCAAAGGGAGAGACTTTTGACAAAGTCCTCGGCCTTCAGCTCGGTGCGGATGATTATATCGAAAAACCTTTTGATTCAAAAGAGATGGTAGCCAGAGTCAAGGCTGTTCTTAGAAGGTCCGCTTCCAAAACTGCTGAAGTCAAAGAAACTCTGGATTCCGATATTGATGCAGTTGCATATCCGGATCTTTTGATCAATCTGACGAACTACTCCGTAACCTACAAGGGAAATACAATCGATATGCCTCCCAAGGAACTTGAGCTATTGTATTTCCTTGCTTCATCACCCAATCGCGTGTTTACCAGAGAGCAGCTTCTTGATCGTATATGGGGCTACGAATACAGCGGCGATACCAGAACCGTTGATGTCCATATCAAAAGGATCCGTGAGAAGATAGGTGAAGGAGATTCATGGCGCATCTCCACCATCTGGGGTAAAGGATATAAGTTCGAAACCGTATGAGACACACACTCTATCTGAAATTTATCATCGGATATGTGATATTCGGTCTGTTTTCATTTCTGGCCGTTTCTCTTTTCGTGCCTCGTATTACAAGAGAGTACATCATTAATCAAAAAGCACAGAATCTGTATTCCGAAGCATCTCTTATAGCAGATACTTATGCAAAAGGTTTGTACTCGTCTCGTACTTCTCTTGAAACCGTAACACTGCAGCTTGATTCTCTGAGTGTATATATGGATGCGGATATCCGTATCATATCCCCGGACGGGATCATTATTCTCGATACTGCAAGTTCGGATCCTGATACCGCAGTTGTTATTCCGAATTTTGATCCTTCATCCGGCGGAAGTACTTATTATTTTGTCGGTAATTTCTTCAATTCATTCGATGAGGAAGTTCTATCCGTAATATGTCCCATTATCACCAAGTACAGAACCAAAGGATATGTCACTATTCATATCTCAATGGATGATATTGAAAAGGAGTGTAATTCTCTTCTCAACATATCCTACATTACTTTGATAATAATGTTTCTTCTTTCGCTGATCATACTTATCTTCTTTACGACTCTCGTTTACATACCTCTTCGTAAGATCACAAAAGGAGCCGAAAGTTTTGCCGACGGTAATTATCATTACGAAGTAAATGTAGACAGCCGTGATGAAATGGGTTATCTTGCTGCGGCACTTAATTACATGTCAGGTAAGATAGCCGATTCGGAAGATGATCAAAAGAAGTTCATCGCAAATGTATCCCACGATTTCCGATCACCTCTTACCTCCATAAAGGGTTATCTGGAAGCAATGCTTGACGGAACCATTCCTCCGGAAGCACATGAGAAATACCTCGGTATAGTATTAAATGAAACCGAAAGACTTACCAAGCTCACCAACGGACTTCTTGCTCTTAACAACCTGAACACAAAGGGAATGCATCTTGATATAACCGATTTCGATATCAATGATACGGTAAGAAAAGTTGCTGAAACTTTTGAAGGTACATGCAGAAAGAAATCCATTGCCATCGAACTAGTTCTTACCGGTGAAGAGTTATATGTACATGCCGATAAGGGAAGAATAGAACAGATCATTTATAATCTTACGGATAATGCTGTGAAGTTCTCCAATCATGATTCCGTGATAAAGATCGAAACTGCTGAAAAGAAAAACAAGATCTATGTATCGGTTAAAGACAACGGTATAGGAATTCCTCCCGAGGATATTTCCATGATATTCAACCGCTTTTACAAATCCGATTCTTCAAGAGGTAAGGATAAGAAAGGAACCGGCCTGGGTCTTTCCATCGTAAAGGAAATACTTACGGCACACAGTGAAAATATCAATGTAATCTCTACTCCCGGTGAGGGAAGCGAATTTATCTTTTCACTTCAGCCTTCAGATCCGGATGAGATTTAAAGATGACAGTAGGGACGTTTCATTTTTGTCACCGGATGACGAAAATGAAACGTCCCTACTGTCATCTAATACTTCATTCTATACAGATATGATCTTCCTCTGTTTCCTATCTTTTCTATTACACCTACTTTATTCAAGAACGCTATGATGAGACTTGCTTCATCTCTTTTCATTCCCAGCTCAGCAACATCATTTACAGTGAACTCTTCCGGTATTTCGGGTGGAAGAAGCTGAAGATAATCTTCAGCACATTCAAAGGTGATATCTTCGATTATATCCGTGGGAGCTTTATCAAGCCACGTTCCGTATTTCTTATTATCTTTTCCGTATCCGTTTTTAATTCTGAATTCATCCGCATCTATTACAACAAACCTGACGCTCAGATTAGGATCCTTTATATATTCTCTTATTCCGTATACTTCACTGATGGCAGATTCTATACTTCCGATCTTTGGTGATGTACGTTTTGGATTGCTCATCTCCCCGGTATCAGGATCGATCCAGTATATTTTTCTTTTTCTTATGACAGGATGAACTACTGTTACTTTGTACATCGGAAGAAAGTCCGACAGTTTCTCACATAATCTTTTCAGATTTCGTGTTTGTATCTCATATATATGATCACCCGTATATATATCCGCTACGTGAGTACCGATCGGTATCTCCTGTTTGTCTTCATCCGGTTCGATATAATTTTTTATTACTGCATGAATTGTTTTTTCGGAGAGTGTTCCTATTGTAGGTCTGTCTCTGTCAGAGGTAACGCTTAAAAGTGCATTATGAAAACGCCCCCGCATTTCCTTGTTTACGGAAGTGGGAGCGTTTACTGTTTCTTGTACTTTTACTTTTTTATTTCGCATGTACCTGTCTCGGATGTTTTTCATCCGCAGCATATAAAGCTTTGAGTATGATAGGCGTTGAAATACTTGATACAACTATAAGCAGGATTACTGCGGTGAAGTATTCGGAACCGATCATTCCTACGCTGAGTCCTTTCTGAGATACGATCAGCGCAACCTCACCTCTTGTCATCATACCGACACCGATCTTAAGTGAATCGTGCCAGGAGAATCTGCAAAGTCTTCCTACAAGTCCGCATCCGATTATCTTACAGATAAGTCCTACCAGTACGAAGCAGATACAGAAAAGTATCAGACTTCCGTCAATTGCTGTAAGGTTTGTTTTAAGTCCGATTGATGCAAAGAATACGGGACCGAAGAGCATGTAGGAATTGGTATCCATCTTTTCCGCAATGTAGCTGGAGTCCTTGATGGAACAAAGAACTACACCCGCAACATAAGCGCCTGTAATATCGGCAATTCCGAAATATGTCTCTGCAACATATGCAAGGCAGAAGCAAAGAGCAAGTCCCATGATGGGAATTCTTCTGGTATGAGGATATTTCATATCCGCAAGTTTGAATATCTTGTAGATTACCCATCCTATACCGAGAGCCGCAACAAAGAACAATGCGGTATTGAGGATTACTTTACCGGGGTTTGAATCGGGATTCTTAAATCCTATAACGAATGTAAGAACTATGATACCGATGACATCATCGATTATCGCAGCACTCATTATAGTCTGTCCGATCTCACCCTTAAGCTTACCCATCTCACGAAGGGTTGAAACCGTAATACTTACACTGGTGGCGGTCAGGATTACTCCCACAAAAAGTGCTGTGTAAAACTCGGATGATCCTACTTCCGAGAATCCGTAAAAACACATGTAGAGAATCGTTCCGCCTATAAGAGGTACCGTTACTCCGGCAACCGCTATTAGAAATGCTTTGAATCCTGTCTTGAGAAGATCTTTAAGATTTGTCTCAAGTCCCGCGGAGAACATGAGGAGAATAACTCCTATCTCCGCCATCTGTGTTATAAAATCGCTTTGATCAACAAAGTGAAGAACGCTGGGTCCTATCAAAAGTCCTGCAATGATCTCACCTACAACCTGTGGTGCCTTTACTCTTCTTGCCAAAAGTCCGAATACTTTTGCAAATACGATAATAATCGCAAGATCTCTTAATATTGTATAATCCATTTTTTATCAACCGTCCTCTTCACTGTCGTCCTGAACGGGAATGATCACTTCATCATCGTCATCATCCTCTTCAAAGGATCCGGCCATATTTTCGCTTTCTTTTTCCATAGCCTCTTCGCCCTCTTCGAGTGAAGCAAATTCTTTTTCTCCGTTTGAAAGTCTGTCGCGGACCTTCGCAACGTTGGCTATCTTCTCACCTCCGGAAAGGTTCATAAGTTTAACTCCGGATGTAATCCTGGAAAGAACGCTTATATCATCAATACGTATTCTTATCATCTGACCGCCGTCGGTGATCATGATCAGTTCTTCATCACCGTTAACGGCCTTCGCAGCAAGCAGATCACCTGTCTTATCTGTGATCTTGTAACACTTAACACCTTTACCTGCTCTGTGCTGTCCGTTGAATTCATCTATGTCGGTACGCTTGCCCATTCCCTTTTCGGAAATGAAGGTCATGTACTTACCCTGAGAAGCAAGCTGCATAGCAACGACTTCATCACCGCCTGCAAGATTCATTCCGATAACACCGATACTTCCTCTTCCGGTGGTACGTACTTCTTCTTCTCTGAACCTGATGCACATTCCCTGCTTGGTAGCAAGAAGGATCTCGGAATCAGCATCGGTGATCTTAACATCTATCAGCTCATTGCCGTCTACAAGAGTGATGGCTCTGAGTCCGCTCTTTCTGACATTCATGAGCTCGTCCATCTTCATCTTCTTAACGGTACCGTTCTTGGTTGCGATAAAGAGATTCTTTCCTTCTTCAAATCCCCAGATAGGAATGATCGCACTTACCTTTTCACCGGGTTCGAGCTGAAGGAGATTTACGATTGCAACACCTCTTGAAGTACGTGAGCACTCAGGGATGTCATAAGCCTTCATTCTGTAAACTCTTCCCGCTGTGGTGAAGAAGTTCAGTGAATGATGGGTCGTAGTCATGAGGAGATCTTCAACATAGTCATCCTCAATTGTAGCCATGCCCTTGATTCCCTTGCCGCCACGATTCTGAGCCTTGAAATTATCAACGCTCATTCTCTTGATATAACCGAGTCTGGTCATTGCAATAACAGTATTCTCGTGAGGAATCATATCCTCATCGGGAATATCGAAAATGTCATTGCTGAAATGAGTATGTCTCTCATCACCGTATTTGTCTGCGGTTTCGGAGATTTCTTTTTTGATGACTCCGAGGAGAAGTTTCTCATCTGCAAGTATTGCTCTGAGTTCTTCAATCTTGGCAAGGAGCTCATTATGCTCTGCAAGAAGTCTGTCTCTCTCAAGTCCGGTGAGTGCTCTCAGTCTCATGTCTACAATAGCCTGAGCCTGAACATCATCAAGTCCGAATCTTGCAATGAGTTTTTCTTTCGCTTCCGCGGGAGTAGCGGATCCTCTTATTATGCTGATGACTTCATCGATGAAATCAAGAGCTTTGAGGAGTCCCTGGAGAATATGATCTCTTTCCTCCGCCTTACCAAGGTCAAACTTTGTACGTCTTGTAACTACTTCTTCCTGATGCTTCAGATACTGCTGAAGAACTTCGAGAAGAGTTAATACCTTGGGCTCGTTGTTTACAAGCGCAAGCATAATGACACCGAAAGTGTCCTGAAGCTGTGTGTGCTTGTAGAGCTGGTTTAAGATGACATTTGCATTGGCATCTTTACGAAGCTCAATTACAACTCTTACACCTTCTCTGTTACTCTCATCTCTGATATCGGTGATGCCGTCAATCTTCTTGAGTTTAACAAGCTCGGCAATCTTGATCTGAAGATTTGCCTTATTTACCATGTAAGGAAGTTCGGTAACGATGATCTGGCTCTTTCCGTTGGGGAGCTGTTCAATCTCTGTTACCGCTCTTACTCTGATCTTTCCGCGTCCGGTTCTGTATGCTTCCTCTACACCGCGGTGTCCCAGGATAAGTCCGCCGGTAGGAAAATCGGGACCCTGGATAATCTCCATTACGTCCTCGATGGTGGTTTCTTTTCCTTCGATACGATCGTCAATGATCTTGATAACACCGCCGACCGCTTCTCTTAAATTGTGGGGAGGAATGTTGGTAGCCATACCTACCGCAATTCCGGTTGCTCCGTTTACCAGAAGATTGGGATAACGGCTCGGAAGAACTACGGGCTCAGACTCTGTTCCGTCGAAGTTGGGAATGAAGTCTACGGTATTTTTATTGATATCGGCCAGAAGTTCCATACTGATCTTGGAAAGTCTTGCCTCGGTATATCTCATTGCCGCAGCGCCGTCGCCGTCCATGGAACCAAAGTTCCCGTGACCGTCTACAAGAGGATATCTCATGGACCATGGCTGAACCATGAATACGAGTGAACCGTAAATGGAGCTGTCGCCGTGAGGATGGTATTTACCCATCGTATCACCGACGATACGTGCACTCTTTCTGTGAGGCTTATCAGGTCCGTTATTGAGTTCTACCATGGAATAGAGAACTCTTCTCTGAACAGGCTTAAGTCCGTCCCTTACATCGGGAAGAGCTCTTGCCGCGATTACGCTCATAGCATAATCGATGTAGAAGGTCTCCATTTTTTCCTTGAGATCTACTTCCTGTATTTTGTCAAAAATAGTATCTTCCATAATTCCTCTTTCGAACGAAAGTCTTTAACTATTATCAGATATCAAGATTCTGAACAAATTTAGCGTTTTCTTCGATGAACTCTCTTCTGGGTTCTACTTTATCTCCCATAAGAGTAGTGAAAGTAAGATCGATCTCACTTGTCATTTCTTCATCAAATCCGACTCTGAGAAGGATTCTTCTTTCGGGATCCATGGTTGTCTCCCAAAGCTGCTCGGCATCCATTTCTCCGAGTCCTTTGTAACGCTGGATCTTATTGCTCTGATCTCTTCCTACTTCATCCAAGATCTTATTAAGTTCATCATCGGAATATGCATACCATTCTTTTTTATTCTTCTCCAGTTTATAAAGAGGAGGCTTAGCCAGATATACATGTCCGGTCTTAATAAGCTCAGGCATGAATCTGTAAATGAAGGTAAGCATGAGAGTAGCTATATGAGCTCCGTCTACATCGGCATCGGTCATGATGATGATCTTGTCATAGCGAAGCTTTGAAATATCAAAGTCATCATGGATACCGGTTCCGAATGCAGTGATCATTGCTTTGATCTCGGCATTTGCATATATCTTATCGAGTCTGGCTTTTTCAACGTTAAGGATCTTTCCTCTTAAAGGAAGAATAGCCTGGGTTGCTCTGTTACGGGCTTCCTTTGCACTTCCTCCTGCGGAGTCTCCCTCAACGATATAGATCTCACAATGCGAAGGATCTTTATCCGAGCAGTCTGCAAGTTTTCCGGGAAGGGCCATTCCTTCAAGAGCTGTTTTTCTTCTGGTAAGATCTCTTGCTTTTCTCGCAGCTTCCCTTGCACGCTGTGCAAGTATCGACTTATCGCATATTGCTCTTCCTACATCAGGGTTCTGCTCGAGATAAATGGTAAGCTTCTCACTTACGATATTATCAACCGCACCTCTGGCTTCGGAATTTCCCAGCTTCTGCTTGGTCTGTCCTTCAAACTGAGGATCTGCAATCTTAACACTTACTATTGCGGTAAGACCTTCTCTTATATCCTCGCCCGAAAGATTGGGTTCGGAATCTTTAAGCATCTTTTTATTTCTTGCATAATCATTGAAGGTCTTTGTAATTGCATTTCTGAATCCCTGAAGGTGAGTTCCGCCTTCAGGAGTATTGATATTATTTACAAATGCAAATACTGATTCGTTATAAGAATCATTGTGCTGGAACGCAACCTCAACATAGACTCCGTTCTTTTCACCCTCAAAATAGAGAATGTCTTCATAGATGGGAGTCTTACTTTTGTTCAGATGCTGAACATATTCTTTGATACCGCCTTCGTAGTAGAATTCAAGAACCTTACCTGCGGTACTCTTTATCTGGTTTTCTTTTTCGGAGTGGGATTCTTTTTTGACGGAAGTGTCAAAATTTGCATCCTCTCCTCTTTCCTCGGCATCTTTCTTGGCTCTGTTTAAAAGCTCATTGATCTGCTCTTCGGAATCTTCTTTACCTTCAGCGGCTTCCTTGGCCTCTTCAATCTGGCTGTCTGTAAGGATAGCGGCTGCAGCTTCTGCGGATCTGTCATCCTTAAGAATGATCCTGAGACCCTTGGTAAGGAATGCCATCTCACGAAGTCTGAGTTTCAAAATATTGAAATCATAGATCGTGGTCTCGGTAAAGATCTCTTTATCAGGAAGAAATGTTACCGTCGTTCCGGTATCATCCTTTTCACAGTCTCCGATGATATGGAGCTTTTCTACAACATGACCTCTTTCGAATTTCTGCCTGTAGATATGGCCATCCTGTCTGATGTCTGCAACAAGCCACTCGGAAAGTGCATTAACAACAGATGCACCTACACCATGAAGACCACCGGATACTTTATATCCTCCACCACCGAACTTTCCTCCCGCATGGAGAATGGTAAATACAACTTCCGCTGCAGGAAGACCTGATTTATGGTTTATACCTACGGGGATTCCTCTTCCGTTATCTTTAACCGTTACGGAATTATCCTCGTTGATCGTTACTTCAATCTGAGTACAATAACCTGCAAGTGCTTCATCAACCGAATTATCAACTATCTCATAAACAAGGTGATGAAGTCCTCTGCTAGCTGTTGTACCGATATACATACCGGGACGCTTTCTTACAGCCTCGAGTCCTTCGAGAATCTGAATCTGGTCTCCGCCGTATTCCTGTGTAACTTTGGTATTTTCCAAACTGCCGTCCATGTTACCTCTTTCTCTTAAAAGCCAAAGGTTAATAATTTATGACATCTGTCTTACATTTCCGTTTTCAACATAAAACACTCTGTTCATGACAAATCTGTCATTAACAAAGTCATCAATTCCGGTACAGGTTATGAAAGTTTGAATATCACCTATACTGTCCAGCAAAAATCCCTGTCTCTTTCTGTCCAGCTCCGATAAAACATCATCAAGCATAAGTACGGGACTTTCGCCTGATATTTTTTTCATCATGTCTATCTCAGACAATTTGAGAGACAAAGCTGCGGTTCTTTGCTGTCCCTGAGATCCGAATTTCCTGATGTCTATATCACCGGCCATAAATGCAAAATCATCTCTGTGAGGACCGATTGATGTCATCTTAGATTTCAGGTCTCTTGCTCTTGATGCCTTCAGATTTTTTTCGAAGTCATCAACAGTGGTGCTGGGTTCATAGATGATACTTATATTTTCACGTCCTCCGGAAAGCTTGTAATGAACTTCCTTTATCTCTTCTTCGAGTTCGGACGCAAACTTATCTCTTCTTTCTACAATCTTGGTTCCGTAGGATATAAGCTGATCATCCCAGATGTTTAAAGACTCTTCTAATGATCTGTCAAAATATATATCTTTAAGAACCTGATTTCTTCTGTTTAAAACTTTATTGTAATTGTTGAGATTATAGAGATAAAACTGATCTAACTGACACAGCTCCATATCTATAAATCTTCGTCTGTATGTAGGTCCGTTTTTTACAATGTTGAGATCTTCCGGAGAAAAAAAGACAACTTTGCAAATACCCATAAGATCTGCTGCTTTTTTTATCCTGTTTCCGTCAATCGCAATTCCTTTTGACTTGGAACTCCTCAGATGCATATCCACTCTTGTGGGTATACCGTCATTCTCAACAATGGTCCTTATGTGAGATTCTTCTTTACCGAATTTTACTATCTCACTGTCGCGGCTTCCCTTATGTGACTTGGTTGTGGCCGCTATATACAAAGCTTCGAGGATATTTGTCTTACCCTGGGCATTATCCCCGTAGAAAATATTTGTACCTTTATCAAATTCTATGTTCAGTCTGTCATAGTTACGGTAATCCGTAAGTTCCAATGATTTTATGATCACATCAGTTTTCCTTTTTCTTTACGATCAGACTGTTTCCCTTGTACTCTATAACATCTCCGGCAACAATCTTTTTACCTCTTTGGATTTCCACATTGCCGTTTAATTTAACTTCACCGTTAACGATGTCATATTTTGCATCAACTCCAGAAGCACATAATCCGGCTGCTTTAAGAAGCTGACCTAATTTTATAAAATCATCTTTTAGATAAAACTCTCTCATCTCTTATACCGCACTTATAGTTACGGGAAGCACTACATAGACATAGGACATGTCATCTTTCTTGATAAAGCAGGGAGCTTTTGAATTAACAAAATCAAGCTCTATCTCTTCATCGTCAATTACATTGAGTGCATCTATAACAAATCTGGGATTAAATCCTATGATCATATCCTTTCCTGATTTTGAAGCAGGAACATTTTCATTCATGTTTCCGGTTGCAGAATTTATCTTGATAGAGATGCTGTCATCTTTGATATCAAGAACGATGGGCTTTTTATCGCCTTCTTTTACATAAATAGTGGATCTGTCGAGGCATTCGGTAAGTCTCTTTTTATTGATCTTAACCTTTGTCTCATAATCTCCTACGAGCATCTTGTTAACATCAAAGAAATTGCCTTCTATTATTCTTGATACAACCTTTGTGGAACCGAATTCAAAGCTTATATGATTGGGATTAAAAATAATCTCAATATCATCTTCGGCACCGCCATTTATGATCCTGGAAAGTTCCTTTAAGCTCTTTCCGGGGATAATAACCTTTTTGTCGGAATAGTTTTCCCTGAGTTCCATCGTACACATTGAAATACGATGTCCGTCAAGGCTGCACATTCTTACTTTGTTTTCTTTTATCTCCATGAGTTCACCCCTCATAGTCTGCTGACCGGGAGTATCCTCACTTATCTCAGCTATTGAGAAAATGGTCTTTCTGATAAGCTCTCTGAGAGAAAGCTGACTCATAACTATATTGTCATTCTTATCAAGATCGGGAAGATATGTGAATTCATCATCACTTCTGCCGGGCATGTTGTGGACAACCTGCTCACATTTAATAACTGTCTGATAATTAGAATCGGTGATTATATCAATATCAGATGCGGAATCGGGCATTTTTCTGATGATCTCAAAAATATGCTTGGCATCAAGAGCAACCACACCTGCTTCTTCTATATTTCCGTCTATAACTGTTTCTATACCAAGATCAAGGTTATTGACCGTAAGGGTGATCTTTCCTCCGGTAGTATTAAAAAGAATACACTCCATGATGGACATTGTGCTTTTAGCGGGAAGAGCTCTGAGTACTGTCTGAATACCCGCAAGTAATGATGATTTGGAAGAGGATATCTTCATTGTGAAAAACTCCTTTTTGTGAATGAGGGTCCCTTTTTATGTTATATATAAATCTTTATCAGTATAATAAGTAATAGGGGGTGTGAACTATGTGCATAACCTTATTTATTATACTATTTTCAAGGCTAAAATGGAATGAATAAGTATGTGAAATAGTGCCGGTTATTAAATAAGTTACAAACCTTGATTCACATTTATAAAGTTATGTAAATCAGTGATTTATGACCCTGAAAGTATCTTTTTTATTCTATCCACTTTCTCCCGGGTGTTTTTTCCACTTTTATTTGAATTAATATCAGCTTCTATCTTCTTACATCCGCTTATTACGGTAGTATGATCGCTTCTGTGAAGATTGTGGGCTATCTGCTGATATGTGATTCCCAGCATATCGTAGGCAAGATACATGATTATATGTCTGGGATATACGATATCGGCGTTCCTTTTATTGGACATTATTGCGTCTTTGCTGGCATTACATTCTTGGCATACCACATCAACTATACGGTCAAAGGTGATCATGTTTGATTCTGCGGGATATATGAAGTCTTTAAGGGCTTCTTTTGCAAAATCCATGTCAGGCTCGCTGTTATTATTGAGCTTTGAAAAGGCTATTATCTTATTAAGGGCTCCTTCAAGCTCTCTTATATTTGATTTAATATTCGAGGCAATATAGTCGATTATCTCTTCGCTTATCTTAATATTGTACTTTTCCGCATCATTTTTAAGGATGGCGGATCTTGTTTCATAATCTGGAGGGGTGATATCTACGGTCATTCCCCACGCAAATCTGGATATATATCTGTCATCGAGGGACTTAAATTCCTTAAAATTCTTATCTGATGACAGTATTATCTGTTTTCCGGCGTCATGAAGGGTGTTAAAAGTGTGGAAAAACTCTTCCTGAGTAGCTTCTTTTCCTATAATAAACTGGATATCGTCGATCATAAGTACGTCAACGGTACGGTATTTATCACGGAGTTTACTCATGGAATCGGCACTGTTACCGCTTCTTAAAGACTCAATAACGTCATTTGTAAACTGTTCACTGGTAACATAAATGACTTTTTTTGAAGGATCCTTCTTTAATATAAAGTGACCTATTGATTGCATAAGATGGGTTTTACCAAGTCCCGGACCTCCGTATATATAAAGAGGATTCCATGTTTTTCCGGGATCTTCGGCAACCGCAACAGATACCTGATGAGCCATTTTGTTGTTGTTTCCTACGACAAATGACTCAAAAGTGTAATCGGGATTGAGAGTATCGTTATCAACCTTGGTTTCTTCAGGTTCTATAACGGTATTGCTATTATTAAGGATAAACTTGACGGATATGATCTGTCCAAGTTCTTCTCCTATAACTGTTTCAAAATAGAGCTTGAACTTATTATTTAAGTAACCAAGCGCTCTTTCGTCTTCTTTTTCGGATCTGATATATACGGTATTTCCTGATACTTCACAGAATTCCAGGTTTTCAAACCAGAGATGATATGTAATATCGGAAACTGCAGCTTCCCTCTGTATCTTTCTCTTAATTTCTTCCCAGTATTCTTCGTTGGTAAACTTCTCTGCGTTCATAGGTTATTACGTATTTCTCCTGATAAAATATGCAGCTTAATAGGTCCAAAAAAGCGACTGCCGTACCATTTTATAATGGATAGATTTTTAATTCAAATCGGGTTATTCTCAAATGTGCGTTTGAGGGTTTTCCACAATTGTGGATTAAGTACTGAAAATCTGTAAATCAGTTTTTTGGAAGATTATAATGTAAATTATGTGGAAAACATGTAACCAATTTATAAATTCAGGAAATATAGAGTTTTACTGGATTTTTTAGTTGTTTGACATAAAAAAGTTTATAATTTAGAACACATATCCACAACTTTTTCACTAAATGGGGATAAGATTTTAGGTGATATTTAAAGTGGATAACTCTGTGGAAAAGAAAATTTATTAACATTTTTTTGAATTTTCAAAATCCTGATTTTTCCCTAAAATTAAATAAAAACCGCTATTTTTGCTTGACACTCTTTCTTTAATTAATTAAAATCTGTTTTGTGTCGTTTCTGACTGATCTCAGGTAGTGAGATCCTGTTGGTATTCATATGAATATCACTAAGCGAAGAGATTGATTAAAAGGAGGTGTTTCCTTATGAAGATGACATTTCAGCCTAAGAAAAAGTCTCATGCCAAGGTTCACGGTTTCAGAGCAAGAATGTCTTCAGCCGGTGGACGTAAGGTTCTTCAGAGCAGAAGAGCAAAGGGCAGAAAGAAATT
>JAGCUO010000078.1 GCA_017962825.1 Lachnospiraceae bacterium | reverse complement strand
TTATTTTTTGCCCCCGGGTGAAAAAAATGAAGCGTCCCCACTGTCACTTAAAGCCTCAATTTTTTATTGCCCTTTTCCGTTACTATCAGCAGTATGTCATCCTTGGAAAAAACAGATTTCGGATTAACAAAATGAAAATGCTTGCCCTTGGAACGAACTGCTACGATATTCAGTCCCATATTTCCCCTGAGATTCAGTTCGATAAGATCCTTACCGATCCACTCGGGTCTTGGAGCCATCTCTATCATATACATGTTCTCATCGAGCTCGTAGAAATCCTTGAATATGGAAGAGACCATTATTCTGGCCGAACGTGCTCCGCCTTCTCCTTCGGGATCTATTACTTTATCCGCACCGACTTTCTTAAGTATTGAAGCCATTCGGTCTGAAGATGCTTTGGATATTACTATCGGAACTCCCTGCTCTTTGGCAACGGTGACACATAGTATTGATGCTGCAAGATCACCGCCCATTGCGGTTACCACGATATCCATATTCTTAAGGCCGAGAGCATTTACTTCTTCTTCGTTCTCAAGATTGGCACAGACCGCTGAGGTGCATTTATCCGAAAACTCCTCAATAAGCTTCATGTTACGGTCTACTGCAAGAACATCTGCGCCCATGCGATACAGATTTTCCGAAAGACTTTTTCCGTATTTTCCCAGTCCCAGAATTGCAACCGATTTTTTCATATATTCCTCCTAACCGACGTAAAACTTACCGTTTGCGTGTGTGATCGAATTATCCGAACTGCCTCCTTTGGCAAGGAATATGGCCATTGAAATGGGACCGATCCTTCCAAGATACATCGATAATATGATTATTATCCTTCCGATACTGTCAAGGTTCGGCGTCAGTCCTCTTGAAAGTCCTACGGTTCCCAGAGCACTGATGACTTCATACAAGGAATCCGTATGAGATATGCCTCCTCTTGACATGAGGAGCAGGTCCATGATGAATATGGCAGTAAGACTGAAGAAGATGATGGCGGCAGATTTTTTCATGAGTTCTTCCGGAACTCTTCTGTGGAAAACAACATTCTCCGATTTCCCGTTAATATAGGAAAACGCATTTATAAAAAATAGAAAGGCCGTCATGGTCTTGATGCCGCCTGCAGTTCCTATGGGGGATCCGCCGATGAACATCAGGATGTATCCGGCCATGCAGGATATTTCAGTCAACTGATCCTGAGGAACGGATGCAAAGCCTGCAGTACGGTATGTGACCGACTGAAACAAGCTGTTCATTATTTTACCGCCCAGGTTCATACTGCCCATGGTTTCCGGATTATTGTATTCTGCGGCAAAGACGCAGATGGTTCCGAAGAGTATCAGAGAGGTTGTCATGATCAGGACAACCTTGGTGTGCTCGGGAAGACGTGCAAAACCTTTTCGAGGGCCGTATTTGTAGGTGATCATGTTCCTGATACCGTCGATCACATCAAACCATACAACGAATCCGATGCCTCCGAGTATGATAAGAGCCATTGTCGTTATCATAAGAAGACCGGAATCGCGCAGATCGATCATGCTGCTTGGACCGATGACATCCATACCCGCATTACAGAACGCAGATATAGATTGAAAGATCGAAGCCCAGAGTCCTTTGAAGAAACCGAGCATCGGAATGAGTTTTATGGAATAGAGGATAATTCCTGAGACTTCGAGGATTATGACACCGCGGAACATTCTTTTAAGGAAGTGCACAAGTCCTTTTTTACCGTCGATATTAAGAGAGTCACCCAGGAGCATACGGTTGGAGAGAAACAGCTTTCGCTTAGTCATGACCATGATCATGGAACCGACCGCAACGACTCCGAGACCTCCTATCTGAATAAGGATCAGAATGACGAGCTGCCCGAAAAAGCTCCAGTGGGCGTATGTGTCAACAACTACAAGCCCCGTTACGCAAACGGATGTTGTAGCGGTAAAAAGAGCGGTAAGAAAATCCGTCATATTTCCGGACGCGCTTGATATGGGCAACATTAAGAGAACTGTTCCCACGATTATCGCAAGCAGGAAACTGACCGGAATGTAATGTACGGGTTTTAATTTTTTAAACTTCAAGATCATTTTCTCCGTATATATAAAACTCCTGTAATTATACCATGAATTGGCGTTATTGACCTCTTAATCCTTATGGGGAAGAATTTTTCTTGACATATTATGTTTGGCAATATATACTTGTGCACAAGTAAAGTAATCATTCACATTAAAAAGGAGCATGCAGATTATGATATACGATTATGAAGTGACTACCGGAAAAGGCGAAAAGCTTAGTTTGTCAGAATTTAAGGGTAAGGTTATCCTTATCGTAAATACCGCTACCGGATGCGGATTTACACCTCAGTATGAGCCTCTTGAGAAACTTTACAGGGATTATCATGAAAAAGGTCTTGAGATCCTTGATATCCCCTGCAACCAGTTCGGCGCTCAGGCTCCCGGAACCGACGAGGAGATTCATGAGTTCTGCACGCTTAATTACAATACGACCTTCCCTCAGATGAAGAAGTCGGATGTAAACGGTGCAAACGAGCTTCCTCTGTATACTTATCTTAAGTCACAAAAGGGTTTTGAGGGCTTTGAAGAGCATGAGTACAAATCTCTCCTAGAGAAGATGTTCTCCGAAGCTGATCCCGATTGGGCTAAGAAGCCTGATATTAAGTGGAATTTCACCAAGTTTGTTGTAGACCGCGAAGGAAATGTGGTTGCACGTTTTGAGCCCACTGCCGACATCTGTAAGATCGAAGAGTGCATCAAGACACTTCTGTGAGGTGTAATATGAAATCCCTGATCGATATTGTAAAAGGAAGGAAAAGTGTAAGAACTTTTGACGGTACTGCTATCAATGAAGAAGACAGAAAAGATATTGAAAACTTTATCACCGGCATTACCAATCCTTTTGATGTGCATGTGGAGTTTTTACTTCTGGATGCAGAACAGCACGGCCTATCGAGTCCCGTTTTAAGCGGTGAGCGTCTGTATGTGGCAGGTAAGGTAGAGAAAACTGAGTATGCTGCCGTTGCATACGGATATTCATTTGAGAAGCTTGTCTTACATGCCTGGGATAAGGGTATCGGAACCGTTTTGATCGGCGGAACCATGAAAAGAGAACTGTTTGAAGCGGCAGCAGGAGTCCGGGGCGGAGAGATGATGCCCTGTGTGTCACCTCTCGGATATCCCGCAAAAAAGAGATCCGTCAAAGAGATCATGATGCGAAAGGGCATAGGTGCAGATTCCAGAATTTCCGCAGAGAAATTATTCTTCAAAGACAAGTGGGGAATCCCTCTTAATGCGGAAGGTGAAATGGCAGAAGTCCTTGAAATGGTAAGATGGGCGCCTTCAGCAGTTAATAAGCAGCCCTGGAGGATCGTTTATAAGGATGGAACCTACCATTTCTACGAAAAGAAGGACGCAGGATTTGACAGACCCGAAACCGGAGATCTTCAAAAGATAGATATGGGCATTGCGCTTTGTCATATGTGCATGGGTCTTGAGGAAAAAGGTGTAAAGGCTGAAGTGGTCATAGGTGATCCCGGGATAGAGATTCCCGCAGGTGTAGAATATATAGTCAGTGTAAGAGTATAAACGGAGGTTAGTATGGCAACATTAGTAGCATATTTCAGTGCGGAGGGTAATACCGCTAAGCTCGCCAAGGAATTTGCCGCAAGGATCGGAGCGGATGTTTTTGAGATAGTTCCCAAAGAGCCTTATACAAAGGCAGATATCAATTATCTTAATCCCATCTCCAGATGTAATCGCGAGCAGATTGGCGGTAAGGATGTTCCCGTAGAGGGAAAAATTGAAAATTTCGATAAATATGATACCGTATATGTAGGATTCCCCATTTGGTACGGACAGGCACCCAGAGTGATCCATACATTTGCTCAGGGCTATGACTGGGCCGGAAAAACCGTTCATGCATTTGCAACATCCGGCGGAAGCGGAATCGGTAAGACTGCCGAGAAATTATCCCCTTCACTTAAAAATGCCGTATCGGTTGATGCCAAGCTTGTACATAACCAATCAGAGCTTTGATCTTTATTAAAGGTGACGGAATGATCCTATATCATACAAGTGACAGAGTGATCGACAATCCCGATATTCACTATGGAAGAAAGAATGCTGATTTCGGATGGGGATTTTATCTTACGCCCGATAAGGATTTTACTTACAGATGGGCAAGGGAAAACGCGGTCGTAAACCTCTACGAACTTGATGAGGAAGATCTGGATATACACACCTTTAAAAGAGATACGGAGTGGTTCCGTTATATTTTCGATAACAGAAGAGTCAGGGACAATCTGACTTCGGATGTGATCATAGGACCGATTGCCAATGATACTCTGTTTGATACCTATGGCATAATAACCAGCGGGTATCTTAAGGACGAGGATGCACTGAAGCTTTTGATGATCGGACCGCAGTATACACAGGTTGCGATAAAAAGCCCCAAGGCCTTATCCAAACTTCGGTTTATAAATTCCGAGAAAATAGAGAAGATAGATCCGGTTCAGCTAAAGAAAGAACAGGAAGCCTTTCGGGAAGAATTTGCCGAGGAACTTAACAGTATTCTGGATTAAAGTAAATAACACAATAAACCGGATGAAACGGGAACAGGTTAATGCCTGTTCCCGTTTTTTACGTTATCAGCTCCTTAAAAGCTCCAAAACAAACAAAAACTTAGATTATGGGAAAAATTTTTCCATGCCTTTTGTTATAATGGTATCAAAGCTTTGAATTTATCATGCGGAGAACCAAAATGAGCTTACTCAGACTGATAACCGGGCCTTCAGGATCCGGTAAGAGCAGAACCGTATATGAAGAGGTCATAAAAAGGGCTGTGGAAGAAAGAAACCGCAACTTCTTTTTCATCGTTCCGGATCAGGCAGCCATGTCCGCCCAGAAGGCACTGGTTTCATTAAGTCCGGATAAAGGAATCCTCAATATCGACGTGTTTGGCTTCGGAAGGTTCTCTCACAGAATACTGGAAGAGACCGGTCAGGAAGAAATTCCTGTTCTCGATGACATGGGCATGAGTCTGATCTTACAGAAGATAGCGGTAGCTCACGAAAAGGAACTTCCTGTTCTTGGATCCCGTCTTGGGTCCGCGGGCTATATCGCCGAGGTTAAGAGTGCTCTTTCTGAATTTATGCAGTACGGTATCTCACCGGATGGACTTAATGAACTGATCGACTGTTCTTTGGGACGCGGAGTTCTAAAGGGAAAGCTTACGGATCTTAAGACCATCTATACTCTTTTTGAAGAATATATCTCCGGCCACTATGTAACGAGAGAGGAAAAACTGGATATACTCTGCAGTGCCATTCCTGTCTCATCCATCCTTCCCGATTCGGTGATCGTATTTGACGGATTTACCGGATTTACTCCCGTTCAGATGAAGGTTATCTCCGCACTTATGGGTAGGTGCTCCGAGATGATCGTTACGTTGGAGTGCTCATATGACGAAGATGTCAGAACTGCGGCAGGTGAGGATGAACTGTTTTACCTGAGCCATAAATGTGCAACCGAATTACTTAAGATCGCGTCAGAAAACGGGATGGAAATTGCAGAGCCTTCCATGTGTGACAGGCCTATTCCCGATATTGATCTGTCTTATATCGAGAGAAATATCTTCAGGAAGAAAAGACTCGGAACTCCTCCCACATATTCGCATTCCGTACATATCTCTGAGATGACGGATCCTGCAAGAGAAGCCCATTATATCGGAGTTAAGCTAAAGGAACTTCTTGAAAAGAAAGCTTATGCGTATCGGGACATTGCAATAGTATGCGGGGATATATCTGCATATGCTCCGTATTTTGAACGTGAATTTAACCTTATGAAGATTCCTTATTTCCTGGATTTTACGGGAGGAGTCAGACTGGACTATTTGGCCGAAACCGTCCAGGCATATATAGATATCTTCGTTAATGATTATTCCCAGGATTGTATCATAAGGTTCTTAAAGGGCGGTCTGTCGGGACTTGATCCGTACGAGACAGATCTTATCGATAATTATATAAGACAGACCGGGATCAGGGGATATTCGGCATGGCACAAACCTTTTACCCGAATAGTTTATGCCCATAGAAAAGAAGAAAACTACTTAACCCGTATCAATGAGATAAGGGAGAAGATCGTATCACTTACTTCGGTATTCGAAGGCGGAGATACAAGGGCTAAGGCTAAAGACAGTGCCGGAGCCTATGTGCAGAATCTATACAAAGCACTGGTAAAACTAGATGCTCCCGAAAAACTGAGAAGTCTCAAAAGGGAATTCGAAGAAAAAGGAGATGCTGAAAGAAGCAAAGAATTCGGTTCCATTTGGAAGATGTTCGTTGATCTGTTTGACAAGATCTATCTTCTGACAGGTGGCGAAGAAGTTAAGCTGGATACTTTTTCCGAGATGATCAAAGCCGGAATCGGAGAGATGAGGCTTGCTTCTCTTCCCAAGAATGTGGACAGAGTTCTGATAGGCGATATAGGAAGAACCAGACTTGAGAATGTCAGGGTTTTGTTTATTGCGGGAGTAAATGACGGAAATATCCCCGCGTCCACATCCGGTAAGGGGATAATTTCCGATCTTGACAGAGAGTTTTTAAGCGAAAAGGGAATAGAGCTGTCACCCACACCCCGAAGGCAGATGTATATACAGCGTCAGTATCTGTATATGAATATCTGCAAGCCTTCGGATGAACTTTATTTGTCCTACTGCCGCGTTAAGACTGACGGTAAATCTGCAAGGCCCTCGTATCTTATACCTCTTATCAGGAAGCTTCTTCCTTATACCGCACAGGTTTCCGTGCCCGAAGAGGAAGCCGTCGCAAAAAGAGTTGCGACCAAAGAGGATGCACTTCAGATCCTTTCGATGCTCATGAGGGACTATGCCGATATCGGGGAAGAGTATGAAAAAACCGGAGAAACCTTCGCTCTTTTTTCTGCCCTGAGAGATGAAGACGGAAGCAGAAGTCTTCTTAAATCATCCGTATATAAAAAGTATCTGGACCTTCCTCTTTCACCCGAAGTTGCGGGAAAGCTGTATCCCGGAGATCTGTTCGGAAGTGTAAGCTCACTTGAAACTTATGCGGGATGTCCCTACAGATATTTCCTGAGTTTTGGTTTGCACCTGGTACCCACATCCGAGGCGGAGATTCAGACATCCGACAGAGGTGCGCTTGCTCATGACATTCTTAAGATGTTTACGGATAAGCTTAAGACTGACGGTATGGAATGGGTTTCTTTTACCGATGAGTATGCGGAAGAGGTCATTCCCGTACTTGCCGGTGAAGCTGTTTCAAAAAGCGGGATGGATATCTATCATGACAGTGCGAGGAATGAATATAACATCCGCAGATTATCAAGGCTTGTCATTAATTCCGTCAGGATCATAAGAGACCAGCTTTCCGCGGGTTCTTTCAGACCTGTTCAGGCAGAGAAGCCTTTTGCTATGGACATAGATCTCGGAGGCGGCAGAAATCTTCATATGACCGGTGTTATAGACAGAGTTGATACCGCACCGGGAGCAGACGGAACCTATATCCAGATCGTTGATTATAAATCCGGTGACAAGGATATAGATCTGTCAATGCTGGTAGACGGAAGACAGATTCAGCTTCCGCTTTATATGTACCGCGAAAAAGAAAACACGGGCGGCGTTCCTGCGTCCATGCTTTATTTTCATATTCAGGATCCCCTCCTTAATATCGACAGTAAGGACGGAATTGAAAAAGCAGCGGAAGAACTTCTTAAGAAGATGAGATCAAAGGGTGAGGTTCTCGGCGAAGAAGAGGCTCTGAAACTTTTGGACAGAGTCTTTGACGGAATGCCTGCATCTGCATCCTCCAAGTACATAAATGTCAAATTAAAAAAAGACGGTGACTTTGATTCATACAGCAAGCAACTTCCGAGAGATGTCATGAATATGGTGATTGACGAAGCGGTAAATGTTGCCAAGTCTGAAGCCTGCGAAATATTAAACGGAAAGATATCCGTCGATCCATACAGGTCATCCTGCACCTATTGTCCTTTTGCCGGAGCATGCGGTATGGATAAGAAGATCCCCGGTTATAAGACCAAGAGTGATAAGAAAGAAAAACGCGGAGAAGTCATAGAAAAACTCCGCTCCAAATACAATGAAGAAGGAGGCGACGAAGATGGCATTTAATCCCACGCCCGAACAAAAAAAGATCATCGATGCCAGAAACACCAGCCTCCTTGTAAGCGCTGCCGCGGGAAGCGGTAAGACCGCAGTGCTTGTTGAAAGGATCGTTTCTTTGGTCTGCGATGAAAAAGACCCCGTGGATATCGACCGCATACTTGTAGTTACCTTCACTCAGGCTGCAGCTGCGGAAATGAAGGAAAGAGTACTGAAGAGGATAGGCGAAAAACTGGAAGAAGATCCGGGTAACGAGCATCTTCAAAAGCAGGTGACACTGGTTCATCAGGCTCTTATAACAACCATAGACTCCTTCTGTCTTGATGTGATCAGAAATCATTTCCAGGAAGTGGGAATAGAACCTGATTTCAGAGTTGCGGACGAAGGCGAAGCGAAACTAATCAAGCAGGACGTACTGTCACGCGTGCTTGAAAAAGCTTATGCGGATAAGAATCCCGAATTCATTGATTGTGTTGAAGCATTCTGCCCCGGCAATAATGATTCCGCACTTGAGGATATGATCATGGGGCTGTGTGCGTCCGCCGATTCATATCCCTGGCCCATAGATTATCTGGAAGAGAGAAAAAAAGACCATGCCATAAAAACGGCTGAGGACCTTAAAGGGTCACTCCTTGAGGAAACAATTCTCAAATCCTCATACGGATATGCACTTAATGCGGAAGGCTATATAGAAGCTGCAATAAGACTCTGCGAAGATCATGAATTCTTAAGCAAATATCTGGAAACTTTTTCCGAAGACAGGGATTATTTTGAGCAGATCGAGGAGACCGCACAAAGCGGTGATCTCGAAGGAATGTATGAGCTTCTTGCAGATAGGAAGGATGCAAAGGGTAAGCTTAAATCCTCCACTGCCAAAACTGATGAGGATAAAGAAGTCAGGGATACTTACGGTGAACCTGCCAAGAAATACAGAAACGCAGCATGGGATACCATTGATAAGCTCTATGCAAAGTTTTATGCCTTCCCTCTTGATGAACAGATACGAATGATCGCAGAGAGCGGAAAAAGCGTGAATGTCCTTCTTGACCTTGCAATCTCTTTTTTCAGGGAATATGCGGATGAAAAGAAAAAGAGACATACCATAGACTTTTCCGATATGTCGCATCTGGCTCTTAATATTCTGACGGATCATAAAACGGAAAACGGTGAGCTTATCGTCCTGCCCACCGATGCGGCAATAGAATACAGGGACAGATTTGCGGAAATTATGACGGATGAGTATCAGGATTCCAATCTGGTCCAGGAGATAATTCTTACCGCTGTCTCTGCGGAAGAAATTGGCAGATTTGACAGATTCATAGTCGGTGATGTCAAGCAAAGCATATACAGTTTCAGACAGGCACGCCCAGATCTGTTTATGGATAAGCAGCGGGAATACGATAAGATCCCTCCGCATATGGAAGTGGATCTGTCCGGTAATTTCAGAAGTCGAAGTGAAGTGATAGACAGTGTCAATGCGGTCTTTGAGCGTATCATGCACGAAGAGTGCGGAGGCATCGAATATGGAGAGGATGAAAGGCTGATCGCCAAGGCTTCTTTTCCGGAAAATGAAAACTGTAAAACCGAACTTCTCCTGTATGACAACAAGATGATGGAGGATGCAGCTCAGTCGGAAGCGGATGGCTTTAACGATAACGCCGGTGAAGGCAGTGAGTATTCTGTGAATGCCGCTGACTTCATGGATGACGTATCGGATAAGAGTGAACTTGAGGCCATAATAGTTGCTCTTAAGATCCGGGATCTTATGAAATCTCAGAAAGTGTTTAACGGAGACAGAGAAAATCCCGGTCTTAGGAATATTTCTTACAAAGACATCGTCATATTAAGAAGAAGTGTAAGCTCTGTTACGGAAACCTATCGCAAGGTTTTCGCAGAGATGGGTATTCCTTTGTATGCAGAGGGAAAGAACGGATATTTTAAGACTACGGAAGTAAGTCTTCTTTTGCAGTATCTCAGAACACTTAGCAATCCCTTGGACGACGTACCGCTGTATGCGGTTATGCATTCGGTATTCGGGAATTTTGATGAAAATGAGATTGCTTTGATAAGAGCGGGCAGACAGAGCGTTTCTCTTTATGATGCCTTACTTATGGCTTCGGGGAGAAAGGATGATATTTGCCCCGATAAAATTTCAGACGGCCTTTCGGTAAAGCTTAATTCTTTTTTGGACAGAACGGATGAATATCGCAGGATGAGCGGATATCTGACGGTAAGGGAATTACTTGAGAAGATCACCGCAGATCACCACTATATTGAGATGGTGTCCGCACTTCCAGCCGGACAGGGGCGCATGGGGAACGTTCAGATGCTTCTTGTTATGGCATCTTCATATGAAAAATCCAGTTATCTGGGATTAAATGATTTCATCAGATATATCGATAACATGGAGAAATTCGAAGTTGATGCGGGAGAAGCGGGCGTAGCCTCCGAGAATGCGGACGTGGTTAAACTTATGACCATCCACAAATCAAAAGGTCTCGAATTCCCTGTTGTTATCTTTGCGGGACTGGGAAGACAGTTTAATTTCATGGATCTTGCAAAACCTCTCCTTACCGATAATATTCTCGGAATAGGCAGCAGATACACGGATACGGAAACAAGACTTCGCTTTAAGACTCTCAGATATAATGCGGTTGCCGATAAGAAAAGATGTGACATGGTGGCGGAAGAGATGAGACTTCTGTATGTCGCCATGACAAGAGCGTGTGAGAAGCTCATTATGATCGGCGGTATGAAGGATGCTGAAAAGAGCATGGGTGAGTATCTGGGGTATCCGGGAGAACGCCTTACATACGGATATTTCCAAAATGCGGATTGCTATCTTGATCTTATGCTTCCTGTCATCGGGTGCAAGGATGTACTTGATACCATAAGTATTAGGATGATAGATGCCGAGAAGCTTTATACCGATGAAAAGAAAGCGGTGGAAAGCGAGGCCAAGGGGCTTACCGAATTTACCATGGCTGAAACCGGAGACCTCAGTCTTGCCGATAGAGAGTCTTTGGAAGAGCTGGAGAAGAAATTCTCATATGTATATCCTTACGGATATTTCGAAAACCTTTATACCAAGACTACCGTAAGCGAACTTAAGATGGCTGCCATGGCTGAGAAGGATGAGGGCGCATACGACCTGATGGAACATGGTGAAGATGAAACCGCGGTCCCTGTTTTCGCAGGCGGAAATACAAGCAGTATTTATGATGATGCAGATGATAGACCTGACATTCCCGCTGAGGCAGCAGGCGTATCTTCAAGGTTTATCATCACCGGAACCGAACGAGGTAACGCATATCACAGATGTATGCAGCTTTTATCCTGGGACAGAATCCTCGGATCTGTCATCGGAAAAATGCCTTCATCATATGATGAATATTCTAAAGCTTTATCCGGCAGCGAATCATCAGTAAAAGAATACATCGAAAAGTTCTGGGCGGAGGAATTGTCCGCAGGTCATATCTCCGAAAAAACTCATACTGCCGTTTCGTCTTTTAAGATACTTACATTCTTAAGATCTGAATTATCCTACAGAATGTGGAGAGCAGAAAGCTCGGGACTTCTTAAAAGAGAGCAGCCCTTCGTATACGGAATCCCGGCATCGAGACTTCTTGATCCTGAGCACAGAAATACCGGCTCCGAAGCCTTGGATAAAGAGATACTTATGATCCAGGGTATCATCGACGGATACTTTATCGAAGATGATAAGATCATCCTTCTTGATTACAAGACCGATTCGGTCAGGGCCATGGATGAGCTCTGGAAGAGATACGAGACACAGATGGATTATTATAAGGAAGCACTCGAGTCACTGGAACACCTTCCCGTGACCGAAAGATATTTATATTCTTTTAAACTTGGTACCTGCTGATTGCTTTAAATGTCTGATATATGTAAAATTCTATATGAGGGGGGAGTGTTTCTCTTGTTAGGAGGATATTATGAAAAAATGGTTTTTTGCTATTCTGCCCCTTGTATTTCTTCTTGTTTTTTCAGGCTGCAACATCAATCAGTCACGTATCCCGGAAGAAACCGCTCAGGAAGATACGGATTCCGAGGACGAAGAATTCCGCGATGACAAAGATGAAGATGATGAAGACAAAGATGACGATGATGAATCCGAAGTCGAAGACGATGAGGATGTTCTGAAAAGCGTCAGTTACAGGCTGAATAATTCAGAAAGGCCCGAAATCGTCGAAGTGATCTTTTCCGGCTTTTGCGAAGGCAGGTTGGAACGCCGTGTCGATATGGAGAATCTCTACGGCATAGATGTTCTTTACAGCAGTGTAGAGGGGCTTGTGGGGTCACCCATCGAGGTGACTTTCGATCACGTAGATGATCCTACGCTTTGCTTTGTTTACGATCCGGATGAATTAAGAGGCATGCCGGAAACTAATTTTCTGGCCTTGTATCGCTCCGGCTCAAGTTCTTTTGCTCCTTTCGATCCCATAGATGACATCATAATAGATTCCGACGAACATACGGTGACCATCCCTGCCAAGAGAGACGGGGTATATGTTCTTGTGGATGTATATCAGTGGTTTACCGCGTGGGGTGTTGATGCCTCTGAATATGCATATGAGATCGATGGTCTTGATTATACTTCCGATTGGGAGAGAAGCTTTGATACCGGAAGCATTATGGAACTTGCCGATAAACAGTGGGCTCAGGACAATGCACCGTATTTTGCTGTCACCAATGCGGAAGAACTTGCATCCGTTGTCTATTACGTAAATGCATTCAGTGACGGCGCCACAGAATATACAGTATCCATTGGAGCGGATATAGACCTTACAGGCTATGACTGGAAACCCATGGGATGGAGCAAGATGGGAAACAATCATTGCTTCAGCGGTGTCGTAGAAGGAAACGGTCATACTATTAACGGCATGACTATTGAGGTTACGGATCAGGAAGCGGGATTTATCGGATACGGTTTATTTGTCAGGATGAGTAATCTCAGTTTTACCAATGCGTACGTCAGCTCCTCGAGGAGTGCGGGAATCGCCGGCGGTGAGGTATACGGCACAGCCGCATGGACAGGCATACACGTGCAGGGAGAAGTTAAGTCATCAAAAGATGAATGCGGAGCAATAATAGCTCTGTCTTCCGGAGAAAGCTTTATTGACTGCAGCGCAGATGTCAGATGTGATAATTCACGCTATAATTATTTTACGTATGAAGAGATGCTCCAGTCGACTAAGAAGGTTATCGAGACATTTACTCTTACCTTAAATGATGACTATTCGATCTCTCGTGATGACTTTGAAGGATTTGATAATCTCGGATGGCATATTGAGCTGGACGGAGTACAGATTCTTGACAGAAGCGCAACAGATCCCCATACCGGTGCTCCCGAACTTACTCTGGCTGCGGATTTTCAGTGGTTTAAGGGCAAAGAAGGGGTTCATACGATATATCTTACGGCGAGTGTTGACGGAGTTTATGTAAGAGTAAGCAATATCATTACTTATGAACTATAGGAAGAAAAGGAACAGATTTCTGGTATATATCGGCAGGTTTTTTCTGTGGGCTTTTGTGACTTTGCTCATAGGAATCTTTGGCCTGTATTCGATGCTGTTTTTGATCAATAGAGGTCCCTCGGAACATTTCAGGGACCTCTTTGTGGTTTCTGTAATGGAATCCAGCGCCGGAGGCATCCTTGCGGAGCTGTTTTTGAGTGATGCCGAGATATCAAAGATCATGTCCCAAAACCGTGTCGAAGAAAGTAATGAGATCACCGATGTTTCACTGATAAATATCCCGGGAAGCGCTAATGACACAACGTCAATAAACTCAGAAGTCGCAGATTTAACGGCATCACAGGAGTCTGAAACCGAGAATTCCGAGTTTGTCTATGACGACCCGGACGGGGACGGAATAGAGCTTCATGAAGTTCACGGAACGACATTTTCGGGCATGATGATGATAGTATATGACCCTTCCAGAGTGGTGGTTTCTGCCATCCCTGAGTTTTCACATGGGTATCACGGATGGACTCTTGAGCAGCATATTGAAAATAACGGAGCCGTTGCCGGAATTAACGGCGGAAAGTATGAAGATAATAACGGACTGGGCGCAGGTGCTTGGCCTGAGGGCATAGTCATATCCGGAGGCGAGGTCAGATGCGGAAATGACGGAGGAACATACGGCGTCTACGGATTTGACGAAAACAACGTCCTGATAGTCGGAAGGATGACCGCCGCAAGGGCTGTGGATATGGGTATCAGAGATGCACTTACTTTCGGTCCCGCACTTATCGTCAACGGAAATCCTGCAACGCTGGCGGGAGCGGGCGGCGGACTTAATCCCAGAACCGCTATCGGACAGCGCTCCGACGGTGCGGTTCTTCTATTGGTCATTGAGGGCCGCAAGACATCGTCACTCGGAGCATCCATGGCGGATCTCATAGATGTATTTCTGGAATACGGTGCGGTAAACGCAGCCAATCTCGACGGCGGTATGTCGTCTTCCATGTTTTATAACGGAGAACAGATAGTAGATAATTGTACGGTGCGTGATACAAGGCGTATCCCCACCGCTTTTGTAGTGCTTCCGGCAAACACCGATGATCAATGAGTGAATTAACGGACGAAGAATTATATAACGAGAGGATGAGAAAACGCAGAAAAAAGGGAGCGAGGATGTATCGCATATTCCTCCTTTCCTGGATGCTGTGTCTTCTTGCCTTGCTTGCCGCGGTTCTTAAAAAATTCGACGACTATCTGGTCAGATATGAAGCGGCCTACAGAGCAACTCTTCCCGAATATGTAGCCGGAGATCTGCTCACTCTTTTCCGGACGGAGGATACCGGTTCTTTGTACGATCTTGCAACGGAAAGACCGGAGCATGGCATATATGAGACCAGAGAGGATGTGATCATTTATCTTAGAAACTATCTTCACAACGGTCCTATTTCTCTGGAGCCGGTAAGGGAAGAGACTACAGACGACCACAAGGTGTTCCTGATAGATTCCGGAGATCTTACGGTGGCCAGGGCGGAGTTTGTTAAAGCGCCCGTTATAGATGATCTTGATATTCCGGATTGGAATCTGACTTCCCTTATCCTGTATGCCGACGATCCGAGAAGCATTCATATATCGGCTCCCGATAATGTAAGCCTTTTGATAAACGGAACGGAGTACTCGGAGATCGGAATCCCTGGGGAAGAACCTGTGGCACAGAGATTTATCGGAGATTATGAGGTACTTCCCAGGATAAATGAATATGACGTGGACGGTTTCTACTATCTTCCCGATGTTGCGGCTATTTCCGATGACGGGACAAATCTGCCCGTCCTCTGCGATATGAACAACGGTACATATTATGTGGACTACCCCGGGGATTCCGCATACCGGATCGAGGTTGAGGCTCTTGCCAAGGAGGCCGTCAGTGCTTACGCCAACTTTATATCGGGAGATCTGCCGGAAGGGGAGCTGAAGAAGTATTTTACTGCGGATAATATATTCCTGTATTACATGGAACACGCAGAACTGAAGTGGTTTACAAGGCACAGGGCGTCCGAGATACACAGCGCTGAGGTGGTTGATTTCATCGCTTATTCAGATGACGTATGCTATTGCGAGGTTATAGTCGAGCAGTATCTGACCATGGAGTGGGGTCCCAGAGAGCCCGAAGTCATAATCACCGACGGTAAGTTTTATTTTGTAAAACAAAACGGAGAATGGAAGGTTCTGGGGATAGAGTTCTAGACTTCCGATGTATATCGCAATTTGTGCAATTTGGGTGGCAACATTTGGGTATTTTTTTTTACCCGGAATATGATAAAATCGTTTTCGTAGGTCCCCTTAGAAGGGGTGAAAGTGTACAGGAGGTACAATATGATAAATATACCCAAAGTTCGTGTAGGTATCGTGGCAGTAAGCCGCGATTGTTTCCCTGAGTCACTTGCGGTTAACCGTCGCAAGGCTCTTGTAGAAGCATATACCAAGAAATATGATGCAGCTGACATTTACGCATGCCCTATCTGCATCGTTGAGAGTGAGATCGATATGGTTAACGCTCTTGAGGATATCAAGAAAGCAGGTTGTGAGGCTCTTTGCGTATACCTCGGAAACTTCGGTCCCGAGATCTCTGAGACCCTTCTTGCTAAGCACTTCGACGGACCCAAGATGTTCTGCGCTGCAGCTGAAGAGAGCCAGGCAGACCTTCAGGACGGAAGAGGAGATGCTTACTGCGGAATGCTCAATGCAAGCTATAACCTCCACCTTAGAAGCGTTAAGGCTTATATTCCCGAGTATCCTGTCGGCGACGCTGAAGATTGCGCTGACATGATCCACGATTTCCTTCCCATCGCAAATGCAGTTTATGCACTCAACAACCTTAAGATCATTTCTTTCGGACCCAGACCTCACAACTTCCTTGCTTGTA
>JAGCUO010000077.1 GCA_017962825.1 Lachnospiraceae bacterium | reverse complement strand
GTAAGGATTTTTCGCATAAGGATTCAAAGGAGCTGACTGATCCGCCTGAGCGGTATTCTGTGCATAGGGATTCTGCTGATACTGATTCTGCCCATAGGGGTTCTGCTGATACTGATTCTGTCCGTAGGGATTCTGCTGATACTGATTCTGCCCATAGGGGTTCTGCTGATACTGATTCTGTCCGTAGGGGTTCTGCTGATACTGATTCTGCCCATAAGGATTCTGCTGATATCCGGGCTGAACACCGGGTGTGGGTTTGGGAACTCCGTTAGGGTACTTCCTGTGGTGGATATTCTTGGAGACACCCATGATCATATAGAAGAGCCAGGGAAGAAGTATGATTCCGACTGCCCAGCCTCCGCTGAGGTTAAATGCCTGTGACATCTTGATTCCGCGATAGATTGCAATGATAAAGCACACCAATCCCGCAATACAGCCGATAATAAACAGACCGCCCATAAATGCGGTAAGGTCTTCTACCCCAGAATCATATGCCCCTCCGAATATACTTGCGATGAAATATGCAAGGAAATAAACCATGGAAACAACAAGGCATATTGCGTAAACAAGGCTTGCAACAAAGCTTCCCCAGAACCAGTTCTTGATCCCGGCTGTTTTAAAGAGAAGATATCCCCTGTAAATAGGAATGATCGATCCCCAGCCGTGCTCTCCGGCTTTCTCGAACATAAGCCACATTCCGATGATCATAAGGATCCTCATCACGAACTGAATAAGATTGATCACGGAACTGAAGCCCTGACTCATAAGCTGGTACTGATAAGGATCATCCAGATACTGCTCCAACATCTCTGCAAAATCAAGTGTCTGCATTTCTAATCTCCCTCACATTAATGAATGAAAAAATAATATACAACATAGCCTGCCACAACCAGCCAGAATATAGTCGCAAACGGCTGCCTGAAGATAAATCCGAGAACCTTGAACGGAAGCTTTATCGTAAATGCAAGAAGCTTGAGCAGGGTCCAAATAACGGCAAGCAGAATGATTATAATAAGTAACGCAAACATCTGCATTCCTCCCCGGGGAAATTCCCCATATATCTGAAACACATCAGGAAAATAATATCATAAGAAGCTATATATAATCCAATTTTTTTGACATATTTTTCAACTAAACGTAAAATGTTTTCGTAAGCTTTTTTACTTAACGGATCACGGTAATGACTATGGGAAAAAATAAAAATTCCAAACAGAAAACCGATCTCGGAAAAAGGATATTTGAGATCATACAGATCGGAAGCCGTTCTGACATTCCGAGTTTTCTTTTTGATGCCCTGCTCATTACGATAGTCATCCTGAACATACTGTCGCTGATACTCGAATCTTTCGAACAGCTCTCATTTATGGCGGGAGTTTTCAATGTCATCGACATTGTGAGCATAGTCTTTTTCCTGATCGAATACGTTTTAAGAATAGCCACCGCAAACTATCTGTACCCGGAAGATTCCAGACCGGTGTCGGTATGGAAATTCGTATCATCGCTTGACGGTGTGATCGAACTGCTTACGATACTGCCCTTCTATTATCTGTCGGGCTTTGTCGTATTCAGGCTTCTCAGAGTCGCAAGGATCCTCAGGCTTTTCAAGATCAATTCGACCTACGATTCATTCCACGTCATTCTTTCGGTATTCAAAGACAAGCTGAGTCAGATAATGTCATCGGTGCTTATCATTCTGATACTCATGCTCTCCTCCAGCATATGCATGTATTCGGTAGAGCACGAAGTCCAGCCCGATGTTTTTTCCAACGCTCTTTCCGGAATGTGGTGGGCCGCAACCACGATCTTTACCGTAGGATACGGAGATATGGCTCCGGTAACACTTATGGGAAAGGTCATCGGCATCATCATCGACTTCCTTGCCATGGCAGTTGTTGCGATACCCACGGGAATAATCTCCGCGGGATTTGTCGAAAAATATACCGCAATCAGGAGAAACCAGGCCAAGGGCGAGGAAAGAGCCGGACTCATCACCATCACGGTCGGTCCCGACACACCCTACGTCAACAAGAACATCGGATACGTCGAGGAAAAAGAAAGCACTGACATCCTCGTGCTGATACGCGACGGTGTCAATGCTGTTCCCACAAGAAATATCATATTGAAGTCCGGAGACATCCTGGTCTGCAGAAGGACCAGCTGATCTATTTCAGATCCTTTGAAAGGAATAATAACAGATCATCGTCATTTACGCAGGGAGCATACTGGTCCAGATTCTTATTCTGATACCATACACCGCTTCCGTCGGGAATGTACCCTCTCTTAACATATATCCTCTGTGCCGGGCCGTATCCGTTATGAAGACCAACGGCAAGGAAGACCTTATCCGAGATCTTCGCAGCTTCGCTTTCGGCCACGTCAAGCAATTTACTTCCGATTCCCTTTTTATGAATATCGAAGAAAACCGTAAGGTCAACTATCTCGGGGATATCCATTCCGCCCCACGGGCCTTCCGAAGGATGCAGAACTAGTGTGCACTGTCCCTTGACAGCACCCTCATACTCGGCGATAAATACAAGTCTCTCGCCGTTTTCCTGTTCCTTAAAGTAATTCTCATAGTTTTCTATCTGCGGATGCCATCCGTATGACAGGTATGTATCATACAGCACTTTGGCATCTTCTTTGATCATGCTTCTGATCTTTACGGTTCCGTCATCATAATATGTTTTCATCACTTACCCCCTGCAATCCGGCAAAGCCGTTACTATGAGAATAATTGCTATTTCCAATGAGTTCAAGTATACCGCAAATATAATGCGGATGAAGGGAGCTCGCTATGGGTTCGAGTCCCTTCAAAATATAACCATTAAAAAACGCCCATCGCAGATGGGCATTTTTTAATGCAGATGAAGGGAGCTCGCTATGGGTTCGAGTCCCTTCAAAATATAACCATTAAAAAACGCCCATCACAGATGGGCATTTTTAATGCGGAT
>JAGCUO010000076.1 GCA_017962825.1 Lachnospiraceae bacterium | reverse complement strand
ATTCACCTTCAGACGGAGTTAAGTACATTGTAGAGAAGCTTGCTGAAAAGCATGTCATTTAATTTGCAGGAGGAAGACAAATGAGCTTAGAAGAATATAAAGACGTATATGTCTTTGCCCAGCAGGTTGACGGTGAGATCAGCGGAATCTCTTTCGAACTTCTCGGCAAAGCTAAGGATCGTGCAGCTGCACTCGGACAGAAGGTAGTTGCAGTCCTCATGGGATATAATGTTAAGGGTCTCGCTGATTCTCTTGCAGAGTATGGCGCAGACAAGGTCATCGTTGTTGATGACAAGGAGCTCGAGATTTACAGGACCGAGCCCTATGCACACGGACTTGCATCCGTTATCAATGAGTTCAAGCCTGAGATCATGCTCGTAGGCGCTACCGCTATCGGACGTGACCTCGGACCTACCGTTTCCGCAAGAGTTGCTACCGGACTTACCGCTGACTGCACACAGCTTGACATCGGTGATTTCCCTCTCGTAGCTATTCCCGGAAAAGAGCAGAAGCACAATCAGCTTCTCATGACTCGTCCTGCATTCGGTGGAAACACCATCGCTACCATCGCTTGCCCTGACAACAGACCTCAGATGGCAACCGTTCGTCCCGGCGTTATGCAGAAGATCGAGCCCATCAAGGGTGCTAAGGCAGAGGTTGTAGATTACAATCCCGGATTCACTCCCAATGATCGTTATGTAACCGTTAAGGAAGTTGTTAAGGCAGTTTCCGATACCGTTGACATCATCAACGCTAATATCCTCGTATCCGGCTGACGTGGAGTCGGATCACCCGAGAACTTCAAGATCCTTGAGGATCTCGCAGCAGTACTCGGCGGAGAAGTTTCCTGCTCAAGAGCTGTTGTAGATTCAGGCTGGAAGCCTAAGGATCTCCAGGTTGGTCAGACCGGTAAGACCGTAAGACCTCACGTATATTTCGCAATCGGTATTTCAGGTGCTATCCAGCACGTTGCTGGTATGGAAGAGTCAGACATCATCATCGCAATCAACAAGGATGAGGATGCTCCTATCTTCGACGTAGCAGACTACGGTATCGTAGGCGACCTCAACAAGATCGTTCCCGAGCTTACCGAGTCCATCAAGAAGGCACTTGCTGAGAAATAATTCTCGCAACCCTATATAGGCGAAAATGATATCCGCACTCTTGATCGAGAGTGCGGATATTTTTTGTGCATGGGGGCAAAAGTAAGCAAAGCCGGCGGGATTCATGTTGAGTGGCTGTAAAATCCGAGGAAATTATAGATATTACAGTCCGGAGCAGGTAAAAGCATGGTGACTATAGACATCCGGGACTGTAAAATCCGAGGAAACTAGAGTGATTACAGCCCGGAGCAGGTAAAAGCGTGGTAGCTATAGGCATCCGGGGCTGTAAAATCCGAGGAAACTAAAGTAATTACAGCCCGAAGCAGGTAAAAGCATGGTTGTAACAGGCGTTCGGGGCTGTAAATTCTGAGGAAACCAAAGTAATTACAGCCCGGAGCAGGTAAAAGCGTGGTAGCTATAGGCATCCGTGGCTGTAAAATCCGAGGAAATCAAAGTAATTACAGTCCGGAGCGGTTAAAACCAGGCACAACGCATGCGAAGCCTGCATCCTGCTTTTAGAATCGGGACATAAGCTTTTCACAAATCTTTAAGTTGTAATTACTGAAGGGTTATAAGTATAATGATTATTAACAGACTAAATTTGTATGTTTATGAGGGAGAGTAAGAAATTGTTAAATACAAGTTTTGACCGCGATTCAATTATTGTTAAGATCATGGGAATCATAAGCGGTCTGGCCGCTATCGGAAGCCTCGTGATACTGTTTTTAGGAGGGGACATTGGAAGTCTTTTTATAGCAATTGCGAACGGACTTCTTGCTTTTATATGTTTTGTTGATTATGAAAATGAAAAGATCTTCTTCGTCGGATCACTCGGTTTTATTGCCCTCACGGAAGTGATTAATCTTATCTCGAAGACAGGAGTATTTTCTACCTCCTATACGAACATAATAATAAGCATCCTTGCACATCTTGGAATGATCGCATATATTTTGTGGAATCGCATTTCAAGAAACCAGGCTATGTGGATAGGGGCAGTTTGTGTGGGCGATATTCTGTGGAAAGCCATAATGTTACCCTCAATGCTGAGAAGGTTTGCAGATGTATTGGGCATTGCAGGCTTGGGTGAAACGGAAATGAATGCAGTTATCGCACTTGTTGTAATAGCAGCGCTTGTTGCAATAATACCTGCAGCTGCAGTAACAATCTTTTTGTTTACAGGAGCACTTGACTACGGCAATTGAGAAAGGGGTTAATCATGAGGTATGATGTAGCAATAGTAGGCACCGGACCTGCGGGACTGGAAGCCGCAATAACACTTAAGATCAGAAAAAAGAACATTATTGTAATCGGCAAAAAAGATGCAAGTTCAAAAGTTAGAAGCGCCGAGAGGATAGACAATTATCTCGGTATTCCCGCGGTCAGCGGAGATGATCTTGCCAAAAAGATGCTGGATCACGCCGAATCCATGGGCGTGGAGATCACCGAAGGAAGAGTAAGCATGATCTATCCTTACGGGGAATATTTTGCAATCCAGTGCGGTGAGGAGATCATTGAAGCTACATCGGTTATTCTCTGCGCGGGCGTTGCACCTGCCAAGACCATTCCCGGTGAGAGCGAGTATCTCGGAAGGGGCGTAAGCTATTGTGCAACCTGCGATGCCGCTATGTATAAGGATAAAAAAGCGGTAGTTGTATCCTATTCACCGGAATTTGAAGAGGAGGCTGAATTCCTCAGAAAATATGCATCAGAAGTCATCTATGTTCCTACATATGATGCAGGCGACCTGAAGATCGAAGGCGTTGAAATAGTAAAAGCAAAACCTGTTGAGATCAAGGGTGCCATGAAAGCAAATACCCTTGTAACCGATAATGGTGAGATAGCAACGGACGGAGTCTTTGTACTTCGTGATCAGATCGCACCTTCATCAATGGTTCCCGGCCTTGAAACAGAGGGCTCTGCGGTTAAGTGTGCACGTGATATGTCCACTTCCGTTCCCGGTCTTTTCGCTGCCGGAGATATCACCGGAGCACCCTATCAGCTGATAAAAGCTTCGGGTGAAGGGCTTACCGCTGCACTCAGCGCAGTATCATATTTGTCCAAAGTATAATAGTATAAATTTTAACAGCATATAAAGAGACGCATTTTTTTGACATCCTTTATCGCGATAGAGCACTACAGTGCCTAATTGTGAACAAATGATGACAAGAAAATGCGTCTTTTTGGTTTTTTTGCCATCTGTCAAAATGCACATTAAAATATAATAAAAAATGTATGAAAGTGCTTACATTGACTTATAATAGACATTATATTCCCGTCAAAAAGCACAAAAAATATCGAGCGTATTGAAATATTTGTGTGCAAATGTCAAAAAATTGCTCAAAATATGTAAAGTTTTTCCCTTTACAGTTAACGAGCGTTTATTTACAATTTGTTCATAAAAAGGGAATTGGCGTTAGAGGTCTGTTTATATGAGAAGCCTTAAAACTCTTAAACTTGTACTTATCTCCATGCTTGTGATCATGACCTTAGTCGGATGCTCCGGTGGCTCCAAGCAGGAGTGGGCTTACATACATGAGCCCGATGTAACGATCCTTTCACTTTCCGATAACGGAAAAGCTGAATTTAAGGGAGTCAAGTACAGCTACACACTCGAAAACGATTACCTGACTCTTACGGATAAAGATGGAAATGAACTCGGAATGAGATTCGTACCGGACGGAGACAGGATGTTCCTTTATGAGCCTGCCGTCTACGAGTACACCGGCGAAGGACAGCCGAACGGGCTCATCGGCTTCTGGCAAGAAGTAGACGGTAATCTCTCCTTTGAGTTTACAGACAAGGGAACCTTCAGGGAAGATTATTATTCACCCGGATATTATGTGGTGGATGAAGAAAAAGGAATGATACAGCTTATCTACAATGATATGTATCCCGACACCTTCATTTATTACCACATCGACGGAAACGTACTTACAGTCGAGTATCCCTGGCCCATGGTTCCGACCGAGAAATGATCGGTCATCGACAGTTGATATTTCTGAGGCCTTTCGCCTTTGAGATATAAATTATTTTTTCATAATCATTAAAGGAGGAAATTATGAAAAGAAAACTGTTGTCACTTGTAATGGCAGGAACAATGGCTCTTTCACTCGCTGCCTGCGGCACCCCTGCAGGAAACACCGGCGTTGGAACTGCTGATCCTGCAAACACTCCTGCTCCTGCACCCGTTGATCCGGCTGCTATGGAAGAGGAGATTACCCTTGATATGTGGTGTATCGCTACTGAGAGCGACTCAAACCGTCACTCTTATGAAGCAGCTATCGCTGATATGGCTGCCGCATATCCCAACATTACCCTTAACTGGGAAGCATTTGAGAATGAGTCTTACAAGACCAAGATCAAGGCTGCTGTTTCAGCTAACGAGATGCCTGATATCTTCTTTACCTGGTCTTGCGCATTCCTTCAGGACTTCGTAGATGCAGGAAAGGTTTACTGCCTTGACGCTGCTTACGAAGAGTTCAAGGATGAGCTTCCTGAGTCTATGCTCGGAAACTCCACCTACGGCGGAAAGCACTATGGTGTTCCTCTTACCATGAACATCGTTGGTCTCTTCGCTAACATGGATCTCCTTAAGTCAGTTGGCTATGATGAGATTCCCGGAACTTATGAAGAGTTCATCGAGTGCTGCGACGCTCTTAAGGCAGCAGGCATCATCCCCTTCGGATGTGCAGGAAAAGAGACTTGGTGTGTTACCGAGTATCTTGAGTCCGTTATCGAGAAGTCTGTAGGTTATGAGACTCTTAACGACATCTTCCTCGGAAGAGCAACTTGGGACAACGCTGACGTTGCTGCAGCAGTTGATACCTTCCAGAGCCTTGTAAACAACGGATACTTCGATCCTAACGGAATCGCTCTTGGAAACGACGAAGTTAAGGCTAACTTCATGGATGGAAAGTATGCTTTCTACATGAACGGAACCTGGAACTGTGCTGACTTCGCTAACAACGAAGCATTCTTCCCCAAGGTAAAGGTTGCTGAGTTCCCTGTCATCAATGCTGACAAGGCTACTCTCGGACAGCTCATCGGCGGACCTTCCGATACTCTTGCAGTTGCAGCATCTTCAGAGCATGCTGACGTAGCTGCTAAGTACTGCTTCGAGCTTGGAAAGCTTATCTGCCACTACGGCTATCTTGACGGCTGCGGACTTCCCGCTTGGACTCCTTACGGCGATACCTCAGCAGTTAACGCTCTTACCCAGGATGTTGCAGTAATCTGCGGAAACGCTACCGGATACGTTCTCTTCGGAGACACCGCTATGAGCGCAGACGATGCTAACACCTACCTTTCTTACGTAGACCTCGTTTACGGATGTGAAGTCGATGGTCAGGGATTCATCGAAGGACTTGCCAACGACATAAGATAATTTAATCCCTGTTTGTTACTTGTACGGACGCGCGACCTTCTGCCTTGCAACAACCCCCTCGCGCCAGCGGAGGCCGCGCGGCTGTACTATATTAAAGAGAAACGGACTCGAAAGAGTCCGAATTTTTTGGAAGGCTTAGCCAATGAAGAAAAAAGATATCGTCAATTATTTAGCGGTATTCCTGTTCCTTTTACCTGCGCTGGCGCTGTTTATAGGAATACTGATCGCGCCTATCATAAAATCGGCGTATTACAGTCTTTTTGACTGGAACGGCATGGGCGAGATGACCTTTCTCGGACTTGCTAACTACAAAGAATTATTCACCAGCAAAGCCATCGGATTTATCAAGGCACTCGGAAACGCGTGCATCCTTGCTGCTTTGTCGGTTTTCATACAGCTCCCTGTTTCACTTGCACTTGCTCTTGCACTCGGAAGAGGCATTAAGGGAGAGAAACCTTTCCTGTCAGTTTATTTCATGCCCGTTCTGATCTCTACTGTTGTTATCGGTCAGCTCTGGCTGAAGATCTATAACCCTGATTACGGTCTTCTCAATTCCGCTCTTACCAAGCTGGGACTTGAGAATCTTTGCCGTATTTGGCTCGGTGATAAGAAGACTGCCCTTCTTTCCGTATTTGTTCCTACTCTGTGGCAGTATGTAGGTTACCACATGCTCCTTATGTATGCGGGTGTTAAGGGTGTATCCCCTGATATCCGTGAGGCTGCTAAGATCGACGGTGCAACCGAAGGACAGGTTAACAGATACATTGTTATCCCTGTTATCAAGCCTATCCTTAAGGTAAGTGTTATCTTCGCTGTAACCGGTTCACTTAAATCTTTCGACCTTATCTATGTCCTTACCAATGGCGGACCTCTCCATGCTACGGAAGTTCCTTCAACCCGTATGATCGAGATGCTCTTCCAGCGTAACCGTTACGGTATGGGTTCGACGATCGCAGTTATGATGATCATTCTCTGCTTCGCGTTCGCCCTTCTTATAAGCAAAGCGTTCAAGGAGGCAGACTGATATGGCTAATATAAATGTAAAAGAAAAGGAACCTGTATCCTCCAAGTTTAATGCTCGAAATGTTGTTCTTTATGTTATATTAAGTATATGGGCTCTGATCAACCTGTTCCCTGTATACTGGATGTTTACTTTCTCACTCAAGACCAACGAGGAAATCTTCGGTAAGAACCTCATCGGACTTCCCTGGGATTGGAGATGGAACAACTATGTATCTGCATGGCATACAGGAAACATGCCCAGGTATTTTATCAACTCCGTCATTGTATCTGTATCTGCGATTGCTCTCGTAATCATCGCATCAATGATGGCAACATATGCTATTACCAGACTTAAGTGGAGATTCAGTGCACAGATGAATGCATTCTTCATGCTGGGACTTACTATTCCCATCCATGCATCCATCGTACCCGTGTTCATCACTCTGAGAAACCTGGGAATCCTTAACAGCCATTTCTCACTGATCTTCCCCTATGCGGCATTCTCACTTTCCATGGGTATCCTGATCTGTACAGGATTCATGGTTGAGATTCCCAAGGACCTTGACGAGGCAGCATATATCGACGGTTGCGGACCTTTCAGAACTTTCGGAGTAGTTATCGTACCTTTGATGAAGCCCGCGCTTGCTACCATCAGTATCTATACCTTCCTTCAGTGCTGGAACGAGCTGATGTTCGCAAACGTATTCATAAGCGACAGTAAATTTAAAACACTCCCTGTCGGTATCCAGGCGTTGTCCGGACAGTATACGACAGAGTGGGGTCCCATCGGTGCTGCACTCGTTATTGCTACATTCCCCATGCTCATTGTTTACATATTCATGAGCGGAAAGATTCAGGAAAGCTTCGTTGCTGGTGCCGTCAAGGGATGATCCTTTGGTAAGGCGGTAGTAACAATGCGTAACAGCTCGCTGTCAGGCAGACTTCGTTGGGTATTCTTCGTAGTAATTGCTTTATTGACCATAGCTTTCCTTGTATCCACTCTTCTCATCATCAGAAGAGAGGAACAGGAGTCTGCGGTCAGAGAGGCAGAGAGCACACTTATCGGATTATCCGGAAGTATCTCTTCATCAATTGAGTGATACAAGGAATTGTCCAAACTTATGATTATGGAGGAGCCTCTCGCTGCCTTCCTCAAAGAGGAAGACCGCGATGAGGCTTTTAATCTTGTAATTGATGCTAAATACAGCATGCAGAGAATCATCAATGTCACCAACGGCGTTGATGCGGTTTATGCATTCAGAACCGATGGTCTTTATGCCTGTACCAAAAGAGGCGTGTTTGTACTTGATGAACAAAATTATGTTGAAGATCTCTGGCCCACACCCGTATTGGATCTAAGGGGAAGGGCGCTTGAATATGCAAACGGTAACGGCGCGCTCAGGAAGATAGACAATTATCCGTTTATCTCCATAGAGCGTGCTTTTTATGATATGAATACCCAGAAACGAACGGGCTATCTGATCCTTTTCATGTCGGGTAAGATAATAGATCAGGCACTTGGTGCTCTTCCCGACACAGATATATGTGCGGTGGGACTGGACGGAACCTATCTGTCCGGAGACAGGAATCTTACAAGAGTATATGACAGGTCTTTTGCGAGCTATAAGGTCTCACATAAGATGTATATAGTTCGAGGTCAACGAGTTATGATATCGGGAGTCAGAGTTAAAGATGCTCCCATAATCGTAATCAGCTGTATTCCTCTTGAGGGTAAACCTCTCCCCGGAAGAACACTTCGTATACTTGCCTTCCTTATGGCTGCAATGGCATTTGGTCTTTTTGCACTGGGAAGGTTTGTATCCGTTAATATCACAAGGCCGATAAACCGTCTGATCAAAGCAATGAATATCGGTGGAAGCGAGAAAGAGCTTGTTCCCATAAGCGGACGAATGCCGGACAATGAGATCGGACTTCTCAGGGATTCCTATAATTCCATGGTCATCAGGATAAGGGATCTGATACAGGAACTCATTACCAAGGAACAGACCATTCAGAGAGCGGAGATGAGAGTTCTCCAGGAACAGATAAAGCCACATTTTTTGTATAACTCCATCGGAATGATCAGCTCACTGGCTCTCAGAAACGGCGCGGGAGACGTAAGCTCTGCGCTTGAAACTCTTGGAAGATTCTACAGAAATTTCCTTAGTAAAGGTGACAAGGAAATACCGCTGGAAAGGGAAGTGCTGATAGTAAGGGATTATCTTGCACTTCAGAAACTCAGATACGGGGAGATAATCCGGGATGAGTACGATATTAAAGACGAGTGCCTTAAGTGCATAGTTCCCAAACTCATCCTTCAGCCTCTTGTTGAAAACAGTATTTACCACGGAATAAGACTTAAAGGCGAGGAAGGTATCATCAGGGTATCCGCAAGCATTGATGATGATAATCTTCTTCATATAATCGTATATGACACTGGTGTCGGAATGAGCAAAGAGACTGCCGACAAGCTTATGTCAGGTATAAAGAATGTATCCCCGGATGAAGAGAGTTTCGGCCTCTGGGGAACCATAGTAAGATTGAGATATTATTTTAATCGTGATAATGTTGTAAAGATTGAAAGTGAAGAGGGCGAATATACCAGGATCGAATTCATCGTTCCCGCAACGACCGTCCCTAAAGCGGAGGAGGAAAAATAATGTACAAAGTTATGCTTATCGATGACGAAGCCTCTGCGAGGGAGCTCATGAAGGAATCCCTCGATTGGGAAAGTCTTGATATGTATGTGGCCGGTGAGGCTGAGAGCGGCATCGAAGCTATCAATACCATTGACGATATCAAGCCAGATATCATATTTGTTGATATCTCCATGCCTTTCATGGACGGCATACAGTTCTCGGTAATAGCTGCTGACAGATATCCGGGTCTTATCATTATAATAATGACCGCCTTCGATAAATTCGAATATGCGAGGAAATGCGTAAGCCTTCCTATCTTTGAGTATATGTTAAAGCCCATGGTCAGAAGTGAGGTCATGGAGACTTTGAAAAAAGCCAAGGAAAGACTGGAAGAAAGGGGACCGGTCCAGTGGGGAGCATCCGAAACCGGAGACGAACAGCTTTCCGCTACCGAGGCTGTTATGAAGTATATTCAGGAAAACTATACTGACTCCACACTTAACCTTACATCCGTGGCCCAGGCCTTCGGCTTTTCATCCAGCTATCTGAGCAGAAAGTTCAAATCCGAGACAGGAAAGGGATTTGCGCAATATCTGACACAGGTAAGGATGGAAAATGCGATGAAACTCGCAGGTCCCGATGTTAAGATGTTCAATATATCTGCCAAAGTAGGTATCCCCGATCCGAACTATTTCGGAAGGTGTTTTAAGAAATATACGGGCAAGAGCTATTCGGAATATGCCCAGGGGTGCCCGGATAAATAAGAATATGGCATGTTTCGTCCTGCAGGAACGGTCTTATCTCCATGACAGAAGGTAAAGGAGCAGCCTTTGCCTGCGAGAGAAGTCTGATTTCGGTATGACGGAATTTGTGATAGAATAGACAAGATGCGCAGCGGGCGCATCTTAGTGTAAGGGTTGAAACGGAGAAAAAAATGAACGATATGATCGAAATCAGATGGCACGGCCGCGGAGGTCAGGGTGCCAAAACCGCAAGCCAGCTTCTTGCTGATGCGGCTTTCATGTCCGGAAAGTACGTACAGTCTTTCCCGGAGTACGGTCCCGAGAGATCCGGAGCCCCTATTACGGCTTACAACAGGATCTCTGAGGAGAGATGCCCCATTCATTCCAATATCTATGACCCCGATTACGTAGCTGTTGTAGACGAGACTCTTCTCGAAAGCGTAGACGTAACCGCGGGATTATCCGAAAGCGGAGCGATTATCATCAATTCCGCAAAAAGCCCCGAGGAATTAAAACCTCTTCTCAAAGGATATGCGGGAAGAGTATGCACCATCGATGCAAGAGCAATCTCTCTTGCTTATCTCGGAAAATATTTCCCCAACACTCCCATGCTTGCTGCAGTGGTTGAAGTAAGCAAGTGCGTTGACAAGGAACAGTTCCTTAAAGATATGGAGGGTTCCTACAGACATAAATTCGCCAAGAAACCCCAGCTCGTTGAAGGTAACCTTCAGTGCCTGAGAGCTGCCATGAAGGAAGTGAGGGGATAAGATGGGACTTAAAGCAGAAGAAATAAATGAACATATCGCATGGCAGGATGTGACTGTCGGATGCGAGATATATGAGCCCGGAACCAGTAAACTTACCAAGACCGGTGAGTGGAGGAGTAAGACTCCGGAGTGGATCGAAGAGAAGTGCAAACAGTGCCTTCTGTGCGCACCTTTTTGTCCCGATGCCTCAATCCCTGTATGTGAGGGTAAAAGAGGAGAATTTGATTATGATCACTGTAAGGGATGCGGAATCTGCATAAAGGCTTGTCCTTTCCAGGCTATCCGCTGGAAGGAGGAGAACTGATGAGCATCAGAGAAAGATTGTCGGGTAACGAAGCTATCGCAACAGCGATGAGACAGATCAATCCCGATGTATTTGCAATGTTCCCCATAACCCCTTCAACCGAGATCCCTCAGTATTTTGCACAGTATGTTGCAGACGGCAAGGTTGATACGGAATTCATCTGCGTGGAGAGTGAACATTCATCACTTTCAGCATGTCTGGGTGCTGAGGCAGCAGGCTGCAGAGCGGTTACCGCAACTTCATCCGCAGGTCTTTCTTTTATGAATGAAGTTCTGTACGTTGCTGCTTCATCAAGACTTCCCGTAGTCTTAGCCGTTGCATGCCGTGCACTTACAGGTCCCATCAACATCAATCACGACTATTCAGACTCCATGGCTGAGCGTGATTCCGGATTTATCCAGATTTACGCAGAGAACAACCAGGAGGTTTATGACAATTATCTTCAGGCTCACCGTATCGCAGAGCATCCCGATGTAAGACTTCCTCTCATGATCTGTGAGGACGGATTCATCACTTCGCATGCTATCGAGAACATCGAACTTGAAGAGGATGATAAGGTAAAGGCGTTCGTAGGAGAGTATCATCCCGAGAATTATCTTCTTAAGGAAGAGAATCCTCTTGCAGTCGGCCCTTACGGTATCAGCGCATATTATATGGAAGCCAGGGTTGCACAGGCTCACGCCATGATGAATGCAAAACAGGTAATCCTGGATGTTGCGGCCGACTTCGAGAAGACCTTCGGAAGAAAGTACGGACTCATCGAAGAGTACAAGATGGAAGATGCAGAGCTTGCTATGGTCATCATGGGATCTTCCGCTGGTACCGCGAAGGCTGCGGTTGATGAGCTCAGGGAAGCAGGCGTAAAGGCCGGACTTATCAAGATCAGAGTTTTCAGACCTTTCCCCGGTGAAGAGATTGCAAACGCACTTAAGAACTGCAAAGCGGTTGCCATTATGGATAAGTCTGAAGGCTTCTCAGGATGCGGCGGTCCTCTTTATGCAGAAACTTCAGGTGCATGCTACAACTTAAAAACAAGACCTCTTATGGTTGATATAGTATTCGGTCTCGGCGGAAGAGATTTTACCGTGGAATCCGCTAAGAGTGTGTATGACAGACTGGCCAAGATCGCAGAAACAGGCGAAACCGGAGACATCTATACACACATGGGACAGCGTGAGAGGTAATCGAAATGGCATATAATCTTAAAGAGGAAATGAATAAAAAAGAACGCTTCAATCCCGGACACAGACTCTGTGCCGGCTGCGGAGCGGGAATCGTCTGCAGAGCCATGATGAGAGCTGTTGACGAAAATGACAACGCTGTCATTTGTAATGCAACCGGATGTCTTGAAGTATCATCCTTCCAATATCCTTATACCGCATGGGATGATTCATACATCCACACTGCATTTGAGAATGCATCTTCAACAGCATCGGGTGTATGTGCAGCCGTTGAAGTAATGAAGAGAAAGGGCAAGATCAAGGAAGATACCAATTACAAGGTTCTTGTAATCGGCGGAGACGGCGGAACTTATGATATCGGATTCCAGTCACTTTCCGGAGCACTCGAAAGAGGACACGATCTTACTTATTTTTGCTACGACAATAATGCATATATGAATACCGGAACCCAGAGGTCTTCAGCAACTCCCAGATTCGCGGCTGCCACAACTACTCCCGCAGGAGCAGACTCTGTAGGTAAGAAGCAGGATCAGAAGGATCTTACACAGATTGTAGTTGCTCACGGTGTTCACTATGCCGCACAGACCACTCTTTTCGGCAACATGAAGGACTTCCATGAGAAGGCTCACAGGGCTATCTATACGGAAGGCCCCACCTTCGTAAATGTACTTACTCCCTGCCCCAGAGGCTGGAACTATCCCACAGAAGATCTTCTCGCAATCTGCAAGGCAGCCATCGATACATGCGTATGGCCCGTTTATGAAGTTGTTGACGGAGAGTACAGACTTACTTACGAGCCCAAGAAGAAGCTCCCTGTTGAGGAGTTCATGAAGCTTCAGGGAAGATTTGCTCACTGCTTCAAGAAAGGCAATGAGTGGACCATCGAAGCGGCACAGAAGTATGTAGATAAGAAGTGGGAAGATCTTCTCGCTAAGTGTAAATAATATGGCAGTGGTCTTCTGACAGTGGGGACGTACCCCTTTGTCAGGAGAT
>JAGCUO010000004.1 GCA_017962825.1 Lachnospiraceae bacterium | reverse complement strand
GTAAGGAGCGATGCGATGATGATCATTCCCCTTATGTTGCTGCTTCCCGAAGTGTTGCCCGATATCGAGACCGCAACAGCGATCCTTATTCCGTTCTGCCAGTTGCCTTCGCGGTAAATGTAATCATCATCCGCCTTCAGGTCATCCATTGTCGCGTATGAAGGAACACCTCCGAAGGAGTGAAAGGAAAGATCCAGAACATTCGAATCGCTTAGAAGGATCGCGGACATGTTGTCGTTCATGATGTTGTGAAGCGTTCCGTCAATCATCCAGGGCTCGAGAATGAACACGCACATTCCCTGCTGCTTAACATTCGATCCGCTCCCGCTGTAAACGGGATGATAGAATCCGTAGTAATAATTTCCGTCACCCTCATAATACAGATCCGCATTCATATCGGATTCGGTACGAAGGTATGTCTGATTCTCGGAAAGAGTAAGCGGCCTTCCCAGAGATACGAGCAAGTTCATATCCGCATCATAGATAAGAGCGGATACGATCTCCTTATTCTTCAGTGCGATCTGTGTGTAATACGATGATATGAGGGCTTCACCGGCTTCGGTCTTAATAGCATCCGGATCGTCCATGAGAAGGAAATTGCAGAGTGATCCCGCATTGTATCTTAAATTCTCTTCGTAGAAGCTCAGCGCATCATCAGCCTGACGAAGCAAGCTGTCCGCAAGAGTTTCGCTATAACTGATCGTGGTATCCTTGACGTAAATGTAAGAAGTATAGAGCGTAACGGATAAAACGGTAAGGATCGCAAGCACAATACAGATAAGCTGAAGCAACAGACTGTTTCTTATCTTCTGTATCAGCATACGGCCTCTCCTTTCCGTCAGTATAAAAATCACCATCATTTTAGTCGCGGGCATTTATGCTGTCAAACGCGGAGCAAAGCGGAAAATCGAATCTCTTCCAATAAATGGAAAATGCAAAAAAATAAAAAAATGAACACAAAAAAATCCGCCGGACTTATCAAGCCGGCGGATCAACGATCATATAAAATTTTTCATCAATATGCGTCCCTTAGTTCGATACCGCTCTGCACAGAACGTCTCAGAAGTTTTAGAACGGCTTGGTATCGGGATCACCCGAAAGTCCTACGCATCCGGTAAGTCCTGCGATAAGCTGCACATCTTCATCGGAAAGTTCGAAATCAAATACCTTAAGATTTTCTTCGATCCTTGAAGGTGTTACGGACTTGGGCAGAGGAAGGTATCCGCGCTGCAGACTCCAGCGTATGCAGATCTGCGCAATACTCTTTCCGTACTTAGCGGCAAGCTCCTTCATCTCGGGAACATCGAAGATCTTGCCCGTTCCGAGAGGGCTGTATGCTTCGAGGATCATTCCCTTTTCCCTGCTGTAATCAACGACCTCATCCTGGGTCTCGCCGGGGCAGAGTCTGATCTGATTTACCATGGGCTTGACTTCAGCGGTCTTAAGAAGAGCATCGATGTGGTGAGGTCTGAAATTGCTTATTCCGATAGCACGGACCTTGCCTGCCTTGTAGAGCTCTTCCATTGCTTTCCAGGTCTCGGCATTAGCATCCTGCCATCTTTCCCTGAAGGCTAAAGGATTGGGCCAGTGTATAAGAAGCAGATCACAGTAATCTGTGTTCATCTTCTTAAGTGACTCATCAAAGGAACTCATTACAAGATCGTAGCTGTGATTGGTATTCCAGATCTTGGTCGTAATGAAGAGATCCTCTCTCTTTGCTCCGCTCTCCGCGATCGCCTTGCCTACGCAGTCTTCATTTCCGTAAGCCTGTGCGGTGTCGATATGTGTATATCCCGCTGCGATGGCACTCTTTACGGCATTTACACCGACATCTCCGTCGGGGGTCTGCCACATTCCGAATCCTATGCAGGGAATCTCAACTCCGTTAGAAAGTTTATATGTGCTGTTAATTTCCATAGTGCGTACTCCTTTCTTCAACATGTAACTACAGTTTATATCAGGGAGATGCGCCGTTCATCCGATTAATTGTCATAAATCTCTCAATTTTTGAAGAAGTTCACCGGAGTAAATTCACCGAGGTTATCAACAGCATACAAATCTCCTGTTTAATTCAAAAATTGATCTTCAGCGTATACGCATCCACAAAGTAGCACGCTACCACTCCAACAAAGTAACTGATCAGATCAGTCACGGAAAAACCTGTTCCGATAATGATCCTGAGCAGTCTGTTTTCAATTCCGAACTTATCACAAAAGCCCCAGAGCTGTAAGAATTCCACTCCGAATGCAAAGATAAGGATTGCAACCGGAAGAATATAAGGATTACCCGGAACGTAAGGAGTAATTGTCCTGACCAGACAATATATCAATATGACCACCAGGATATCTCCGACATTATTCCTTACAAAACCATGTGCAAATAATCCGATAAGAATCTCTATCCCAAGCAGGATAAGTGTTGATATTAAAAAGAAGACGCGCTTTTTTGTCATCATCTACCTCTTCATAAGTTCCCAGTAACTGATCGCACCCGCCGCTGCGACATTGAGGGAATCAACACCGTGGAACATGGGGATCATGACACGGTAATCGCAGGCATCTATCACCTCTTTCGGAAGACCGTATCCTTCGCTTCCCATCACGACCGCCAGCTTTTCGTTAGCCCTAATCTCATCGCTGTCGACACTTGTCGAATCTTCCGTAAGTGCCATCGCAACAGTCTTAAATCCGTAAGACTGCAAGCTCCGGATAAGACCTGTCCCTTCAGACTCTTCCTTAGTCGCCTTAGTCCAGGGAATCTGAAACACCGTGCCCATGCTCACTCTTGCGGAACGTCTTGTAAGCGGATCTACGGAAGCATATGAAAGAAGTGCCCCGTCCATTCCGAGAGCAGCGGCAGACCTTATAAGTGCACCGACATTGGTGGGATTTACAACATCGAATAATAAAGTGATGCGCTTTTTATCCCTGCAGAAGCTTTCGACAGATTCTTCAGGCTTTCTCCTGAGCACCATCCACAGACCGCGCACAAGAGTATATCCCGTAAGATTCGTAACTATATCACTCTCTGCGGTATATATCGGCATCGATTCAAGCTTTTCGCGTCCGCAGATTTTTTCGATCGCATCAAAAACGGGACGCGCCTCGATCTCAATACGGTTCTTCTCAACCAGCATAGAAAGAGGTTCATATCCCGCTTCAAGCGCACGCAGAATCACATTAGCACTCTCAGCCAGAAATATTCCTATCTCCGGCTCATAGTACCTGTAAAGCTGCGTCTCCGATATCCTCGAAAACACATCCAGCTCCGGTGCATTTATATCTGTGATCTCAATAAAGTTCATAGTGTGTAATCGGCGTTGACAAGTACTCATTGTGTGCATATACTCAAATCATAATTTGTGCACGCACTGTGTGCCACGCGAAAGGAAAACGATATGAATAATACTAAACAATTAAATATTCGTGTTCTTGATTATTTATCCGATGAGCAGGTAAAAGAACTGCTAAAAGCAGGTTTTACATTCAGTCATAAATCACTTGAAGAATACATCAGTGATAGTGGCAAAGAACTGAATGCAGATCCTGAATTTAACTGGGGTGAAACTGTAGGAAATGAAATATGGTAAAGCAGATAAATCTGCTGTCCATCATCACTTCCAATTCTTTACATCGTCTGCATATTTAACTAAGAGCGCATCCATACCATATGGGAAATCCAATGTACTCATAGCCATATCCTCCTTGAAATCATTATAACAGCATCACCTGATTATTACGATTATTATATCATTCATTGACAGGTACGCAATGTGTGCATATAATGAAAATATAGTTGTGCACACATTGTGTGTTTATCGGAGGAGAAAAAATGGCAAAGAGAACATATTCTTACACAATCGAGGGATTAGATATCGAAATTGAAGTCTCCAGCAAGGAAGAATTAATGGAGAACGAAACCGCATTTAAGATGCGGGCTATCAGATATCAAACCGGGCTTAACAGAAAGCATTTCTGCAAATGGATAGGCATTCCCTATCGCACAGTGCAGGAATGGGAACTGGGCGGACGTACAATGCCTGATTATGTGCTTAATCTGATCGCATATAAAGTCCATGTCGAGAAGAGTGCAGGTAGGATTTGATTAAATGCCAAAAGGAATACTGATCCAAAATGGAGTTCATTTAGAAAAACATGAATATGAAACCGTAAAAATTCTCTTGAACCACGGATTCAATATTGAATTAATTCCGCCTTCTAGAATTAAAAATCTTAGAATGCCGGATATTACACTTAATGGATTAGCCTGGGAGATGAAATCTCCTATTGGAAATGGACGAAAAACAATTAAAAATATTATCCAGACGGCAACGCATCAGTCTGAAAATATAATAATCGATTTAAGACGAATAAAAATGCCCGAAGAAAATGCTATGAAAGAAATAGAAAGGTACTTCACATTTTCAAAAAGAATAAAACATATAATGATTATTCAGAAAAGCCAAATAATCATTGACATGATCAAATGATTATCCTATTATTGTCTTACAAGGCGTAGACCTGCATTGGATATGTGCGGGGGCTGCGCCACTTTTTTATTTACCACACTTCCCCGTGCTCGCCTTCGAGGGAACCTTCGTCGATCCCGTAGCCGTACAGATCCTGGTAGAGCTCCTGGTTATCGGCTCTTTCTTCCTGGTTTTCTTCGAGCATTTC
>JAGCUO010000075.1 GCA_017962825.1 Lachnospiraceae bacterium | reverse complement strand
TTCTTTTTATGTCAATGATGGGATACTGCTCTATATAATCGAAGACTCTTCTTACGTTATCATTCTTTCTTGCGGTAACAGGAAGTCTTTCAATATTCCCCTCATGGAGTGCTGACAGCTTTTCGACCGTAGCCAGGGAATCCTTTGCTGCCGCCGATACCGCTTCAAGGAAGAATCCAACCCACTGCTCATAATTCCCGCTTCTTCTTACCTCTGAAATACGATCATAATATTCTATCTGATTCTTTTTCAGAAAGTAGGAAATATAAATAATAGGTTTGGAAATATATCCCTGTTCCATGAGATACAGCAATATCATCAAACGCCCGACTCTTCCGTTTCCATCAAGGAACGGATGGATTGTTTCAAACTGATAATGGATCAGCGCAATCCTGATGAGAGGATCGTAATCATCCCCTTCGTTCATATATCTTTCCAAATCAGTCAGCGCAACATTCATATCCTCCACATTCGGCGGAATATATCTCGCTTCCTTAAGCGTACAGTTAGCGGCACCGATCCAGTTCTGTGATCTACGAAATTCGCCCGGATTCTTTTCCTGCCCTCTAACCCCTGCAAGAAGCTCCTGATGGATTTCTCTTAAAAGCCTGTTGCATAAGGGCAGCTCATCCAGTCTGCCAATCGCATATGTACAGGCTCGCACATAATTGATGACATCTCCTACATCAAGATTTGTATTTCCGTCAACCTCAGGATCAAGAACATCATCCAGCGTACATTGTGTACCTTCTATCTGTGAAGAAATAAGTGCTTCTTTTCTTACATACATGGAAATGAAAAGATCTACATTCGGTATGAGCTTTGCTGTCGTATCGAGCCTTACCAGATCCCTGTTTGCTTCCACCAGTTTCTTTACTATATCGCTGTTTATATTAAGCTCCGGATTCGGCGGCAACGGCGAAGGCTTAAAAGACTGATATGTCGCTTCACCGCTCAGATTTGTTACCAATTCACCTGATCTACCCATAGGAACCTCCTTCTTTTTGAAATAACAATTCTATAATATATCTCTTATTTCAAAAAGTAAATCATTAATTGAAATATAGGCGTAGTTTCGCGTCTTTTATTTCAAATTCGTATGTTTCTGCGTAGCCAACTAAGCAAATAAAAAAATGCCCGCAGCCGTCTGCTTTCGCAGACAACCACGGGCATCCCTCAAACCATATTAAACCCTTTCCGTATACGACAACACAATCCACCCTACTCCGCTCTTCAGCCTTCCCCATCCAGTCTTGGAAACCATGATAATAATCCCATTAATGTCTCCGTATCTTTTCCTCATCAATGTTTTAATAATCTTTTCCATACTTCTCCGCAAGTTTTTTCAGCTCATTTCGTCTCTTTTTGTCTGTTAATTCGCTGTCCTGCGCAAGGAAGTTCAGATTTTCCGCACAGTCATTTTCAATAAAATACGCCGCCATCTTCTTATAGTTTTTCCTGATGAACTCTTGCACATCCATGTTGCCTGTTTCACGATACATGCCGATGATCAACGGATACTTAAGTCCTGCATCGATTTTCAGATCCGTCCTCATCTGGTTCAGCATGACGATAGCATCTCTCATGTCATCATCACTTTTCATTCTGAGCTCAAACGCATGAACCCTGCCTTCCCAATGAAGCTCTGTAAGACGATCACAATCCGAAAATACATTTCTTTCTGCAGATGTAACGGTATCCGGGATAAATACCGACCTGAGCTCTCTGCAGTTTTTAAACGCTGCCCAGTTCAGGCGTTCCACACCCCGTGGAATAGCAACACGGGTGATCTCCGTGCAGCCCTCAAAGCAGTTATCGCCGATCTCCCTCACCGCTGCAGGTATCTTGATATCTTCCAGAGAATAGCATTCGGAAAAACAGCCTTCGCCCAAAGTCCTGACACTTTCGGGTATTGTGATGTTCTTAAGGGAATAACAGCTGTAAAACGCTCTTTCCGGCAGTTCGGAGATATTCCCGGGAAGCCTTGCGCTGATAAGAGAAGTGCAAAAGTTGAAGGCTTTGCTGCCTATATCGGTAACACTGTCGGGAATATAGACCTCTCTGACCGCCTGGGCAGTAAAAGCCTCACTGCCTATGGCTGTTACTCCTTCAGGAACCCTGACGGTACTTGCAAGCTTTGATATCCTGCACCTTTTCAGCACACCGTCTTCGATCTCGAGACGGAATCCGCCCGGCAGCTGTCTGAGCTCCAGTTCTTCCTTTGCTTCCTCTTGTATGTAGTTGACGGCTTTTGGAACACGCCCTACCCCCTGACACAGATAGTCTATATACCTTTCAAAGTCCGGTGCCAGGCGGCAGGACGCCATCAGTATGTTTTCTCTGTTCAGCGGAAAGCATTGCAGCTTGCCGTCTATCCACATATTGATCGTATCGCCGTCATTGATCAGCTCGACAGGAAATTGATAGACAGGATGATAGGGATCCTCCAGATCCACGCAGATCGCGTCACCGTTTATATAGGACGCGATGCTGAAAAAACCGAACGGAAGCACCGTGCATTCCGGCACGCCGCCCTTCATGTATTTCATCAGATGCTCTGCTCCGTAGATCCCAACGTTTCCATATAACGCACGCTCGTCACCATCCAGGCCGAATGCCTGATAAAACGCCAGCATTTCATCGGTAAGGCGGCCTCCGGCCAGCTCATTCAGCCTTGCAAGCTCGTCATCGGTCGCATTCCTGAAAGTAAACTCCTTGCTCAGTATTTCTTTCAACTGTGCTAATGATTCTTCATATCTCATTTATTTACACTCCTTGGAAAAATGATGTAAAAACTCAACTGAAACTGCTGCATCAAATACTTCTACTCCAAGCCTTCCAAGTCCTTATGGTTTTGAATAGCATCTCTCGCTTTTTTCTCCGTTGAATAGATTCCAACCAACTTCTCTTCGTCATGTTCTCCAATATCATCACTTAGTTTGTAAACATGCCAAAGTACATATACTTTCATTTAAATTTATCCCCCAATGCTTAGGTATCTTCCGGGATATCATTTCAATGACATCACATAGATTTGACAAGGATTAGCCTCATCCCAGTAAAGAGGAAATACTTCTAACTCCTTAAAACCACAGCTGATGTAAAACCTATTTGTTATATCATAGTCTTCATACACGCCCATCTTTACGGTCTTAACCTGCATGAATTCATAACCTGATGACTCAGCCACTTCAATCGCTTTATCAACAAGCTGACGACCAATCCCATTTCTGTGATAATCCTTAAGTACTCCCATTACAGCAAGCTCAACCGTGGCATTCCCAGTTTCCTTTAGACACAGAAATCCCATTACCTTATCATCTTCCTTTGCCGCAAGGAATATCCAGTCTGCACAATCTCTAATATAACCTTCCCTGCTCTCCTCGACCTCAAACCATTCTTTCAAGCCTTCAAGCACAGTTCTTGCTATATGCTTTTTTTCATCTGAATCCTTTATAATTTCAATCATCTATAATACCTTCCAATTTTATTCAAACTAACAAATCTTAATAATCACCATTCATATCTTCTTCAAATAAAAATACTTACTAAGCTTTGAGTCATTGTCCTTCCGGACAAATTCCAATTCATATCCAAGTTTTTTATAAAACTCCGGTGCTTGAAACCCAAATGTTGTAAGTGCTATTTTTTCATAGCCCTTATCTTTGTATGCATTCTCTACAGCCCTAACAAGTTTACTGCCAACGCCATCTCTTCTGTATGCCTTGCCAACAATCAGATCTCCGATATGCACCTCGTTATAGTATGCTCTACCAGTGATAACTCCTGCAATTTTGCCATCATCTTCTGCCACAAAACAAAACTCTTCGAAATTAAGTGCTACATCACAATCAACAGCATACTCAGAAAACTCTACATTTATGAATTCGCCTATTCTGTCATTCTCTTCAACTCGCTTGATTTTCATGGTCCAAAAACTCCTTCGTACATTATGCTGAAATTCAAGTCTCATCCATTATCAGCCATTGATCCATTCCGGATCCCGCATCATCATTAGGGCGTACTCTGAATCCAAATTTTTCATAAAATATTTGATCATGTTTTTCTTTATCCCCTTGCAAATTCTATTCCAATTTTATGTTCCAGCAGTCAACCCGACAAATCGGTGTTTTGCCTACATCTTTACTTTTTCGAATACAGTTTGGATATCTTCCTTTGCCCCTTCAAATCTCGGCCATGCATCTATTCCATC
>JAGCUO010000074.1 GCA_017962825.1 Lachnospiraceae bacterium | reverse complement strand
CTAAGAAGGCAGTAGCAAAGAAGGCTACCACCGCTAAGAAGGCAGTAGCAAAGAAGGCTACCACCGCTAAGAAGGCACCTGCTAAGAAGGCTACCAAATAATCCTTTTTAAAACGGAACTGATAAAGATCCCGGAGCTCATATGGGCTTCGGGATTTTTTGTTTTGTAATTTTTTATAGCGCGCTGTATAATTCAAAGTGAATAAGAATCTGAAGATAAGCAATAGGTACAGGGATGTATTGAAATCGGTAAAGGAGGTACGTATGAGTTCTATCGGCGGAATAAGTCAGGGCAGCGGATATCAGTCACTTTACGGTAAGATCTCCAGCGGCAAACAGCTTCAGACTGCTGCGGACGGTGCAGCGGAACTTGCCATTTCCGAGAAGATGAATTCTCAGGTTCGCGGTCTCGAGCAGGGATCTAAGAATGTTTCCTCCGGAATAGATGCCATCAAGATTCAGGACAGTGCTCTCGGAGAAGTTACCGATTATCTCCAGAGGATCAAGGAACTGGCGGTTGCGGCTTCAAATACTTTTACTGTCGGTGATTCGGACAGGGCTATCTATCAAAAAGAGATCGATCAGCTTAAGGAAGGAATTCAGAATGTTGCAAGTGTCACCACTTACAATGAGAAGAATCTCCTGGACGGTAGTACCGGTGATCTGGAGATCGCTACCGACGGAAACGGTGGAAGCGTTAAGATCAAAGGAGCGGATTCAACTCTCGAAGCTCTTGGCATCAAGGACTTTGATGTGACCGGTGATTTTGATCTTAAGGACATCGACAAAGCACTTGAGAAAGTATCTTCCATGAGAAGCGATGCGGGAGCAACTCAGAATTCACTCGAGCATCTCTATAACATCAATCAGATCGGTGTATATAATGTAACCGCATCACAATCAAGACTTGAAGATCTTGATGTAGCAAAAGCAGTAGGTAATCTTGATAAACAAAGACTCCTCGATACCATCTCCGTGATGATGCAGAAGAAACGCGAAGAGGAAGAGGAAAACAAAATGGGCCGGCTTTTTCAATAATTTAGAAAGGAGGACCGGATATGCCAGAGATTAATATAACCAAAACCATTTATGTAGATGCTGAACCTGTCACACCGGTTAACAAACCGTCCTCCATTCATGAAAATGTAGGACAGACTGTTAATCCCGTTGAAACCAAAAACGAAGTTTCTCCAGCTTTTGAAAATGTTGTCGCCGTATCCGATGACGGAGATACCGTTCAGGCCAGACCAGAGAGCTACGACAGATTATCCGACGGTTTTGTTTTCAACAAGACAAAGGAAGCGGAACGTACGGATGACGATAAGGAAGCAAAAGTGTCTCTCGAAAGAGAACAGAACGTGGCAAAAACTCAGGCGGCGAAAAACGCATCCGTCCAAGAAGAACGTAAAGAGGAAAGGATCAGGGAACAGATACGCGAGGCTCAGGAAAGAGCCGATGAGGCCAAGGAAATTCTTCAGGATCAGATCAGGGAAAAGGATGCTGATACCAGAGCAGCTGACAGAAAAGCACAGACGCAGATCAGTTACACATCCATGTCTGATTCGGAACTTGAAAGAATGTATCTGACCGGGCAGATATCGAGTTACGCATATAATCAGGAGATTGATTCCCGTAAAGATAAGATCGAGGATTCAAAACAGGAAAATGCTGAACTCAGCGCTACCGAGGTTCAGGCACAGGTCGGACTTGAAGCGAATGAAAGTCTGAGACGTAATGTGACCGGTGAGGAATTCGGATCGGGTTATGAGACAAGAGAGGAACGGGAAGCTGTTCAGGATGCTCTTTACGGAAAGACCATTGAAGATAATAATACTTCAAATGCGGCATTTGAAGTAAATCTTACCAGATAATTGAAATGCCCCTGCTCTGATGAGCGGGGGCATTTTTTATTTCCACTTTCTGAAATATCTGATCATAGATGTGACATGCATTTTGAACAGCTTGAGACTTTTGTGGGAGCCCCGTCCCCACAGATGGACAACGGATGCATCGGGACAATACATAAGAGTTGATACAGCGTTTACTCTTCTGCAAAGATCCGCATCTTCCATATACAGAAAGAATCTTTCATCGAATCCGTTTAATCTTTTGAAAAGATTCGATCTTATTACCAGAAAGCTTCCCTGTACAAAAGGAACTTTAAAAGGCTTATCGTAATCCATATCCTGCATGGTATGGCGTGCTTTTCTTTTTTTGAACATTCCCTTCAGGAACATTCTGATAAACATGTCAAAAGGAGTGGGATCCAGCCTGTATGCTCTTAACAGATTTCCCTGTTCATCAAGTATCCTGGGAGCGACCATTCCGCAATCGTACCTGTCCATATAAGACAGAAGAGGAGTGAATGCGTCTTCTTTAAGAATGATATCCGGATTGACTATTGCGTGATATTTGGAATCAATGAGATCCAGTACCTTGTTGTGACCAGCACCGAATCCGCAGTTTTTTTCCTGCTTTAAATATACGACATCTTCAAATTTGGAAAGAGAAGACCTCAGGTTATTTTCCCTGTCACTGTTATCAATTATGTAGATAGTCTTTGCAATTAAAGAAGGGGTGTGCTCTTCAATCGATGAGACCGCATTAAGCACATCCTCTTCATCATTAAATGCTACGATTGAAACAGTTAAATCCTTCATCCTTATGATGCACCCTGACCTTTGATGACTACCATGATGGTTTTGAGAAGGATCCTCAGATCCATACTGAGGTTCCAGTTCGTAATATATTGAGTATCAAGTGCCACTACTTCTTCGAAATTGGTGATGTCACTTCGTCCGCTTACCTGCCACATTCCTGTTATGCCGGGCTTGATACCCAGTCTTGCTCTGTGGTGGGATTTATACAGTTCGAATTCATCTTCCGTGGGAGGTCTTGTGCCCACAAGACTCATTTCACCCTTTAATACATTCCAGAACTGAGGAAGTTCGTCTATTGAGTACTTTCTCATAAAACGGCCGATGGGAGTTACTCTCGGATCGTTATCCAGCTTGAACATATTTCCTTCGATCTTATTCTGCTCCATCAGTTCTTTCTTCCGTTCTTCGGCATCCTTATACATGGAGCGGAATTTGTAAAGGTTGAACCTTCTTCCGTTTCTGCCTACTCTGGGCTGTTTAAAGAAGATGGGGCCCGGAGACTGGAACTTGATGATGGGACCGAAGATTATGAGTGCGATCAACATTAATATAAGACCGACAAGCGAACCGATGATATCAATAACTCTTTTGATAAACATCTGTCTGGGTGTAGCCATATTGATGCTGGTAGTAAGAACGGTATATCCGGCATAGGTTTCGATTACTTTATTTTCGGAGATACCGGAACTTCTCAGGAGTTTGAAATGAATGGTCACGCCCATTTCAAGAAGCTCTCTCGCCAGCTGCTCATTATCGGTAAGATTGTTTCCGTTAATGAAGACTTCATCTACGACATTTGTTCTTATGTAATCGAGGAAATCATCCGCGTTTGCAACAACGGGAACTTCACGGATAACATCGCCCTTGCGGTTTTTATCCATGATGACGATTCCCTTTATAACATAGGTTCTGTAGGGATCGTGCTCAAAGTTGATGATACATCTTTCAACAGCTTCGTCATTGGTGAGCAGTATCATGATGGTGTTCTTTTTCTGGCCCTGAATGGTTTTCCTGACGGTGGATTTCCAAACGATCCTCACAACGTAGCAAATAGGAATGGCGAGTATCCAGTTCAGACCGATTACGGTACGTGAATAGGCTTCCCACAGTTTATTTGCGGAAATATACAGGACTACGGAAAGGGATACAAGGGTGCAGCTGTTAAGAACTTTTTTGAATTCTTCGACCCTGTCTCTTCTTAATATATTTTTATAAGGCTCGGAAAAAAAGATAACGCAAATCTGCAGAAGTATCATTATGATAGCAAGTCCCTTGTAACTGCCGATGGCATAGGGGAGCTCCATACTTCTGAATTTGATCAAATATGCGAGAGAATAAGCAATCTGAAAACAGAGAATATCCAGGATCGTAAAGTCCAGATGCTTAAGCCAACTTCTTTTTTGCTTCTTGTACATAAACAATACTCCAAATTATGTACCGTATTTTTAAAGATTATACTATTTTTATCAGACAATTCCTATGTAAAGTTTCATAAAAATCTGTCCGGGTATGCGGAAGCACAGTGCAGTCCGCACTGCATATAACAGTCATTATAAGCGGTTTTACGTTAAAATGAAAATTCTTACATATATTGCCTGCTTCAGGTATGATCGGGCATATCAATTATTGCCGAATAATCGGTAATTTTTGTCAAAATAGGTAGAATTTTGACCGATTCTTGTAACAGATATACTAGTATGCTAAAATTAACAGCATGAATGATACTATTAAATTAGTAATTATTATCGTGATAGGGCTTACATTGTGGCTTGTTCTTCGTTACATAACACGAAAGCAGAAGAAGCTGCATGTACGCTTTGTTTGCAATCTTTTAAAGACACTTAACATAGTGGCGTGCCTGATTGCCATCCTTAATATATATCTGGATATCAATAAAGCTATAACGGCCGTTCTGACAGGAGGAGGACTTATCCTTGCCATCCTTTCATTTGCGGCTCAGAAAGCTCTCAACAATACCATATCAGGAATATCGATCTCTTTTTCCAGACCTTTTAATCTCGGGGACAAGATCAAGGTGCTCAGCGGAAGCTCCATTATTGCTGAGGGTACGGTAAATGATATCACACTTCGTCATACGGTTGTGATGACCTACGACGGACAGGAGTGCATCATTCCCAACGGTATCATGAACGAGAGTATGATCATTAATGTAAGTTCAAGAGACAGGGTAGGAAACTTCCTGGAGATAACAGTCGGTTATGACGACGATCTTGATCTGGCAATTGATATTGTAGAGAAGACGGTAAAAGCCGCTCCCAAGGTTCTGGATTGTACCAAGCCTCTCGTCTGCAGATTCGATGCGGACGGTCCGGTTATCAAGACCACGGTTTGGACAGCCAATGTTGCGGAGAATTTTGTGGCCTGCGGACATATCAGGAAGCAGCTGGTTTCGGAGTTTAAGGCTAACGGAATCACTATTCCTTATCAGACGGTAACTATCAGCAAAGACTGAATTTACTTATATTTCTTCAAACTGTTGACATGATGTCAACAAATAATCAGGGGTTTTTGAATCCACCGGCGCGTATGAACTTGTGCCGAAGGATTTGAACGGAACATACAGTTGTAGTCAAATGACTATAGGTCAATTTAAGGAGACATAATATCATGGAAATGACCCTCAGATGGTACGGTAAAGCTTATGATACCGTAAAATTATGGCAGATCAGACAGATCCCCGGTGTGAAGGGTGTTATCACCACTCTTTATAACAAGCAGGCCGGAGAGCTTTGGACGGAAGATGAGATCATCTCTCTTAAGAATGATGTTGCTTCCGAGAATATGCACATCGCCGGAATCGAATCGGTAAATATTTCCGATGACATTAAGACTGCCGGCCCTTTAAGAGATGAGCATATCGATAACTACATCAAGACTCTTGAGAATCTCGGAAAACAGGACATTCATATGGTATGCTACAACTTCATGCCTGTTTTCGACTGGACCAGATCCGAGCTTGCAAGAGAAAGACATGACAAGTCAACCGTACTTGCATATTCTCAGGCAGCCATCGATGCCATCGATCCCGCTAATATGTTTGATTCCATCAAGGATCAGATGAACGGAACCGTTATGCCCGGATGGGAGCCCGAAAGACTCGCTAAGATCAAAGAGCTTTTCGAGATGTACAAAGATATCGATGAGAACAAGCTTTTCGATAATCTTGTTTACTTCCTTAAGGCAATCATGCCCGTATGTGACAAGTACAATATCAATATGGCTATTCATCCCGATGATCCCGCTTGGAGCGTATTCGGACTTCCCAGGATCATCAACAATAAGGCTAATATCGAGAAGATGCTCAAGGCAGTTGATAATGTTCACAACGGACTTACTTTCTGCTCAGGCTCATTCGGAACCAATCCCGAGAACGATCTTCCCGACATGATCAGATCTTTTGCCGGAAGAGTTCATTTTGCACATGTAAGAAATCTTCAGTTCAATTCTTTCTGCCGCGAGGACGGAAGCGCCGTAAAGGCATGGACCGGCAAGGATATCCCCGTAGGTCAGCCTGATTTCGAGGAAGCTGCACATCTTTCCGCAGACGGAAGCTTTGACATGTATGAGATCGTAAAGGCTCTTTATGAGTCAGGATTTGACGGACCCATCCGTCCCGACCACGGAAGAATGATCTGGGGTGAAGAGGCAATGCCCGGATACGGTCTCTATGACAGAGCGCTCGGCGCAGCTTATATCAACGGACTTTGGGAAGCAATAGATAAGATACACGGAGGCGTAAGATGAAGCTTTCACTTAACGGAATAGCAAACAAGGCGGATTGGGAGAAGGCAGGATATCATCTCCCTGCTTATGACATTGCCGAAGTAACGGCAAATACCGATAATGCTCCTCAGTGGGTTCATTTCGGTGCAGGTAATATTTTCAGGGCATATCATGCAAGACTTGCTCAGGAACTGATCGAGAAAGGTCTTATGAAGACCGGTATCGTTGTTGCCGAAGGTTTCGATTACGAGATCATCGACAAGGCATACAAGCCCTATGATAATCTTTCCATCCTTGCGATCCTCAAGGCAGACGGCAAGGTTGATAAGAACGTCATCGCATCCGTAACCGCATCGGTCAAGCTTGATACCGAAGTTAAGGATGATTTTGCTTATCTCAAAAAAGCATTTGAAAATAAATCACTCCAGCTTGCAACTTTCACCATTACCGAGAAGGGATATTCTCTTAAGGGAAATGACGGAGAGTATACCAAGGCTGTATCTGCGGATATGGAGAACGGTCCCGAAAAGCCCGTAAGCTATATCGGAAAAGTTGTTTCTCTTCTCCATGCAAGATATCAGGCAGGCAAGTATCCCATCGCTATGGTAAGTACCGATAACTGTTCTCACAACGGACAGAAGCTTCACGATGCCATTTATGAATTCGCTGCAAAGTGGGCTGCTAACGGAAAAGCAGACAAGGGATTCCTTGATTATATCGAAGATAAAAAGAGTGTATCCTTCCCTTGGTCAATGATCGATAAGATCACTCCCAGACCCGATGATTCCGTTAAGGATATGATCGCCGCCGACGGAGTGGAAAATCCCGAGCCCGTTGTTACCGGATTCCATACATATGTAGCTCCTTTCGTAAATGCGGAGGAGAGTGAGTATCTTGTCATAGAAGATGATTTCCCTAACGGAAGACCCGCCCTTGAAAAGGCAGGAGTCATCTTTACGGATCGCGATACCGTTAATAATGTTGAGAGAATGAAGGTTACCACATGCCTCAATCCTCTTCATACTTCACTTGCGGTTTACGGATGCCTTCTCGGATATACCAGAATCTCCGAAGAGATGAAGGATGAGGATCTCCTTAAGCTTATTGATACCGTAGGCTACAAAGAGGGCCTTCCCGTTGTTACCGATCCCGGAGTTATCAATCCCAAGGATTTCATCGACACTGTTGTAGGTAAGAGACTTCCCAATCCTTTCATGCCCGATACTCCTCAGAGGATCGCGTGTGATACTTCACAGAAGCTCCCCATCAGATTCGGTGAGACCATTAAATCATATGTTGCGGATCCTGACCGTAATGCGGCAGATCTTAACGCTATTCCTCTTGTTCTTGCGGGATGGCTCAGATATGCAAAGGGAATCGATGATAAGGGTGAGAAGTTTGAATGCAGCCCCGATCCCATGCTTTCCAAGGTTCAGGAGATGATCTCATCCCTTGAGTTCGGAACTCAGCTGGATCCTTCCAAGACTGCAGAGGTTCTTCGCCCCATTCTTACCGATGAAGTGATCTTTGCGATTGACCTTGAAAAAGCGGGTATCGCTGAAAAGGTAGTTGATTATTTTGTTAAGGAGATGTCTGCTCCCGGAGCTGTAAGAAAGACTCTCCACGAAGCTTTATAAGAGGTGTTTTAGATGAGTAAGCTTGTGCTCCCCAGACTTTTATCCGACGGAGCGGTTTTTCAGAAGGATAAGCCCATTCATATATGGGGCTTTGATGAAGCCGGTATTAAGGTAGAGTGCAGCCTTATAAATGCGGACGGATCCGTAGCTGCAAGTGCTGAATGCAATGCGGATGAAAACGGACGTTTTAGTATAACTCTTCCTGCTTTTGAAGCAGGAAGAGTTTTTGCCGTGAAAATACGGGATGCTGTCGGAGAAGAAGCGGTAGTGAACGATACAATCACCGGCGCTGTTTGGTTTGCATCAGGTCAGTCAAACATGGATCTTACTTTTGACAGACTGAGAGACAATTATCCCGAGATCATCGCATCATCGGAAAATGATATGATCAGATGTTTTGATATCGTATCCGAGACCGAATATTCAGGTCCTCAGGAAGATACCAGAACAGGTTCATGGAAAAAAGCATGTCCCGAGAATATGTACGGTTTTTCCGGAACATCGTATTTTTTTGCGAAGCGTCTCCATGAGATGACCGGACTTCCCGTAGGCATGGTTCATGCAAGCCTTGGCGGATCACATATCTATTCATGGATGAGTAAGGAGATGCTTGAAGACTATCCTGAGCTTTTGGAAGAGGCTTCCAAATACGCAGATCCCGAATACCGTGCGTCACGCATTAAGCGTAATGAGACGCTTTCCGCAGAATGGTTTTCTCCCATCGATGAAGGTGACGAAGGTAGAAAAGGTAATTGGCAAAACGGACTTCCCAAGGATGTAAAAGATACTCTGGAAATGCCCAGATTTTTCGAGGGCACTGCTCTCGACGGATTTTCCGGAGTGGTTTGGTTTGAGAAGAAGTTCAACGCTTCCAAAGAATTTGCCGGAAAAGAAGCTAAGATCTGGCTCGGAACCATTACCGATTCCGATGAAGTATATGTTAACGGAACTCTTGTGGGTTCCATCGGATATTTATATCCTCCCAGAAAATATACCATTCCCGAAGGCGTTATAGTCGAGGGTAATAATACCGTAGTTATCAGGATTACTGTCAATCACGGAACAGGAAGGATCACTCCCGGTAAGCGCATGATGATCTTTAATGATTCATGCAAGCCCGATGCCTGGTGCAATGTTCTTCCCGAAGGCGCCATCGATCTTAGCGGAGAGTGGAAGTATCGCATCGGAGCTGCATCGGTTCTTCCTTATCCCGATATTGATTTTATCGACTGGAAAGCAACCGGATTATTCAATTGCATGACAGCACCCTGCACCAAATATCCCATTGAGGGAATTATCTGGTATCAGGGAGAATCAGATTCACACTTTGATGATTATCTGAAGATGAGTAAGATTCAGATCGAAGGATACAGAAAGCTTTGGGGCGATGAGGATATTCCCTTTATATTTGCTCAGCTTCCCAACTTCACCATAGACTGCGGAGATCCGGACTGTGAATCCTATGATTCCTGGTGGGAGTTCAGAGAAGTTCAGAGACGTATCACCGAAGAAGTTCCCAATTCCCACATGGCGGTTTTGATCGATGCGGGTGAAGACAATGATCTGCATCCCATGAATAAAGAGCTGGTCGGAAGAAGACTTGCGGATATCGCACTTGATGTTAAATATCCCGGAAAGCTATTCATTCCTTCCACCGGTCCCGAGATAAAAGAAACCGTAGTCAACAAAACTTTCGTGGGCTATGAAGTAATACTTAAATTCAAAGGTATAGGAAACGGGCTTGTTGCTTATTCTCTTGATAAAGCAAAGGCGGGCAAGATCAAAGATTTCGCGGCTCAGGCAGACGGAAAGATCTATCCTGCCATCGCGGAGCTTATAGATAACAATACCATCCTTCTCAGAATAGCAACACCTGCATTTCCCGAGAAGATAATGTATCTCCAGAGCAATACTTATACCGGAGATATAATCTATAATTCCTGTATCGAAAATAACAAAAAGGTTCCCTGCAAATTGTTAGGTCCCTTTGTGATGGAAGTATAAATGTATGGCGGCAGATGTATCGCATTGAATTGCGGTATATCTGTCGATTTTTTAACTATATTTAATCAGCCGGTTGTGATTATATATAAGTGTACTTTGAACCGACCTTGGAAAAAATAAGAGGGGAAAATATGAGATATCTGTTTAATAAAGGCTGGAGATTTCTTGAAACAAAAGTAGGAACACCTTTGGAAGAAGCCATGGAGAGAGATGCGGAATTTAAACCTGTTCAGCTTCCTCATGACTGGCTTATATATGATTCTACGGATCTCTACCGTGACGGTACAGGCTGGTACATAAGGGATCTTGCTTTGGATGAAGTTAAAGGCAGGTATTTTCTGGAATTTGATGCCGTCTATATGGACAGCGCAGTATATGTAAACGGTGTGAAGGTATGCGAATGGAAATACGGATACTCTGCATTTGGCTGTGAAATAACGGAGTATGTTCATGAAGGCACTAACAGGATCGCAGTGAGTGCAACATACCGTTCTCCCAACACCAGGTGGTATTCGGGTGCAGGTATTTACAGAAATGTATATATCAGACAGACAGGAGATACATATATCGCAAGGGACGGAGTGTATGTATCAAACCGTTTGGAAAACGGTAAAAGAATACTTCATATCGAGACCGAAGTTCTGGGTAGTAATGCATCCGATGCGGTGATCACATATACGGTTACGGATCAGAACGGAGAAGAGACCGAACTTATTAAGATCTCGGATACGGATTATGAGATAGTTAATCCTCATCTCTGGGATATTAATGATGCATATCTCTACTTGCTGAAAACAGTAATGACCGCTCCCGGAAAAAACGGAGAAGATACGGATGAATCTGTGGTCCGTTTTGGAATCCGTGATATTTTATTTGATCCTGATAAAGGATTTTTGCTGAACGGAAAGCGTGTGAAATTAAACGGGGTATGCGAACATCATGACCTCGGCTCACTCGGCGCGGCTTTCAATACATCCGCCATGAGGAGGAAATTCGTACTTCTCAAGAAGATGGGAGTAAATGCCCTCAGAACTTCTCACAACATGCCTGCACCCGAAGTGCTGGACCTGTGTGATGAGATGGGAATTCTCGTGATGACAGAGAATTTCGATATGTGGTACAGACCCAAGACCGAATATGATTATGCCCGTTTCTTTGCGGACTGGCATGAGAGGGATATGGAGAGCTGGGTTAAACAGGACAGAGATCACCCCAGCGTCATAATGTGGAGCATAGGTAATGAGATCTATGATGCACATGCCGACGAATCTGCGCCCGATACCGTCAGACATCTGATGGATGTGGTATACAGATATGATCCATGTAAAAATGCGGTATGTACTTTTGCATCAAATTATCTGCCCTGGGAAGGCGCGCAGAAGTGCGGAGATGTACTTAAACTCGTAGGATACAATTATTCCGAGAGAATCTATAAAAAACATCATGAGAAGTATCCCGACTGGACGATTTACGGAAGTGAAACCGCATCACTTGTACAGAGCAGAGGCGTGTACAAATTCCCTCTTGATGTTACCAAACTTACGGATGTTGATGAGCAGTGTTCATCACTTGGAAATTGCAATACAAGCTGGGGTGCAAACAGCATAGAAAGCTGTATCTGTGATGACAGGGATATGGAATTTTCTGCGGGACAGTTTCTCTGGACAGGTTTTGACTACATCGGAGAACCTACTCCTTATCATACTAAGAATTCATACTTCGGAATGTTGGATACCGCAGGCTTTGCCAAGGACTATTATCATGTGTTCAAATCGGCCTGGACCGATCTGAAGGATGATCCCTTTGTATATATATTCCCATATTGGGATTTTAATCCAGGACAGATCATAGACATAAGGGTTTGCTCTAATGCAGATGAAGTAGAGCTGTTCTTAAACGGTAAAAGTCTCGGAAAACAAAACCTTACTCATAAACCCGGAAGCGGGGATCATATAATCACCAATTATAAAGCCCCTTACGAAAGAGGTGTTCTTAAGGCGGTTGCATATGATAACGGTAAGATTGTTGCGGAATGTGAGGAAAGATCCTTCGGAGATTCCGTTTCCCTTAAGATGGATATCACATACGGATCACTGACTGCAGGAAGCGAAGATCTTGTTTTTGCGGAGATTACCGCGCTTGATAAAGACGGAAATCCCGTAAAAAATGCATGTGACAGAGTTTTCGTAGAGGTGACGGGAGCCGGAAGACTGGTTGGTCTTGATAACGGTGACAGTACCGATACCGATTCCTACAAGGCCATGAGCAGAAGAATGTTTAACGGAAAGCTTCTCGCTGTTATCGCAGCCGGTGAAAACCCCGGCAAAGTTCACATCAAGGTAAGCGCAAAGGGGCTTAATGACTGTGAGGCCGAGATTGAGTGTATGCAGGGAGTAGATACGAAGGATTCACCCTTTGATAAAGGTGCTGAATATGTTTACGAATCCTGCGGTGACAGGAAAATAAATCTTGGTACCGATAGTGACATTCCTGTCAGAAAACTTGAGATAATCTGCGATGAAAGAAAGCTCACGCCGGATAAACAGGAAGTGAAGGCTGTGGTAAAAATATATCCTGAAAATGCCACGGATAAAGATATCGAATATGCCATAGTTTCCGATAAGGGTGTTCCTCTTAATATTGCGGAAGTTAACGGCTGCGGAAGCGAGGCTCTCATAAAAGCTCTCGGCGACGGCTCGTTCAGACTCAGAGCAATGTCAAAGTCAGGCTCGTCCTCAGTCAGGGTTATATCCGAATTGGAATTTTCGGTAGAAGGAGTGGGAACAAAGTTTGCCGATCCCTATGGCTTTATCTACGGAAGTTCTTATTCCTATTTTGAAGGCGGAGTGGGAACGGGTAATGAGATGGGATTCTCATCATCCAAGGGTGAAAGGTCTCTTATTGCATTCGATAAAATTGATTTCGGACAGGCTGGAAGCGATGAGATAACCATACCGATATTTGCACTTGATTCGGATGAGCATCCTTTCAAGATCTATGACGGTATACCTTCGAAGGGCGGAAAACTTATCGCCGATCTGTTGTATCAAAAGCCGATGATCTGGAATGTATATCAGGAAGATACCTGGAAGATCGGTACCGTACTCAAGGGTGTACATACACTTGCATTTGAATTCTATGACAAGGTTCATGTGAAAGGTTTTTCTTTTACGAAGTATGAGAGAGCGTTTATGAACCTGAATGCATCCGATGCGGATGAGATATACGGTGATGATTATAAGATAAATGCTCCCTGCGTCGAAGGTATCGGAAATAACGTGACAATTAACTTCTCGGGAATGGATTTCGGAGAAGGCGGCACTTCAAAAGTTACGATATGCGGAAGAGCCCCCAAAGGAACCAACACTATACACGTAAGGTTCTTTGATGACAGCGGGCACGAGTCAAGGAATGTCATCGAGTTTACTCAGAGTGATGATTATACCGAGAGAACTTTTGATATAGACAAAGAAACAGGCATGAAGAACGTTTCTTTCGTCTTCATGCCCGGAAGCTGTTTTGATATGAGATCATTCCGATTCGAATGATACTAATTATCCCCTGCATCCTCGGGTGTGGGGGATTCTGCTTTTTCTTCGAAGATCGGAGGCGGTGTGTAACGACGATTCATCTTCCTGTATTCCGAAGGAGTGCAGTTCTTGTATGATTTAAATACTCTGTTGAATGTGGAAAGGGATTTGAATCCCGACTGTAGAGCGACATCGAGTATGGAAAGATCAGGCTGGTTTAAATACATCTCCGCAAGAAGTATCCTCTTCTGGGTAAGATATTCATAGCAGGATACATGTGCGAATTCTTTGAACAGTCTTGCAAAATGGAATCTTGAAAATCCGGCCATTTCCGCAAGAGCATCCATATCGATATCTTCGGTACAGTGTTCGGAAATATAGTTACACACATCCATGAACCTGCCGATGTATTCTTTGTTTTTGGCTGATGATTTGCCGAGCTGGGGAACTCTTTCTTCCATGCAGCTTCTACCAACATCCACCATGAATCGGATCAGAAGTGAATAGATGGCAGCACCGGCATAAGGCTTTTGGGTCGCATATTCGTTGTCGGTCTGATTGATGTAATACATGAGTCTGTCGGAAAGTTCTTCGTTTTCTTTGCGACGTATGATGACACATTCGCCAAGGGAATGGAGAAGAGAGTTAAGGGATGTTACATTTCCGATAAGGCTGTAGTCGAAGAGGATGATGATCCTCTTTCCGTTTTTGGGAGCGTAGAGTCTGTGCAGGGTACCACTCATGATGACCGCGATATCACCGGGACTGATGGTGTACTTCTCGGTACCGATCTCGATGGTGTAGTCGTTCTCGGTGGGCGCGATTATCTCCGTTGCGGTATGCCAGTGAAGAGGATAATCCTCTGCCTGGTCATTGTGGTAGAGTCTTACTCCCTGAATTTCGGTGTATTTAACTGTCTCACGACCATGTTCAAGTACGGGAAGCATAAATATTCCTCATAGCAAATTTGACGGTGCTTTCTACCTATGATTTTATTGCTTTTTGCGGAAAATTAAAAGCAAATTCTGAAATGATAAGAGCAAAATAGCATAGGAAGGCCAAAAAGATAATAATATAGAATTATTTAGGGTGTTTGGGGCATATTAACCATAAACAAAATAAACAGGGAGAATTATATGGAACTTGTAAAAAATGAGGCTAAAATAAGCGAATTCCGTAAAAGAGCCGAAGAACTTGTTTCCAAGATGACTCTTGAGGAAAAGGTTTCTCAAACTTTGAATCATGCGCCTGCAATAGAACGTCTTGGCATCAAGGCATACGACTGGTGGAATGAGGCACTTCACGGTGTTGCAAGAGCCGGCACGGCTACGGTATTTCCTCAGGCTATCGGACTTGCAGCAACATTTGATGAGGACCTTATGGAAGAACTGGGTGACGTCGTTTCTACGGAAGGACGTGCCAAGTTCAATATGCAGCAGAAATATTCGGATACCGATATCTATAAAGGACTTACCTTCTGGGCACCCAATGTAAATATATTCCGCGATCCCAGATGGGGAAGAGGTCAGGAGAAATACGGAGAGGACCCATATCTTACCTCAAGGCTCGGTGTCAGATATGTAGAAGGACTTCAGGGACATGATGAGGACCACTTAAAGGCAGCGGCATGTGCCAAGCATTTTGCGGTTCATTCAGGACCCGAGCCCGAGAGACACAGATTTAACGCTGTAGCTTCCATTCAGGATATGCGTGAGACTTATCTTCCCGCATTTAAGGCATGTGTGCAGGAAGCTAATGTAGAGACCGTAATGGGTGCTTATAACCGTACCAACGGCGAGCCCTGCTGCGGATCCAAGACTCTTCTCAAGGATATTTTAAGAGATGAGTACGGATTCAAGGGACATGTTGTTTCCGACTGCTGGGCTATAAAGGATTTCCATACCGGACATATGGTAACTTCCGATGAAGTAGAGTCCGTAAGTCTTGCCATGAACAACGGATGTGATCTCAACTGCGGAAATCTTTTCACGTATCTTAAGGATGCAGTTGAACAGGGTAAGGTAAAAGAGGAAAGACTTGATGAAGCTCTTGTAAATCTTTTCACTACCAGAATGAAGCTGGGTATGTTTGATGGTGAGAAGACCGCCTTCGATAATATCGGAATGGATCAGGTTGATAACAAGGCAAACAGAAAGCTTAACCTTGAAACATCCGCAAAGAGCCTTGTTCTTCTCAAGAATGACGGTATCCTTCCTCTCGATAAGAAGAAGATAAAGACCGTCGGCGTGATCGGACCCAATGCGGATAACAGACGTGCACTTGTCGGTAACTATGAAGGTACCGCATCCAGATATGTTACCGTCCTTGAAGGTCTTGAGGATTATCTCGGTGAGGACGTGGATTTCAGATATTCAGAAGGCTGCCATCTTGTCAAAGACAGGATCAGCGGACTTTCAACCGGAGATGACAGAATTTCCGAAGTTAAGAGTGTATGCGCGGACAGCGATATTATCTTTGTTGCTCTCGGACTTGATGCAGGAATCGAGGGAGAAGAGGGCGATGCGGGTAATGAGTTTGCCAGCGGCGATAAGGTTGACTTAAGTCTTCCCGGACTTCAGCAGGAGGTTCTGGATGTTGCCATTGCCAGCGGTAAACCTGTAGTTCTTCTCCAACTTGTGGGATCTGCAATCACCGTTAAGAACGCGGATAAGATAAATGCCATAATCCAGTGCTGGTATCCCGGTGCAATGGGTGGAAGAGCCATCGCTGAGACCGTATTCGGAGACAGAAACTTCGAAGGAAAGCTCCCTGTTACTTTCTATGAGAGTACAGAGGAACTTCCCGATTTCACCGATTACTCCATGAAGGGCAGAACCTACAGATATATGACAGTGGATGCTCTTTATCCTTTCGGATACGGACTGTCATATACCACTTACGAATATTCGAATGTATCAGCTGATAAGACCGTACTCGGAGATGACGTGGTCACCGTAAGTCTTGATGTTGAAAATACCGGTAAGGTGGACGGAAGAGAAACCGTTCAGGTATATGTTAAAATCTGTGATTTCGAGAATGCTCCCAACTATCAGCTGAAAGCGTTTAAGAAGGTCGAGCTTAAAGCCGGTGAAAAGAAGAGCTTATCGATAAAGCTTCCCAAGGATGCATTCGGACTCTTCGATAAGGACGGCAAGTTCGTTATTTCAAAGGGCAAGGCTGTAGTATATGTTGGCGGACAGCAGCCCGATGCAAGAAGCGAAAAACTCCTCGGCAGGAAGGTCTCAGCCATAGAGATCGAACTCCCCTGAGTTTTTAATATGTTTATCACATACTAATCCTTAGAAAACAGGTTGTTCCCAAAAGGGGCAGCCTGTTTTCAATTTAATTAAACCTGTACAAATATTTTTGTAAAATCGCCGAAAAAATGGTAATATTTCATAAAGTATGTGCAGATTTCTGAGAAAGTCGGAAAAACCATGGATATTGATAAGATTAAAGTAAAATTACATGATCTTTTCTGTGAAGAAGCGGCGATAGTTCTCTATGAATCTGATAAGGACAACGTCGCAACTGCCGAACTTGTAGAGATACTTAAGGTTGGCAGGATCGTTTTCTATGAATATCCCGACATGGGTGCCGAACTGCGCGATGAACCCAGCGTCATAAATACCAGGTATGAAGGACCTGATTACAATGACGATGATTATGTCATGAACCGCACTGTTGTGCCCAGCGGAAATGTTGTAAGAGTCTGCATTTTTCCCATAGCAGGTTATTCGTGGAATGAGGAAGAGAGACAACTGGTCAGTGAATTTCTACTGGTAATATCCACACTTAAGAGCCGTATCAGGATGAAGGAATTCATCGAGTATGCCACATTCCATGAGCGTGAGCTGGGTTTTTACAACGGCTTTTATCTGAGAAGAACTTTGTCAATGGTTCAAAAGCTGGACAGGCTGTCCGATTATTCCATCATATTCTTTAATCTTGTAAATACATCCGGTATCAATTCAATGATCGGCAGACAGGAAGCCGATGTAATGATCAAAAAGTTCGGTGCGATGCTGACGGATTTTCTGGAATCGCCGGAGTGCCTGTGCAGAATGGGTGGTGATAATTTTGTAATCGCCTGCAGGCATGAGAATACGGAGCATCTTCTGAAGATTCTTAAAGGTACCGATATGACGGGTGATACATCCTTCTGGGAAACCATAAGGATGAGCGCATATTGCGGTGTATATCATTGCAGCGGAAAAGAAAAGAATTTCTCCGAATGTATCGACTATGCACAGGCTTCCATGCTGATCGCCAAGAATACAAATCATGCAAATGTTCAGTTCTACGATGAGTCCATGGTTAAGCTGGTGAACAATACCAAGAAGATCGAATCCAGATTTAAGGATGCGATCGTCAAAGGTGAGTTTGTAGCATACTATCAGCCCAAGGTTAATCTGGAGAACAATCTTCTGATCGGTGCCGAGGCTCTTTGCAGATGGAACAGGGGAAAGAAGATACTTACTCCCGGATCGTTTATTGAGATCCTGGAGAAGAGTAACAGGATCTGCTCTCTGGATTATTACATGCTGGAATCCGTATGCAAGGATATTGCGGGCTGGATGGATAAGGGTATCACCCCGGTCAGAGTCTCCACCAACTTTTCGAGAAAACATCTCGGCAATCCTAACTTTGTACACGAAGTCATAAACATCGTCGATGAATATAAGATCCCGCGTTCTCTGATCGTCATTGAGCTTACCGAGACTACTACGGAAGCAGATCTCTTAAGACTTGCGGAATGCGTTGCAGGATTCAGAAAAGCGGGATTTGATGTTTCGGTGGATGACTTCGGTGTGGGATATTCTTCCATGAGCATGATCAAGGATATTCCTTTTTCGGAGATCAAGATCGACAGAAGCTTTATCAGCAGTGACTCCATAAGCGACCGAGACATGATTATGATGAAGCACATAATCTCAATGGCGGAAGACCTCGGTATGAGTACCATTGCTGAAGGTGTTGAAACCAAGGATCAGATAGAAATACTGAAAAAGTACGGATGCTTAAGGGCGCAGGGCTACTATTTCGATAAGCCCCTTACGAAGGATGAATTTGAAAACGTTCTCAATAACCCTGATTACGGTGCCAGAGGATAGCCTATGAAAAAAACCAGGAAAAAACTTACATTTGCTTCTTCGGTTATGGCTGCGGGAGCGATGATCGGACTCACCGGATGCCCCACTAACGTAAGTCTGTACAGTAATCCGGAGATTCCTCAGCCTGATGTCTACGGACCTCCTGTTATAAACGAGGAAGATTACGATGATCCCGGTGTTGAAGTCTACGGGCCTCCCGAAGACTTTAATGTTGATGTTCCTACGGAACCTGTCTACGGACCTCCTCCCGATGAGATCACCGATCCCATTGTGACGGTCTATGGGCCTCCCGAAGATTTTACTTATGACGATTCCATCGAATCACCGGATGATGATGAAACCGATGATGCCGATAAATCCGGGGATGAAGATGAAGCAGATCCCGAGGATTTTCTTGAAGAACCCATGGTAGTAGTCTACGGACCACCCGAGCCCTGAAGAGGTAAGTGATGAATCTTGAAGAATTCAAAGAATATTCCGCAGAAGCTCCGGAAGTTATGGAGTATAAGAAGACTATTCTTGATAAAAGGTCTGAGGTCAGGGAAAAACTTTACGAAAAGCCTGACCTCAGGCATCTTTTTTTCGAACTGACACTTTCATGTAATGAAAAATGTTTCCACTGCGGATCAAGATGCGAGCCCGGAATTCCTACGGGGCTTTTTTTTGAGAAGATAAAGGAAGTCCTGGATGAGGTAGCGGAGAATTTTGACAAAAAAAGGATCATGATATGTATTACCGGAGGGGAGCCCATGCTCCGTCCGGATTTTTTTGATATCGTTTCTTACATCCATGAAAAGGGCTTTGTGTGGGGAATGACCTCCAATGCCACCTTTATTACAAAAGAAGCCGCACATCGTTTAAAAGAATGCGGTATGGCTACCATATCCGTCAGCATTGACGGTCTTGAAGAAACCCACGACAGACAGAGGGGACTTAAGGGCGGATATAAACTCGCCATGAGAGGCATTCAAAACCTCATCGATGAGGACTTTTTCCATGCCATCCAGATTACAACCGTAATAAATCATAAGAATATCACGGAGCTGGACGAACTCTTTAATGTGGTGGACGGGATCGATGTTGATTCCTGGAGAGTAATTGGAATAGAGCCTATCGGACGAGCTCTCGAGTACCCGGATATGCTCCTTACTCCCGACGATCAGAGAAGACTGTTTTCTTTTATACTGGAGAAAAGAAGAGAAGGATTTCCCGTGGAATACGGCTGTTCGCATTTCCTGGGATTCGATCTTGAAGGCAATGTAAGGGATAAGATGTTTTTGTGCAATGCCGGTGTATTTACCGCCTCTGTAAGGGCAAACGGCGATATCACCGCATGCCTCGATATCATGCCCAGGGATGAAGTCATATACGGCAATGTGAACACGGATTCTTTTACGGATTCATGGATGAACAGATTCGAAATATTCAGAAAACATCTTTCGGAAATGAACAAAGACTGTAAAGAGTGTGAATATGAGAAATGGTGTGCCGGAGGGGCGCATCACAGTTGGGATTACGATGCCAATAAACCATTAATCTGCCTCAAAGATGTGCTTTTTTGAGAAGCTTTTTTAAGTTGTTTAAGTTACTCTGAAAAGGTATAATATGCACAATGGGTTAGATGGGGGAGTCCTATAGTTGCAGATCATTGACAGGGTAAATTATTTTGACATTTGTTCCATCTTCGTTTTACTTGCGGTCCTGGTATCGCTTCTTCTGCGTAAGATGTACCGCGGAGGTTTGAACAGAGCATTTATACAGCTTGCGATTCTTATGATCCTGAGCTGTATTTTTGATATACTCAGAGCCTTTCCCTACAACGAGGATACAGCCATCGGTTCTTCTGTTGTGTTCAGGTTCGTAATGGGATATATTTTCTGTTTCCTGAGAGCACTTCAGATGCCGTTTCTCATAAGGCTTTACGGTATCATGAGCGGTACGTGGAGCCGTATTAAATCCGACTTCAGGATAGGCTTCTTTTACTTCTTCCCGCTGTTGGGTTATCTGATCTTAGTCTATTCCAACTTTTTCAATCAGAGGATATTTAATTACACACTCACAGCCGAAGGTATTTCATACGTTCGCGGAGATCTTATGTCCGTTTATGACTACTTCGGTTTCTATTTCATGGTATTCAGTCTTATCCAGCTCTTTGTGATCAGGAAAAGACTCAGTGTCGAGAAGTTTCTTGCAATGCTTCTCGTCTATCCCGTCAATGTGATCGCAATCATTGTTCAGGATGTTTATCCCCAGCTGATGACCGGAATGTTCGGAGCATCCCTTTCCGTGCTTATGCTGGCATTCTTCGTGTTCAGACCCGATGAATCCATTGATCTTGAGACCGGTCTTTCTTCATTCATTCCCTTTGAAAATGATATCGAGAACCTTATCTTAAGCGGCAGAAGAGCAATAGTCATTTTCTGTAAGATATCCAATGACTCCGAGATAAGAAGCCTTACCGATATCAGGGTTTACAGAAAGATACTCAGATCCATTGCCGATGTCCTGGTAAAAGAAAGATACAGGGGCATTCTTTCCACATCCGATTTTTATTACTTAAGAGGCGGACTGTATGCAAATATCATACAGGGAAGATTTGACCGTGCACTTATCAGGAAGCAGATAGATAAGCTCGTAAACAGATATTCGGAAGGCTATTCGGGTGCGGGTTATGATGTACAGCTGGATATGTGTATCTGCTCCGTTCTTATCCCCGATGATATTTCGGAAAAAGAAGAACTTATGAAATTCTCCGAGCGTATTCAGAATCTTATCGAGCCCTGGAAGCCGGTTCAGTATTCGGAGATCTCTTTTGACAGAGAATTCGTGATCCTCAATTCCATCGATTCCATTATTGAGGACGCCATCAGACACAACAGATTTGAGATGTATTACCAGCCCATTTATTCGCTGAAGGATAAGACGTATAAATGTGCGGAAGCACTTATAAGACTCAATTCCGAAGAATTCGGTTCCATTTCTCCTTCCGTATTTATCCCCGCTGCGGAAAAGACCGGAAGGATCGTACATATCGGCGATTTCGTAATAAAGGATGTATGCAGGTTCTTATCACAGCATTCGCCCGAAGAACTCGGTGTCGACTACATTGAGGTCAACCTGTCCATCATTCAGTGCATGCAGGCTGATATGGCGGTCAAGATCAAGAAGTACATGGCCGAATACAATATCGACCCCAACTGGATCAATTTTGAGATAACAGAGACTGCCGCAGACGGAGCATATGAGAGGGTTCTTGAGACCATGAATGCGATCTCCGCCGAGGGAGTCAGATTTTCACTGGATGATTACGGCTCGGGATATTCCAATCTTCACAGAGTCATGTCATTCCCTTACAAGGTCATTAAACTCGACAAATCCCTTACGGATGAGGCTGCGGATCCCGAAAAGAGACGCATCCTTGAAGAAGCCATCAAACTTATTAAAAGTATGGGTGCACGAATCGTCGTTGAGGGTGTAGAATCAAAGGAGATATCCGACTGGTTTGAGGCACAGGGTTGTGATTTCATCCAGGGATTCTATTATGCGAAACCAATGACTGAACGAGAATACCTCGATTTCATGAAGGTTGAATGACTTTGAACATTGTCACCTGCATTTATCTGATCGCTTTAGTATTTGCAGTGCTGAACATTGTACTGCTGATCGAATCAGGCATCAGACCCGACATCTACACAGTTCTTCTGATGAGTTCCGTCGTAGTTGCAAACGGAGGCTACTTGACTGTTGCTGTTTCGAAGAGCTTGGATGCGGCTGTCATAGGTAATTCTTTGATCTATTTGGGCGGATGTTATCTGCCCTTTTTTGTATTCAGTATCGGTGCAAATCTCACCGGCATAAATGTCCCCCACAGAGTTAATATCTTTCTTGTCAGCGTTTCAACGTTCGTGATCGGCTGTACTTTTACCGTCGGAAGGTCGGCTCTTTATTACAAGAGCGTAGCCTTAGAGGATGCGGGAGGATTCACCGTGTTGGTAAAAGAATACGGTCCTTTGCATTATTCCTATTATGCGATGCTGGCGATATACATCATCGCAGTCGGCTATATTACGGCTATTGCAATCAAAAAAAGGAACATTGTATCCTACAAGACCACGATCCTTTATTCGGTCTTTCTTTTCACCAATGTCATAATCTATTTTATAGACAGACTTCTTCACATTCATTTTGAGTTGAATGCCATAGCATATCTTATTACCGAACTGACCATTCTTGTGATCTATAAAAGGGTCAGTATGTATGACATGTCTTATAACATCATGAGTGCATGGGAGAAGAGGGAAGAATACGCCTATATTGTTTTTGATAAAAATAAAAACTACCTGGGTTCCAATGCCCTGGCACGTCAGTATTTCGAAAATTTAAAATACCAGCAGATAGACAGGAAATTATCCGGAAATCTTCCCGAGATAACCGATCTTCTTAAAAGATTCGACAGAATGAATGCCGGAAACGAGGAGGATACAAAGGCTTCTTACAAAGAGACTCTGAAGCTGTCGGGAAGAGTATTAAAGAGCGAAGTAAAATATCTCAGCAGAAAAAGAGCACTTGAGTTTCTGGGAAACACCGTATACGGATATCTGATCGAATTCAATGATGTAACCAAGGACAACGAGTATATCGCATCCATCGAGGAGAAAAACGAAAAGCTGGCGGCCGCGGAAAAAAGAGCTCTGGAAGCTTCCAATGCCAAGAGCGATTTCCTGTCTGCAATGTCCCATGAGATAAGAACTCCCATAAATACGATCCTCGGAATGAACGAGATGATCTCAAGGGAAGCCAAAGATCTGGTCATACTCGGATATTCCAGGGATGTGGAAAAAGCGGGGCACATTCTTCTGAATCTGATCAACGACGTTCTTGATTTCTCCAAGATAGAAGCGGGAAATTTCGAACTTGACGAAAAAGAATACTCCATTCAGGAACTTGCGGACACTGCAGGTATCATGCTGGAAAAGAGAGCGTCCGAGAAAAATCTCAGGATCGCACTTGATGTGGATCCCGGTATGCCCTCAGGCCTTATCGGTGATGCTGGGAAGATTGAACAGATCCTTTTGAACCTTGTTACCAATGCAGTTAAATATACCAATGAAGGTTACATCAGGATTTCCGTAAGCGGAGATTATACGGATGAGGGCTTTGACCTGGAAATATCCGTAAGCGATACGGGAATGGGAATACGTCCGGAAAGTCTGGATCATATTTTTGACAGCTTTACCAGAGTTGATCTTAAAAAGAATCGAAATATCGAAGGAACGGGTCTCGGACTTGCCATTACCAAGAAGCTGTGCGAAGGCATGGGCGGCACCATCAAGGTATCAAGCAGGTATGGTGAAGGTTCTGTTTTTACGGTAAGGATTCCTCAAAGGATCAGTGATGCGACATTTATCGGTTCCGTGAAGTTCAATAAGACAACGCAGAAGGTCAGAAGAAAAAGGTACGTGGCATCCTTTACCGCTCCTTCAGCCCGCATACTGATAGTCGATGACAATGAAATGAATGTTGCGGTATTCGTATCCCTCCTCAAAGATACAAAGGTCATGATAGACCAGGCATACGGCGGGGAACAGGCGCTTGAGCTTACGCTTAAGAATAAATACGATGTAATATTCATGGATCACATGATGCCTTCTCCCGACGGTATAGAGACTCTGCATATGATCAGGGAAGATGAGAACAATCCCAACAGAAATACTCCGGAGATAGCTCTTACAGCCAATGCCGTATCGGGAAGCATGGAGATGTATGTGAAAGCCGGCTTTAACGGATATCTGTCCAAGCCGGTGGATCCTCTGGAGCTTGAGGAAGCGGTAATGAAGAATATCTCTCCCGGTCTTATCGTTCCAAATATCACTTGACCTCGGGGAAACATGGTCATATTGTAAAGGTGCCGGTTCCGGGAGGAAGTAATCGGAGGTGTCCAGTTGCGAATACTAAAGATTAACCCTGAGAACACGCTCCGGCCGGCATTTTTTTGTAACAGTTCCCACTGTTACCCTGTTACCACATATGGCGAAAAATAAGTCATGTAAGCCCTTTCATAATTTAAAACCTTGTGCTATTATGATGTTGTGTTTTGGGTAAGGAGGAGAAAATGCCTTCAATTCTAGACAGATTTAAACTGGACGGAAAGGTTGCCTGGATCACCGGAGCCTCTTCGGGACTCGGACTGGAAATCGCAAAAGCATATCACGAAGCCGGAGCGAAGATCGTCTTTAATGACATCAATAAAGATCTTGTCAAAAAAGGACTTGAGGAATACAAAAAGCTCGGTATTGAAGTATACGGTGCAGCCTGCGATGTAACAAACGAAAAACAGGTTGCCGCATTTGTAAAAGGAGTTGAAGAAAAAGTCGGTCCAATCGATATCCTGGTAAACAATGCCTCCATCATCAGGAGAGCTCCTCTTGCGGAGATGAGTGTTGAGCAGTGGAATTCGGTTGTTTCCACGGATCTTACCGGACCTTTTATCTGCTCCAAAGCTGTTATTCCTTCAATGATCAAAAGAGGCGGCGGAAAGATCATAAACATGCTTTCCGTTATGAGCGAACTTGGAAGGGAAACGGTGGCCGCATATGCTACGGCTAAGGGCGGACTTAAGATGCTGACCAGAAGCATATGTTCCGAATACGGAACAAAAGGTATTCAGTGTAATGCCATCGGACCCGGATATCTGGAAAGCGATGCCACGGAGCCGTTAAAAAGAAAAGGCAAAGACGGATCCCGTCATCCTTATGATAACTTCATAATATCCAGAACTCCCGCAGGGCGCTGGGGAAAGGCCGATGATATCACGGGACTTGCAATTTTCCTCGCTTCGCCGTCCTCGGATTATATAAACGGACAGGTCATTTATGCGGACGGAGGTCTTATCGCTTATATGGGCAAGGATCCGGTGGAGAATGATTAAGTTTAATACCGCATTAAGCGGCAAATATATAGGAGATAAAGAAGATGTTACCGATACTTGAAACAATCAGCAAAATTGGAATCGTACCTGTTGTAAAACTTGACGATGCTAAAGATGCAGCCCCTCTTGCAGACGCTCTTTGCAAAGGCGGAATCCCCTGTGCGGAAGTAACCTTCAGAACAGGTGCCGCAGCAGAGGCAATCAAGATCATGACCGAGACTCATCCCGACATGATCGTTGGCGCAGGAACCGTTCTTACTACCGAGCAGGTTGATAAGGCAGTAGAAGCGGGCGCTAAGTTTATCGTAAGCCCCGGACTCAATCCCAAGATCGTAAAGTACTGCGTTGATAAAAACATTCCCATCACTCCCGGAGTTAATTCTCCTTCAGAGATCGAGACGGCTATCGAGTTCGGACTTGAAGTTGTTAAGTTTTTCCCCGCTGAGCAGAGCGGCGGTATTGCCAAGATCAAGGCAATGGCAGCTCCTTACGTTAACATGAAGTTTATGCCTACCGGCGGTATCAATGCCGGAAACATCAATTCATATCTTGATTTCCCCAAGGTAATCGCTTGCGGCGGATCATGGATGGTTCCCGGAGATCTTATTGCAAACGGTGACTTTGATAAGATCGAAGAACTTACAAGAGAAGCAGTAAAGACCATGCTCGGATTCGAACTTGCACATGTAGGCGTAAACATGGGAAGCGAAGATGAAGCATTAAAGGCAGCTCAGAGATTTGCTTTTATATTCGGAATGCCCGTTAAGAACGGCAACTCTTCCGTATTTGCAGGCGGAGCCGTTGAGTACATGAAAGCTCCCTATCTCGGAACCAACGGTCACATTGCTATCAGAACCAATTACATTGAGAGAGCCGTTAACTATCTCAGCTCCGTTCTCGGCGTAGAGTTTGATGAGTCTACCGCCAAGAAGGATGCAAAGGGTAAGCTCAAAGCTATCTATATGAAAGAAGAGATCGGCGGATTTGCCGTACATCTCGTAAATAAATAAGAGAGGATAATAAAATGGCAAAAGTTATAACCATGGGCGAGATCATGCTCCGCCTTTCAACACCCAACTTTGAAAAGTTCATCCAGGCAGATGAGTTCGACATCAATTACGGCGGCGGTGAGGCTAATGTAGCCGTATCACTTGCTAACTACGGACATGATGCCGAGTATGTAACCGCACTTCCCGAAAATGAGATCGGTGACTGTGCGATCGCAGCACTCAGAAAGTACGGCGTTAAAACCGACAATATCGCAAGATGCGGAGAGAGGGTAGGTATCTACTATCTTGAGAGCGGAAGCGCAATGAGACCTTCCAAAGTCGTATACGACAGAGCTCATTCTTCCATCTCCACCGCAACTGCTGCTGATTTTGATTTTGATAAGATCTTCGAAGGTGCAGACTGGTTCCACTTCACCGGAATCACTCCCGCTATCTCCGACAGCGCTGCTGTTCTTACCGAGGAAGCTCTTAAGGCAGCCAAGAAGCACGGCGTAAAGGTATCATGTGACCTCAACTTCCGTAAGAAGCTCTGGTCTTCCGAGAAGGCTCAGAAGGTTATGAAGAACCTTATGCAGTATGTTGATGTATGTATCGGAAACGAAGAGGATGCAAATCTTGTTCTCGGATATAAGCCCGGAAATACGGACGTAACCAGCGGTGAGCTTGAGCTTGCCGGATACAAGAGCATCTTCGAGCAGATGGTTGCAGATTACAATTTCGAGTACTGCGTATCATCACTCAGAGTCAGCCGTTCCGCATCCGACAACGGCTGGTCAGCATGCATCTACTCACGCGATACCAAGGAGTTCTATCACTCCAAAGAGTACACCATCCGTCCCATCGTTGACCGTGTAGGCGGCGGTGATTCATTTGCAGGCGGTGTTATCTGCGGACTTCTTGACGGCAAGGATTTCAAGGCTGCACTTGAGTATGGTGTCGCAGCATCCGCACTTAAGCACACCATCCCCGGTGACTTCAATCTCGTAACCCGTAAAGAGGTAGAGACTCTTGCAGGCGGAGATGCATCAGGAAGAGTTCAGAGATAATTTCTCAAACCTCGGAAAATAGGCGTTTTATTTGACATATTTTCATAATGGAAATATAATTTTCACAGGCTTGTTCGATTGATCGGGCAAGCCTGTTTTATGGATTTTGTATTATGAAAGAAGAAACAAAAACACCGAATATAATAAAGATCCTGATCCTGGCAGCTTTTGTCACGATGGTTCTTATAATCTTTCTCCAGCAGCTCAAGGTGCCTTTTATGCTTGAGGATCTGGAGTATGCCAAAAATCTTGTAACCGGCGAGCCTTTACAGAGCTTTGACGATATATCACGCAGTCTGGGATGTATCTTTTTCTGGAAGGGCGGAAGTCTTGTTGCGGGATTTTTTCTTCAGGTTATCCTGTTATGCGGCGGGTATGTTGCGGATGTGATCAACATACTTGTAATGCTTCTTTGTTCATTCCTTATTTTTGCACCCGTTAAAAGATCCCATCAGAGGATGTTCTTCTGTGTATTCGCCTTCCTTCTTCTGATCGCTCTTAATGTGGACTGGAATAATTCTTATTTTAGACAGTTCGGTGCGGTGAATTTCTTTTATCCTTCGCTTATAATGCTCTCGCTTTTGAATATATGCTCAAAGGTTGTGGACAATAATGATGATTACAAAACTCTCGGCCCCGTACGTACTGCTGTTTTGTGTGCGGCGGGATTTGTAGCCGGTGTATGGTCACCTTCTTACGGAATAATGTGTTCGCTTATTCTGGGAAGCGTTATCTTCTACAGGAGCAAGGTTAGTAAAGAACTTGTGAACACCGGATTTGTCACTGCTTTGTTTTTCTCCATTATCGGAGTTATCCTCTACCTTGTATGTCCCGGTAATTACACGGAAGGTTCCGTATTTGTTACCGATTACATAAATGCGGATGTGTATCCTTCGGTTGTTCTGGCACTTCTTGTTCTTGCTATCTTCCTGAGAATGGGGGGAGAGCTTAAACCTTCACAGTATCTGAAGTGTTCCGCAATGCTCTGCAGTGTAATGCTGTGCATAATATGCGTATTTATACTGCCGGTAGCTCCCAACGGAACTCTCCTTTGCACGGTGATACTCGGAATAACCGCATTTTGTTCTCTTTTTTATTCGCTTAATAAGATTGTGGGAAGATATCGTATCTACGGATACATACTTTGTTCGATCGCCCTTTTATATGATGTGTTTGTAATACTTGAATCACAGCTTGGAGTCGAGTGATGAATGTTTTTTCATTTGACAAAACAATACCCAAGGATATATTCGCCAAGTTCTGGACGCCTGTCATCAATTCGGTTCTGGTGCTTAATTTCATTTTGAAGTTTTATCAGTTCGGAAATGATGTTTATTCTTTTGATCTGGCCAACGGACTTGTGGGCGTAGCACTGTTTGCGATAGTTACTTTCAGCGTAGCTTATTTGGCAGGATCCAGAAGCCTGGGTTCTTACGTAAGATTCATGATCCTTTATATCGCATTTGTGCCCCACCTTAAGCTTACATATCTTACAAGACTTTCCGATTTCTCGTATACATTCGGATTAAGGGATCACAGCTTCAGCGGAAAGTGGAAGGGTGCCATGGCACTTTGGACTTCCGATGTATCTGAGTATCTGAGGATACTTGTTCCCATTATGATCCTTATGATGGGAGCTACGGTCCATGACAAGCTTCCCAAGTGGTATAAGATACTTCTTATCAGTGCCGTTGTACTTGCCGTTTTACTGTATGTGTTCGAGGGAACCGTTAATCTGTTCAAATACGGCATTTCTCTCATCATGGTAGTCATAATCGCCGATTGCTGGAATAAGCTCAGGGTAGCCGATGACAGGGCTCCGCAGGCCATGATACTATGGGCAGAGCTGCTTCTTTTTGCTGCCATGTGGGCAAAGGGAATGACATTTATTGCAGGATAAAAAGGGTCTATAAAAATGGTCACTTCGTATGAAGTGACCTTTTATAATGCGTGAAAATATTATGCATCACCTTCTATTACCGCAAGCATCAGAATTCCGACGATAACAAGGAAGATAAAGAAGTACTGCTTCTTTGTAAGTTTTTCCTTCAGGAAGATCCTGGAAAGCACAAGTGATACCACACATACTGATGAAATGATGGGAGCGGCTATGGCACCGTTTCCGCTCATTGCATATACATAAGTGAACTGACCTGCGGTTTCGAATACGGCTGCAAGGATCTTATCGCGCTGAGTAGGAAGTTCGAACTTTACTTTCTTTATTTTCATAAAGATGAAAAGAACGACGGCAACGATGAGGAATGTAAACTCATATGAAGTGTTGGCGATAAGCTCTATATTTTCCTCTGTAACACCCTTTAGATAAGTTGTTTCCATATCGAGCCAGTAAATATCCAGGAAGGAACCTACGGCGTCTATAACGGCGTAGCAGAAGGGCATTGCGAATGCAACAAATGCCATCTTCTTACCGAGCTTTTTACTACGGTCCGTATCGCCGTGTGTATCAAGGAATCCTACACCCAATATACCGGCCAGGATTATCAGTATTGCGATGACTGAAGGTAATCCGATGGATTCATGTAATATCACTGCAGCCATGAGAGCACATAGAGCGCCTGAGGTATTCTCTATGGGATCAGAGATGGATTCCTCCACATAACGCATACCGAAATATGAAAGAGCCATGGAGAGGATATAACAGAGTGATACTGGCAGGTAGTACAAAAGATTTATGGGATCGTATGCCAGCCCTTCCGTTAACAGTACGAAGACTGCATGTATACCCATGACGACACCGACGCAAACGGTGATCTTAAGGTGAGAATATTTCTCATCGGGACGAGCTCCCTTTTTGTAAAACAGTTCCGCCAGCCCCCATATGAGGGTAGTGGCGAGAGTAAAAAATAACCACATAAAAGTTCTCCTTAACTAACTTATAAACGATATATAATTTATCAGTTGAAAAAAAGTTTTGCAAATGATAAGAGTGAAGAAAAAAATTTCTGATAAACATCGTAAAAAAATAAAATATATGTGTCTTATGAAACCCAGTATTCATGCGCCTTCCAAAGGGGTAAAAAATATTTTAAAAAAAGTTGAAAAATATGATTGACAATAAGTTTTATCTTTGGTATATTACCATTTGTTCGCGGAAGTGTTGGAATTGGTAGACAAGCAAGATTAAGGTTCTTGTGGCTTCACGGTCGTGCGGGTTCAAGTCCCGCCTTCCGCATCGGTTAAAACCTCGTAGATATCGCATCTACGAGGTTTTTTCTTTGCTTAAAGAGTGGTCTGAAACGGTCTGAATGCCCAAATTCAGGGCTTTCTCAATGTTTAATCTGTTTATGTCTGTTAGACTGCTGTTTATATAATGATCCTGCATATATGAATTACTATGTCCCGCAGTCTTTCTGGATGCCTCATAATCGCCTGTAGAGGCTATCTGAGTAATCACATATGCCCTGGTCTTATATAATGACCTGTAGGGGATGGAAAGGGCCTTACAGGCCTTTTTAAGATGTTTGTTGATTACATCGCCATCAATGTACTTTCCGTCCTTATTGGGGAATATGAGAGCAGCGTCCGGTCTTTCTGCTCTATATCTCTGTAAAAGAGACATTGCATCAGTGCACAGGTGCTTATGCCTTTTGGCATGATCTCCGGTCTTGAGATTACCGCTTTCTGTATTGGCTTTTTTGAGAATGAGAGTATTTTCATGAATATCACCCCATTCCAAAGCTTCTAACTCGCACGGTCTTAAACCTAAATATACCGAGAGAACGATTGCCTCATCATAGACATTGGTAGATGGCATCAGATGTGTAACCAGACGACGGATCTCAAATTCCGAGAAGGCATCGTCACAGACATTCTTTTCAGGCAATACTTTGATATCGTTGGTCTTTACTCCGAGTGCAACATTATAAGGGACAATCTCAAGTTCTTCACACGCATATTCGAATACAAAATTGATGATCGTTTTAATATTCGTCAGAGTCGTCCTTGTAACCCGGTCTTTGAAAGATTTAAGGAAAACCTTCACATCACGTGCCGAAACGTCCTTAATGGGTTTTTTAGCGAGTTCAGAACCGGATATGCGGGCTGCAAAGAGTTCATTATGACGTCTCTTTGTCTTTTGGGTATTGCTGTTTTCGGAGCAATGCCATTCTAGGGCTTCGGAGAAAAGACTCTCCATGGTGGCTGTTTCCTTCATTGTTTTGCCGGAATATAAACAATAGAGCTTTTCATATAATGCATCCAATGACTGAGCGGAGATCTTTTTACCCCCTCCTACACGTGTGGTATAGGTGGTGTATTTACCTGACCGGTATGTGCTAATGGCATTTTTATGTCTTTCTTTTATGAAATTTTCAATGAGCGTTTTTTTCATTGCGTGCATTTGTGCACGCTCATCCTCGCTCATAATATCTTTTTTGATGGCTTCCGTCAAAGAATCAATAAGGGAGACATTACATCTGTATTCAGTTATCATAATGCCTCCTTTCTCGGATTCAATAGGTTCAAAATAAGTCTGCAAATAACAAAGCCCCGATGTCCTTTTGGATGTGATCCTGAGGACTTCGAGGCTTATATTTACTCTCAAAGCGCAGTATAAGAATATCATGCCTTTTTATAAGGGTAAATGGACAAGCGCGGACATTTGATGGACAAAATCAATTTCAGATGATTTGGGGACAGGGGGGCCAAAAAGGGATTTTTTGCCAAAATGCTAGCATTTGGCGATGCTTGCTCATTTTAGAAATTATAGAATCCGAAGCAGTTAACTTCCTGGAACCGGTATAAATGCGAGCCTATATGATATATAATCATATTGGATTAGGTCTGATAGAGAGTAAGAATTCGCAATAACAAATATCTTGGAATTTGTTAACGAAGCGCATGACTGGTTTGAGGTATTTAGAGGGATAATCATGAATAATTCAAATGATAAAAGGTCTCATTATATATTTTTACTGCTCTCAATACTGGTATGTACAATATTAGGAGCATGTTCTTTTGATGGTGCAATACCAGATTCTTCAGAATCACAATATATTATTTCTGACCATGATAGGTTGCTGCTCAATCTCCCTGAAAATATCAAAAAAATAACTGTAACAGGAATGATGGAAGGAGAGTTCTCATATACTGATGGTGATAAAATTGCAAGCTTATTGGAGTATTTATCAAAGCTGGAGTTAGATTCTACATCTAAAACAGATGAAGAAATGAATGAATATACCGGGGGCGGCTGGATTATAGATATTGTCACCGACGAAGAAACATTTAGCTTGAATCATTTTGGAAACAGTTACATTCGAACCCCAGATGCGAAATGGTGGGCTATATCCTATGACCAGGCCAAACAATTTCAGCCTTTGATCAAGTCAATGATCCCGGATGTGTTTCCCAGATACACGATAGCTTATGATGAGTGGAAGACAGGACAGGTTTCTGCTGATGCAATCGGCCTTACCATGAATGTTGACAGACCAAATTCGTTAGGAGTAACTCTTGTTTTTACCCAAACCGGTGGATCCGTTCATGGAGAATTATCAACAGGATCGTTTTTGGAACTGGAGATTATGGATGAAAACGGTGAGTGGTCTTTGGTTGAATATACCAAGGATAATGAGTGGAATGATATGGTTTATGATATAGATTTGAATACTTCAACTCAACTTGCTTCGTTTTGGTCAACAATGTACGGAACTGTACCTGACGGCCATTATAGAATCCATAAGGTAATCAGAGATACAGCAGATTCCGGATATTATGAAGAATATGATCTGTATGCAGAATTCATTATAGCTGATGAAGCTATAAAAGAAGCTCGCGGATGGTAAGCATTTTGAATTATCTTTTAAAATATCGTGCCAAGTGAAATCCTAAAAAGTAAGGAAAAGGTTTTAGAGATGAAAAATGATAGCAATATGCCCAAGAGACTCGCAAGAACCACTATCTATGAAAGCGGACATGTATGTTTATATTCAGACAGAGTTGCTCTTCCCAGCGGACAAATAATAGAAAATTATTATCAGATCCATTATCCGAGGAAAGCTGTTGCAGTTGTGATTTTTGAT
>JAGCUO010000073.1 GCA_017962825.1 Lachnospiraceae bacterium | reverse complement strand
CGATCCGGTCTGCATGGATCCTATGGTGAATACAAGCTGGAAAGCGCAATAATATGGTTTTAATTTATTGGTATCCGATGTTATAATATTTTAAATGTTTTTGCAAATTTTTTTCTTATAAAGTGGGGGCTTTTATGAAAAAATACAGTGTACTGATCTCCGGAAAGCAGAAGATCATTATTGACGATTTCTTTAATCATCTTTCGGATGATTTTAATCTTCTGACCACCTCTCTTCGCTATGAAGATCTGGTCAATCATATCAATCTTTTCCAACCCGATATTTTCATAATCTGCCTGAACGGTGAAACAAGGGATGAATACAATGTTCTCATCGAGATGAAGAGGATACTTACAAGAGAAGGTATCTTTGTGTTTATCTGTGGAGATCATGACGATTGCAAGGCATTTAATGAAACTGTCGTATATATGGCTGAGGAGACATTTGAAAAGCCCATATCCATTGACAGGATAAAAGAAGGCATCCTCGACTATATGCATGAAAAGGAAAAGAAAGCGGAAGAGGAAGTAAAGCTTCAGCTCAAACTCGAGCAGCTCAAAGAACAGCAGAGGCGTAAACACATACTCATCATCGATGACGATCCTGTTATGCTGAAGGTGGTCAAGGAACAGCTTTCCGATGACTATGATGTTGCGACCGCGATAAGTTCAAAGATAGCGTATAAGTTCCTTGAAAATAAGGACACAGATATGATACTGCTGGATTATGAGATGCCGGGTGAGGACGGTCCATCGACGTATAAAACCCTGCGCACCATTCCGAAGCTTGAAACCACTCCCATTGTTTTTCTTACCGGTGTCACCGATAAAGAAAAGATCAAAGAGGCACTTGTATTAAAGCCTCAGGGTTATCTTCTCAAGCCTCTCGACAGGGAGAAATTGCTCGGAACGATAGAAAAATTCATCGGTTAACTTACAGGGGAGGTAATCCATGGGTTTTTATCTGGTTTTTACAATATTGATGATCGTCTGTATCGGAACTGTCATCTTTAGTCTGACCGAGAAACATAAAAACATAGGATACATTTTTACCTCCATCCTTGTAGTTATCTTAAATATTTTCTGCCTTTATATTCTTGCTGCGGATACCCTTGAAGAGGCGAGGCGTGCGCTGATCCTCTATTACCTTATTTATCCGTGGCTCTTCTTCGGCACACTCTGGACGGTCGAAGTTTCCGATTCCCTTAAAAAGCATTATGACTGCTATATAGTCATGGGCCTGATCTGTATATTCCAGACGGGTCTTGTTGCCGTATCCGCATTCAAAGATTCATGGATAAAATATGATTACTTCAGCGTGTTCGGAAGGGAATGGTGGGTGGCCTGCATGCCCGGAGGCGAGTACCATTCATTTGTGCTTCCGGTTTTTCTGGGGCTTTGCGTGGTTAATGCACTTATTATCTTTACGGTTATGATGTATTATCTTCATCATGTCCCGAAGGAGTTCAAGTTCAAGTACATCATATTTGGTGTGTTCCAGGGCATCATGCTTGCCATGATACTTCTTACGTTCATTCTTGAATGGCCCGTATGGATCCATACCATTATCATGAATTTTATCTGTTTTTTGGATTATTATTATCTGTTTATTTATTCCGATTTCAAACTCCGTGACACGGTTCTGTATGATTTTGCGAATGATATGACCGACGGACTTATAATCTATAACAAGTTCGGCGAGCTTGTTCATCTGAATGACCGTCTGAAGGTTGTCCTTACGGAAGAATCACTTGAAGGGATAAAGAATCTACATGTTTTTGAAGAACGTCTGGCTGCCAGCCCTCTGGATCCTAAATACAATGTTCTGATATATAAAAACGGTGATACGGATTATTATTTCAGGATAAACAGATCCGTTATAGGACCTGAACATCATGAAATAGGCACTGTTTATATCATGCATGATTCAACTGCATCCGTAAAGCAGATGAAGTATATGGAAGAAATGAATGATGAGCTGGAAAGAGCGGCTAAGATGAAGTCGGACTTTCTTGCCAATATGAGTCATGAACTCCGTACTCCCATGAATGCTGTTATCGGTCTTGCCGAGATAGCCCAGAGAGAAAAGGATGTATCACCGAGCGTAAGAAATCTTCTCGATCAGATCTCGAGTTCGGGTAAGAATCTTCTGACAATAATCAATGACATACTTGATTTTTCCAAGATCGAGGCGGGGAAGATGGAGATCATTCCCGAAAAGTATGAACCGCTTTCGGAAGTAAATGATATTTCATATATCATGGAATCGAGGATCGGCGAGAAAAATATCAACTTTATATTCCTGGTTGATACTACGCTTCCTCATGAGCTTATCGGAGATAATATGAGGATCAGACAGGTCCTCATCAATCTTACAAATAATGCGATCAAGTTCACCGATCACGGAATTGTTAAGATTGAACTGACATGTCATCATATTTCCGATGACGAGGTCAAACTCGAATTCCACATTGTGGATACCGGACGGGGAATCAAGGAAGAAGATCTTAAGAAGCTTTTTGTCAGCTTCCAGCAGGTTGACAACAAGAGAAACAGGAATGTCGAAGGAACAGGTCTCGGACTTGCAATCTCCAAGAGACTTGTTGAAGCGATGGGCGGTGAGATCGGTGTCAACAGCAAATACGGAAAAGGCAGTGATTTCTGGTTTACCGTTCCTCAGAAGGTCTCAAATAAAAAAAGGGATCTTGTAGTCGATGATGCGGAGAATAAGTATGTGTTCTGCCTGAATGAGAATGCGTTAATGCAGGATGAATTTACGAATGAAATGAACAGATTCGGGCTTGAGGGCAAACTGATCACTTCACTTGAGAAATACTCGCCTACCGGCAAACATGATTATCTTTTCTTTGAAAGCACATACTATAAAAATGAAATGCAGAGCTTCCTCGATGAGCATCCCGATGTCATGGGTATCATGCTCTGCGAATTTGATTCGACATACAGAAGCGACAGGAAGAATCTCCGCATTCTCAAAAAGCCATTGTCAACACTCGCAATGGTCCTTGCGTTTAACGGCAAGACCATAGATCAGATGAAGTTTAAGACAAGAGAGGCGAAATATGTCCACTTTACCGCACCCGATGCTAAGATACTGATCGTTGATGATAACTCTATCAATCTGAGTATTGCGGTCGGTCTTCTTGAGCCTCTTGAGGTCAAATGTTCTATTGCACAGAGCGGTATGGAGGCAATAGAGAAATTAAAAGAGGAACGCTTCGATCTTATACTTATGGATCATATGATGCCTGAGATGGATGGAGTTGAGACATCACGTGAGATAAGACAGACTCTTCCCGAAGCCGATGATACACCGATAATAGCCCTTACGGCGAATGTGATGGAAGGAAGCAAGGAACTGTTCCTTAAGGCGGGAATGGTGGATATGATCGCCAAACCGATCGATGTCAACCAGCTTAATGCCAAACTGATAAAATGGCTTCCCAACTATCTCATCAACGAAGAAAAGGAAACCGAACCTGTAAAAGAAGAAAGCTACGATCAGATCTATGACTGCCTTGACTGCGTTAAGGCGATCAAAGGGCTGGGTACCGAAGCACTTTTCAAAAAGGTTGTCGAGGATTACTTCAAGGCCGGCAAAGAAAACATGTCATCGATTGAGAATGCTTACGTTGCATCCGACTGGCATAATTATGCGATAAAGACTCATTCGTTAAAGAGCACTTCCCGACAGATCGGTGCATATGATCTCGGTGATATAGCAGAAAAACTTGAGTTAGCCGGCAAAGCGGAAGATGAAAATGAGATCAGGAAATATCATGAGACAGCTATGACAATGTACCAGAAGCTTCTTGTAAGGCTGTCGAAGTATTTTGACGGATCTTCGGAGGAGAATCCTTCCGCCTCAGATGATAAGTCCGAGATATCGGATGACAGAATAAAAGAGATCTTCGATAAACTCAGGGAAGCCTGTGATAATCTTGATATGGACGGAATGGAAGAGTGTGGAAAAGAATTGGAGGGCTATTCGCATCCTGGAAATAAACAGACCATCGTTAAAAAAATGCTTGATGCGATATCGGGGATAGACACAGACAAAATTACCGAGCTGATGGATGAATATATGAAATAGGAACACATTGATGAATTTTTCGCTTGAGACAAATCATAACAAAGGCTACGACATGGAGCTCGGAAGACTCGATGCCCGCGGAGAGATGTTCGGCATATAAGGAAGTATACATAATATACCGATCTGCACTTAAATTCCATGCGTTATTTAACGCAAACTCAGATCTGTCGCCGATTTGACGATATCAGCCAAAAGCAATATAATATTTAGACCGATATTTGAACCATCTGTTTTTGGGCATTTGGGATTTAGGACGAATCTCATTACGGATAGATGGTTCTAATATACTTGCGTTTAATGGCGGGGGAATAATGAGAAACCGTAGTAAAAATGCCAATTACAATATCGCATATTTTATGTCCGATATTATACTTGCTTCCCTGGCATTTGTTGTAACCTCGGTCATCTATAAGTTCAAGTATATAGCTAATCTGGATTATTATATCCTTCACGCGTCGGCCATCTTACTTATCATCGTTTTCAACAACAATAAAAGGCTGTATGACACCACACTGTTCTTTTATTTCGACCGCTGGCTGAACTATCTCAGCTGGTCATTTATCTATGCCAACGGACTCGTGCTTGTTCTTGCTTTCTGGGTAGGAAGATGCAAGGTCAGCATTTTCTTCTATGTGATCTTCTGTATCATTGAATATGCATTTTTGCTGCTGAGTGCTTTTGTGATGCGAAAGGTTCTCCGAAAGAGAAAGACCTATGCTTCGAGAACACTTTTTGTGGGATCGAAGGCAATGTACACCAAAGTAGTACGCTTTCTCGCGCACAACAGCATGAGCGTGGAGGTGATCGGCTATCTCCCGGAATCGCATTATATTGCTGAAGACGATGATACACCGTATCTCGGTACGATCGATCAGCTGGAGGAGATCGTCCATGAGCATTCCATCGATCAGGTCTTTTTCATGCAGCACAGGGCTCAGCCCGTCAGTTATGAAAAGTATGTGGCGCTATGCCTGGAAATGGGACTGATCACACGTGTTTTGGAAAGACCATACCATATTTCTCATACAAGCAGTGCGATCTGCAATATAGGACCGTATCCCGCATTGACTTATCATAATGTAGATCTTAACGTGTATTCACAGTTCGTCAAGCGTGTCATAGATCTGCTCGGAAGCTTATTCGGGATCATCGTATTCGGAATCCCGATGATCATTGTTGCCATTCTGATAAAACTTGATTCCAAGGGACCCGTTATCTTTAAGCAGGAGCGTGTCGGCAAGAACGGACGCCGCTTCAAGATCTATAAATTCCGCAGTATGGTTGTCGATGCGGAAGCGCGAAAGAAGGAACTGGAGCAGCAGAACAATGTCTCCGGCGGATTTATGTTCAAGATCAAGGATGATCCCCGCATTACGCGGGTAGGCAAATTCATCAGAAGGACTTCGCTCGATGAGCTTCCGCAGCTGTTTAATGTTTTATTCGGATCGATGAGCCTGGTCGGAACCCGTCCTCCTACTGTCGATGAAGTTGAAAGGTACGACACCAAGCATTGGAGACGTCTGTCCATAAAACCCGGCATTACCGGAATGTGGCAGACCAGCGGTCGAAGCCAGATCACTGATTTTGAGGAAGTTGTCGCACTGGATACTTATTACATCGATAACTGGAGTATATGGCTTGATCTCAAGATCATCATAAAGACAGCGGTTCAGCTGGTATTAAAGAGGACCGGAGCTTATTGATGCGTGACAAGAATTAAATAGATTTATCGCATACGAAAAAAAATATAGAAAGTGATAGCATATTTATGAAAAAAATCCTTATCGTAAATGATCTTCTGGCCGGAGGAGGCGTAGAAAAACTTCTTGTGGATTTTGCGGAAAGATGGCATGACAAATACGATGTCACGGTAATGACCATCTATAAACACAGGAGGTTTGATGAGTTATTTCCTGAAAACGTAAAATACATCTACAAGACTGTGCCGAAAACAACCAAGGGCAAATTCAGCAAAGCTTATGTCAGATGCATGGCTCAGAAAGCAATATGCAGATACCGTTATAACAAGCTGAAAGCAAACAATGACTTTGATGTGGTCATTGCTCTTAAGGACGGAGAAGTCACCAAGATAATCTCTGAGTTCAATAATAAGAGAAAATTCTAATGGTGCCATACAGATTATAATCATCATTACTATACTCAATCTCTGTACGGAAGTGCTGAGAACGAGCGTCTGGCTTTAGAGAAGTATACCAATTTGGTCTGTGTTTCCGAGGATATAAAGAAGTCACTGATCAATGTGCTGGGAGATACCGGCAATTATGTTGTGAAATATAATCCTTTGAATGTGGACTTTATACAGTATCAGGGTAATGAACCTGTTAACGACATCGAAAAGG
>JAGCUO010000072.1 GCA_017962825.1 Lachnospiraceae bacterium | reverse complement strand
TCATCATTGTCTTAGAACATATACCGTATCCATCTTGATTCACAGGACAGCCATATGTGCAGGTATACTTATCGCCGATCTCTTCTCCGTTTCTGCAATATCGCTCAGTATGATCCCCTCGAAGGAATCCCACAACCTCTACGGTAAATTCATACTCTTCGTCAAACCATTTCTTCATAATCCGGCCTCCGTCACACTATCCAAACAGCATATCTGCAGCCTTTTCCAGTTCTCTTCTCTCTTGAGAATCATCATAACCGCTTTCCTTGTCATCAATCCCCTTTACCGGATCGATCAAAAACAGACCGTCACGGTTGCAGTAGAAGAATATCCTTCTGACTCCCCTGATCTTAAACCGTGCTTCAGCACTCCCTTCAGGATAGAGCTTCACCATCTGCATATCATCGGATGAAGCCGTCGCCACAAAAGAAATATAATGCTCCTTTGTCATGCTGTGATTGATACGCACATAATCAACGCCGTAAACCTTACGGTATTTTTTGTTATCAATATGCTCAAGCCCATTTCCACCTGCCGCTCCGAGAACCATTGCAGAATTAACATCATAAGCTTCAAACTGTTCTTTCATTATTGAATTCATTGCCTGAAGCTGCTTTACCGTCTCAAGGCTCATATGCCTTTCATAATCATCAAGGCTAATATCTTCCCAAGGATTCATTTTCATAATTCCATACTTTTTTAGAAAACCTAAGGTTCCAAATCAAGATAATCCCATGAGTCACCAAACATCTCATATAGTCTATTTGCATAGGGATCATCCAATGATTCGTCGATTCCGGTAAAAGATCTTAACCAAACTATTTCTTCATTCCCATCCTTTTGTCTGATTCCATACAAAGCATGATATGGGTAGTCAAAAATCATGTCTCCTTCTTTTATTCTGTTTGCTTCAGAATTTACGAGGCATAAACATTCTATGATCTCTCTTAATTCTTCTTCACTAAAGAATTCCGATGTCTCAAACTCCTCATAATGCTCTAAAAGGAATTCGTATTCTTGATCAATTAAATCAAAAGGTCTTCGGTCAATAAACCGATAGCAATGCTTCTTTCCCTCCGTATCAATAAAATAACCTTCCATATATGGTTCGTCATAAGAGGAAACGGACATAATAAATACAATCCTTTGGTTATCTATGATTTGATTTACACTCTCTGATATATCTTCAGATGGTGCCTCATCATTATGCTTTGAACACGCCGATAAAAAAATAAGCATAAATGCAATTGTCAAAATCAATAATCTTTTTTTCATCTCAGTCCACATACACAGTAAAATATTATGTTCATGATCATAGAACAGGGCCCCGGATTACTGTCTTTTCTTTATCATTCTGACTATTGAAACCGGAGTACCAAGAGTCCATTCCTTTTTGCATCCGTCAAACTCAAAATCATATTTGTGATAGAAAGAAATGGCTCTCTCATTCTTTTCAAGCACCCACATAAATATGGTTTTGTATTCATTAAGTCTGGAGATTGCTTCATTCATTAATCTATAGCCTACTTTCCGGCCATAGTATTCTGAGAGAACATAGATTGCGTCAATCTCTCCTGCATCCGGCAGATCCTCATCTCTCGATGGACTATAAACCGCAAATCCAACGACTTTATCTCCATCCTTAGCTACAAGAGTATTTTCCGGGAAGTTTCTGGCACGAGCGGTTGTTGCCTCTACGGTCATCGTATCAAGATATCTGTCACATACAATACCTCTGTAAGCTTCCTGCCATGCAGTACAGTGCACATATCCCCTGCCGCAGAGTTCTTCATCGGTTTCAGCTGTTTTGATGATTATAGAATCATTTTTTTCTTCCATAACAATGCTTTCCTATCCTAAATCAAATGAACTCATCTCTGTGATCATCAAAGAAATCAAAATACGTTTTCACGCCTTCGAGCTCCGTCCATTTCTTAATATCTACCGGATTCTCATCCAGATCATAGATACGTGCTCCACGCAGAGCCAGCAGGAAAGGTGAATGTGTCGCTATGATGAACTGGCATCCGAAGAATCTTGATGAATTCTGGATGAATTCCAGCAGTTCCTTCTGCCTTTGCGGTGAAAGTGAATTTTCAGGCTCATCCAGCAGATACAATCCGTTGTCTTTGATCTTCTCCGAGAAATACCGAAGAGCACTTTCTCCGTTACTGTGTTCGATAATATTGCTTCCTATAGAATCTCTGACATATTTCGATTGCGATTTGGATCTGGCATCAACTATTTTTTTCAGCTGATCGTAATCATCAAGCGATCTCATTTTGAATCCGGAATTCTTATTCTCTATCCATTCATCGAAGACCTGCTCTCTTTTTCGGTCCACGCCCTCATTCAGAGCTCTCAGATTGAGAATAAAATCAAACACATCATCGCTTGTGATCATTCTGATCTCTTCAGGCTTTTCTCCGGGAACAAGTTCATATTTGCACATCTTCAGATAATCGTCATAGAGGCTGCTGCGGTTGAACAGAGTATCTCTCTTTGCTTTCAGCTTCTCAGCCATCAGATTAAGTGCCGTGCTCTTGCCGGAACCGTTATTTCCATAGAGAATGGTTATCTCCGAAAATGACAATTCCTGCAGCTGATTGAGTGTAAACACTCCAAAAGGATAGAAAGAACTATAACAGGTTCTGCTTATATAATTAACAAACTGTTCTTCCGCATTCACTCCCGGAAAGTGGAAAGAGTCAATGTACATCATCCGACATCCTCATACTATTCGTTCTCTATCGTCTTCTTGATCCACTTAAGGCAGTCCTCATTTATCCGTACCAGCTGTTCTCTTGCGGATACTTTCTGAAATCCTTTATCCAGTATTGCCGCAAGAACCGGTGAGGCCAACGACAGATCGCACAGTCCCATATGTCCTACATTTTCATAGTGGATGTTTGTGTATAGATCGTTGTCACTGTCAAGAAATCTTGCATTGTTACGATACTGTTTCCATTCCCTCAGATGAGGGTAGCTTGCATCCGAATAGATGTTCAAAAGAGGAACATTATAATCGCTGTCGTCAAATATATACTCTCCGGATTCCACCCCCTTAATATCGTACATAAAGGGCGACTCCAGTGCGATACAGCCGATAACATCCGTCCTAATCCTGGCCATCGCATATGCCGCGGAACCGCCAAGCGAATGACCTTCTGTAATAAATCGTGTTTCTCCTTCCCTCGATACCCAGTCATCCATAACGGCATTAAGGTCATCCGTCCTGATCTCCATCCACTTATCGAACAGCTCATATGCCTTATCCGGATCCTCTTCAGGATTCAGCGCGGACATTTCCTTCATGAATTCACCACTCGGACCACTCTTACGGCCGTTTTCGAATTTTACGCTGGCGGCCTGTCCGGGGTGTGCCACAGCAAGAACGATATAACCATGGCTGGCAAGTTCGCGGTAAAGCGAAACGTTATTATCTATCGTACCGCACGAACCATGTGACGCGATGATAACAGGATTGGATTCGTCGCAATCAAGTGGATACCATTTTCTTACCTGAAGCTGTCTGTAGCTTCCATCCTTGGAATAGGGATCCTCCTTATCCTCGGTCACCCAGTAATCCTCAGACGAAATCCGGTACTGTCCCGTAACCGGGATTTCCTTTACCGGAGGAAATAATATTATTCTTATGGCGATCGCAAGAACTGCGATAACAACAATTGCAATAACCAATCTCTTACCCTTTCTGTGTTCCATACCAGCCATCCTTACTACAGCAGAAGATCATTCTCCTGATAAATCAATCTTCCAATGTCAGCCACTGATCCATACCCGGACCGGCATCATCATTCGGACGTACCCTGAAGCCAAACTTTTCATAGAAGGGTTCTTTGCCTTTAGCCGAATTAAGAGTCAGCTTAACCTTGTATCCGGGCTTCATATCATCTTTGATCCGGCT
>JAGCUO010000071.1 GCA_017962825.1 Lachnospiraceae bacterium | reverse complement strand
GTCACCAGATGACAAAAATGAAACGTCCCCACTGTCACTATTAAAGCAAATTTATAATATCTTCCGGCCTTGCGACTATATAGGTCGCCCCGGCCTTTTTAAACTCCTCTTCATTTCCGTAACCGTACAGAACACCTACGGAATCTATTCCGATCTCTCTTGCGGCATCTATATCGTAATGCCTGTCTCCCACCATCAAGACTTTACTAAGATCCGTGATACCGTAAGCGTTTATGACATATCTGATGATGTCCTTCTTGGCCTTACGGTCAGTATCATTACCGCATCCGATCACGTCAAAGTACCTTGTCAGATCAAAGTGATCAAGAACTATCATGGTTCCTTTCTCAAACTTTGAAGTAGCCACCGCCGAGTGCAGTCCCATCACTTTGATATCTTCAAGAAGCTTTACAACTCCCGGATAGACCTCATTTTCAAGAACTCCGCCCATTTGGAAATAATACTCTCTGTATGTTGCGATGGCCTTAACAGTATCTTCCGGTGAATAACCCAGCATGGTTCCGAAGGATTCTTCAAGAGGCGGTCCCACAAATCTCTTAAGCTGAGACTTATCTTCTACCGTACCTCCCATCTTGGTAATGGCATATTCAAAGCCGTTCATTATTCCCGGACCGGAGTCGGTGAGAGTTCCGTCGAGGTCGAATAAAATGTGTGTGTAGTGCATGGTGTTTTTCCTTTTTGGGGGTGACATGGTGACAATGGGGACGTACCCCTCTGTCAGGACGAACTTCCTGACAATGGGGTACGTCCCCATTGTCACCTATTAAATCTTTAACGTTTTGAGATAAGCCTTCTGCTCATCTGTGATCCTATAGCTTTCAACGGATTTTTGTATAGCCTTATTGTGCGTCCACTTATCCAGCTTTTTCTTCTCGATAAAAGGGACGATGGTTTCGTACTGTTTTGCCAGAGCTGTGGCAAAATACCAAGCGATCATCATATTGACGTAATACTCGTCGGATCTGAGTTTTGCCACCATTCCGGGGTATTTTACATCATAGTCATCATCCAGAAAATGCTCCATTAGCATGCCGACACCGAAGCGGATGGTATAAGGCTCGCCTGATGCAATCCATACTTTGATACGCTTAAGAAGCTCATCCTTATGCTTCTTGAAAACCTTGGGAGACATCTGATCGCATGTTGCCCAGTTATCGACATAGGGAAGGAATTTTTCAAGTTCTTCAAAACATGCATCCGCATCCTTCATGCCCGACAGGATGAATGCATGCAGCTGATTTTCCTCGAAATACTTATGAGGAAGGTCATTTAAGAAATCCGCATACTCTCCGGACTTTAAGATCTCCTTTGCCATGGCTTTAAGTTCCGGAGTCCTGACACCGATGATGGATGAAGGCTCCAGATTGGGAATGATCTTTACCTGCATGTCCCGGTATTTTAAATCCTGAAGCTTTTTAAGTTCTTTGTGCAGATCAGTTTTTTTCATTTAAAACTCCGTCAGTTCAAAATGTCCGGGATTGCTTCCTCCGTCAACTATGATAAAGGAGTCACCCTCGGGATTGTATACCATGTAATCAACCTTGGTTTCGGAACCGTACCAGGAATCCATCCTGATAACGTCATTGTCACACAGATACATATAATATCCTTCGCCGCAGTTAAGTGATCTGAACGCACCGAAGTCACTGTGCCAGATAAACAGATCTGTGAATTTGGTCTCTTCGGAATCATCCATGATACCTATAAGTAATTCATCAGCTCCGTCACCGTTAAGATCACGAAGGAGGTATCCGAATCTGTTATTCGGATCTTTCATTTCATCGTGGATGAACAGATCATCTCTTTCATTGGCCCAATCCGATGAAAATCCTTCTCTGTAATATTCGAGGGTTTCATTGTACCAGCCAGTGGGAACCTTATTTCCGAAATTCAAAGAACAACCGCAAAGTGTAAGTGCCATCAAGCCTGCAAATGCCAAATGAACCAATCGCTTTTTCATTATCTCTTCTCCCTTTCAGATACTTCACGACTTTCTCCATTTTATCATAATTATGATAGTGGTAGCTAAAAGGGCAATGATCAATCCGATAAATCCTGCATTCCTTCCAAGGAATGTGTCCGGAGCAAAATCCGGGTTTATGTATCCCGCAAGTATCGATGGGCCTGCATTATTTACCGCATGCATGATCGCAGCCGGCCAGACAGACCTGCTCTTTTCGGTGAGATATGTGAGGATGATTCCCATAAGGATGCACATTATGCACATTTTTAATATTCCGACATAAGGAAATCCGGGGTAATCCGTCCCGAAATTGTGACCGATACAGGTAAGGGGAGCATGCCAGAGTCCCCAGATGATGCCTCCGACAATCAGAGCTTTACCGCGTCCCATTATCTTAATGAGCTTCGGCATCATGTATCCGCGCCATCCGCCCTCTTCTCCGAATGCGGCAAAGGAGCCCACAACACCCGATACAATGGCTGCTACCGGAAGGAGTAGCAGAAGCCTTTTTTCAATTTCCAGACTGATATAATATTCCGGATCATATGAGGCAGGTGAGAGCGCAATCTCGATCAGACTGCTCAATTCCGTATAAAACCAGGGAATAAATACTGCAGCTATGAAGAAGACCCACTTTCTGTCTCTGAAAGTGATACCAAAATATGAATTATCTTCTCCGCCGAATTTACATCCTTCCTTCGTGATAACTCTCGTAAGCACATTGGATATAACCGGAAACATCATTCCAAGAGCGACAAAAGACTGCCTCATGTGTCCCATATCTTCCCAGGTCGATCTGTCGGGATTTGCGATAAAATACCAGATATAAGTAAGTGTAAAGGTAAGCCCCAGATAGATCAGCAGTCTCCCGGTATCACTGTATTCCCGTACACTTCTTTTTGCTTTTTCACCTGAAATATTCAAAGCCTTTACTTCACTCATACTCCCTCTCCTTTCTCTCATATATCCGCACTGAAATACGGAACGATATGTAATAGATCGAAAGAGTTATAAGCGGGGTAATGACCGACATGAATGTAAGCGCAAAAGAATGTGTTTGGGCCCATTCCATGATCTTACCTATATCCACCTTTTCAAAAACACTCAGGTCTCCAAAGAACAGATATGCCGTCACGCAACATGCAATCACCTCAAGTATGGCTGTCTTGATCATCTGCCCTTTCTCTTTCCCGAAGGCAACAAAAACCGGAAACTCTATGGTTGCACCGATAAATGCCAGGGAGAAAAGCTCAATAAGTATTGACGAATATAACATCAAAAGATCAAGTACAAAACCATCCGGTAAAAATGCCATGGAAATGATATTCCACACCATGCTGAGAGAAAAACATATGTAAATGCATATGCCTATAAATACATATTTTTCCGCGATATAAGTACTCTTTGAAACAGGCATCGCTGACAAAAACGAATGTATCTTGCTCTTCTCGTCATTTTTCAGCACGTTCGGGACCCAGTTGGAAATAAAACAGAGAAACATGATCGGCATCATCTGAGCCGGCATTGAAATAAGATATTCGAGGAATGAAAAGATCTCACCTTCATCATTTTCCACCATAAGTCCGATCGGGGTTCCGACACTTGCCACGATCAGTTTTATTATGATCATAAGCAGAGTCAGCACCGAAAAACCGGTGACCAGCCTTTTACCCCTGATAGAAATAAAATCCTTATATAATAATCCTCCCATCAGATGACACCCCTCTTTCTTTCCGCAAAGTATAAAGAAAGGCAATAAGAAAAAACACTCACAAAAAGCGCGATCAAAAGGAAAACATATCCCTTCTGTCGAAAATAATCCAGAGGCTTCCAGAATACAGAAGAATCAAAACCGACGCCGTCACCAAGTACGTGGATTATCACGAATTTCACGCTCTTAAACTTTATGATCACAAAAGATAAGGCAATTGTAAGAAGTGAGAAATACTGCGCATATTGCTCCTTACCATATCCGAGTATTACACAGTAGAGGATCAGAAAAGCACTGTAGATACTTAATAAAGATGCCGATGAAACAATGATCCCAAGAAAGCTTCCGAATCCCATAATATCGGTAAGTGAACTCAGGACCATGGCAAGAACGATATCCACTGCAGCACCTATTGCAAACAATGCATAGATCGTCAGAAATCTTGACAACATTCTCTTTTTCATAGAGACGGGAAGAGAAGCGGATACTTTGAAAAAACCGGCCTTGCCGTCAGCTATGAATACATTCACCATATCTCCCACACTGACTATAGGGATCAGCATGGACATGATAAGAACCATGGAACCCAGATTTTTAACATCAACCTGAGTCATATTATTATTTTCATCAAGCAACACTTTTCCGACTTCCGCAAGATTGCCGAAACGGCTGCTCAGAACATAAAGAATCGATATGACCACCACTCCCGATATGACATAAACAAAAGTGGTGAGCTGTTTCTTAAGGCACATAATGTCCTTAATTATCAAACCTTTCATGGTATTACCTCACGATTTCACTTTCATCTTTTTGCGTTGACATAGTGGATCATAATATCTTCAAGCGGTGCATTTTCAATCACCATACCGGGATAGAGTTTCTCAGCTGTGTGTCTGTCATTAACCAATATCTCTGCACCGTAATCGCTGACTTCGGAGTGCACTATAAGAGATTCACTTACCCTCGATGCGTCATCTTTTCTGCACTTTAGTATGCCATGCTTTTCGAGAATCTCATCCTTGTTTCCGACAAGGACTATTTTTCCGGCGTTAATGAATACAACCTCATCCGCAATCTTCTCTAGGTCGCTTGTGATATGCGAAGACAGAAGGATCGTGTGATCCTCCTCTACAACAAATTCCCTGAAAATATTTATCATCTCGTTTCTTACGATTGGATCCAGTCCGCTGGTGGGCTCGTCCATAATAAGGAGCTTCGCATTATGGGAAAGGGCTACTGCTATCTGCAGCTTCATTCTCATACCTCTGGAGAAAGCTCCGCATTTCTTTTTAGAGGGAAGCGAGAACTTCTTCAGATTATCGAAGAATACCTCCTCGTCCCAGTTCTTATAGATATTCTTCATCATGATATTGATATCACGGCCGGTCATAAACTCATGAAAGCCCATCTCATCGAACACGACACCGATATCTTCGCGTAAGTATGATGTATCCTTATTTACCGGTTCGCCGAAAAGAGTGATATCTCCGGAATCACGTCTGATCACATCCAGGATCAGATTGATGGTGGTAGTCTTGCCCGCACCGTTCTGACCGATGAATCCGCACACGGTTCCTTCCGGCACGGCAAAGCTTACATTATCAAGTTTGAAATCACCGTAATCCTTGGTGACGTTCTTAAGTTCGATTACGTTCTTAACTTCGTCCATTAGTATTCACCTCATGAAACAAAATATTCTGTTTCAATCCTTGTCTGCTTTTTCCTCATAAATGATCTCAAGCATCTCTTTGAGCTCATCAAGTGATACCTTTCCCATGACTGCCTTATCTGCGGCCTTCTCCAGATGCTGTTCAATGACGAACTTCATATTCTCCTTCACAAGTTCGGGGTTGATACCTTTTACAAAACTCCCCCTGCCCACAACGGATTCGATGTAGCCGTCACGTTCGAGATCTTCAAATGCTCTTTTGGTTGTGATAACACTGATCTTAAGATCCTTTGCAAGTATCCTCATTGACGGAAGGGCGTCCCCTGCCGCAAGCTCGCCTGTCATGATCAGGCTCTTGATCTGTTCCTCAATCTGCTCATAAATAGGCACACCTGAGCTGTTACTGATGATAATGTCCATATAGATTTCCTTTGCGCGCTCGGCGGTCAGATCAGCGCTTAACCTTTCCGCCTTAATGATCAATCATTGTATATACTCAATATATACACTTAATTTTATTATTGTCAACAACAAAAAAATCGCCGGCACTGGGCCGGCGATCCGTTGCACATTCTTTATGCGGTTTGAGCATTTTTGAAATATCTGTCCAGGAAGAAGTCGATATACTTCTCAACTGTTCCGAGAACCTCTTCTTTTCTGTCGGGCTCTCTGTCGCAGAGCTGGATGAGAATTGATACGGGAGCGTAATACTCCATCGCCATCATCTCGGCATCATCATTCTCCAAAACTCCCTTATCCATCAGACTCTTGAAGATCGCAGTGAACTGTCTCTGCATGTTGTCAAACTGATGCTCGGATGTCTGTCTGCTGAAATGAGGATTTCTGAACTGCTCGATGGTACCCATCTTTCTGAGTTTCTTGATATTATCATCCTCAATGGTAAACTTGATCTGATTCATGCTGTAGGCTTTCAGCTCATCACGGTTTGAAATGCTTGAACCCTCTTCGGGATTCATCTTCATTCTCTGCCTGTATCCCTCTTCCATCTTGACGCTGAGTTCTTTCAAGACTTCCTCTTTGCCTTTAAAGTACTTATAAATGTTGGGTCCCTTCATGCCAATGGATTCAGCGATTTCATCTACAGAGGTGGCGTCATAACCTTTTTGTGAAAAAAGATCGAGCGCCGCATTGATTATTTTTTCTCTCACTGAAGCTGTGCTCATAATACTATTCTTTTCCTTTCATACATTTTTTGTACTATATTTCCCTAATTCACCCCTAAACAATAATTACAGTACATTGTAAATGCTTTCCTACATTTTTATCAGATGAAAAGAGCTTTTTCAACCCAAAAATTGCTAAAGATTATTAAACATTAATAAACTTTTCCAAAACCGCTAAAACCCTTGATTCATGCGCTTTTTCACTATACCGAAGCAGAGCGTTAACCTGATAGAATTTTATGCAATCTGCATAATATAATATCACTTTTTTACTAAATTTTTATAATATTCGTTATATGCCGGGCATATGAAGTTTTTCACACAAAAAAAGTCGGATCCGACTATTAATCGGATCCAACCCCTAACCAACGAACAAATAATAAGATAATCATTTGCACTTACGGAATTCTAACATATTTTGAGAAAAAAGCCATACCTCCGGAAAAAATTTTAGAAAAATTATATAATCCGAATCTGCACCCCGTAAAATGGTCCAATCTGAAACGCAAATGATGCTCTTCGGGAAACATTTTCAGAACATCTCCATCATATATTCCGGCCATGGCAACATCCCTGTCTCCTGTCTCATCATTAAACACAGCAGTAAGTCTAACCCTGAGAGTATTCCCGTTAAGTTCAAGCTTATGAATGATTTTTTCGGGGCCCTCTCCAAGCTTCCATATATCGCCGGAGTCATTGGTATATGAGGAAACCTCGGCATAAAGTTTTCCGTTTTCTTTGCATATACCAACCATCAGATAATCGCCCTGAAACGCGGAAAGACCCGCATGATCTCCGTCATTCATAAGTGACCCGTCGATGGTAACTTCAGCTGAGCATGTAGGAAATGTCATCCTCTGTGTCAGAGTATTTGCCGCATGGAATATGTTCTCGACCGTCTTGTCCGTTTTGATCCACAAATTTTCGGATTCCTTATCGGTACCTGCAAGTTCAAGATCCGGTTCATGGTTAAACTGCCAGAAACTCTTAAAACCAAAGCATCCGAAGCGTTCTTTATCCTCTTCACGCATTTCCGAAATATCATAATCAAAATCATCGCTTCCGGTAAGCGGTGCATACTTATAGCCTGGCTTAAGATCTTCGGGCCGGAAATTTAAGGCCGCTTTACCGCCTTCTCCGAATACCGGATAAGGCTTACCTTCGGTATTCTTTTCCCAGGATACGGGGACAAGAACGGGGATCCTTCCGGATGCGCCGTTATCCCTGAACATGACAGAATGCCATACGCCTTCCGGGCATTCTACTATACCGCCCTGTGCGATACCCGAATTTCTAAAGCCCAGGTCGTCGTCAAAAACATCTCCTCCGGTAAACTCTCCCTCAAGAGAATCTGCGGAAAAACAAGCCTCAACGCGTCTCCACTCTTCACGTTTTGAGTGGATCAAAAACAGATAATACCTGCCAAATATCTTATATATATGGGAGCCTTCATATCCGAGATTCGGATTACCATTATCACTTACCAAGAGTCTGTGAAGTCCGCCTTCTTTGGGTCCCGCAAGTGATTCATCAAGTTCCGTGATATATATATCAGTATTTCCGTATACGAGAAATACTCTGCCTTCGTCAAAAAGAAGTGAGCAGTCATGGTAAAAGCCTTCGATCTCTGATTTTTCCCAGGGACCTGTAATTGATCCCGACTTGTACAGATATGTCTTATGGGTATCGTTGCATACAAACACAACATAAAACATTCCATCATGATACCTTAAACTCGCAGCCCACATACCTTTTCCGTAGATGTATGCGCCGTCTTTGAGACGCTGTGCATCCGTACTGTCCAAACGGTCAAACACGTAACTGCAGTGTTCCCAGTTCACAAGATCGTATGACCTTAATATCTCCCCTCCCGGAAAAAAATGCATGGTGGTGCTTATCATGTAAAACGCACCATCTGCAAATATCACATCGGGATCGGGATAATCCAAATTTGTGATCAGCATTAATTCACTCCTAGATGACAATGGGGACGTTTCATTTTTGTCACCAAGTGACAAAAATG
>JAGCUO010000070.1 GCA_017962825.1 Lachnospiraceae bacterium | reverse complement strand
TGTCAGGAGGGGCTTCCTGACAAAGGTGTACGTCCCCACTGTCAGCCTAGTAATGCAAGCACCTGATAGGTGTGGTCTGATAATAGTATATCATCGCATCGTATCTTTCGGCGACTTTCATTTTAACGCGGTAGGTTTTGTGAAGATCAATGTAGAGGGTGTAACCTTCGCCGGCTATTCCGGTGAAATTGTCTTCATGGATTATATGGTAGATCCTTGACTGATCCTCGGTAACATCACCGAAAACAAGTGCGTATCTGCCGTCGTCGAAATATCTTGCCTGGTAAGCTAAGATATCCTGTGAGCAGTACTCGTGATCTTTTCTTTCGTAAGCTTCATTGTAGGTTCCTGCAGTGTGGATGTTGACTACCGTGTTGTAGAACTCGGTTCCCACGCAGAAGTATTTGCCGTCGAAAAGGTCTGAAATCCTCTGGCCCATTGCGGTTTCGCCGTAGCTTTCAGCGCTGCCCTTCATAATGTGACCGTTATGTGCGGTTACAAGAACCTGTGAATATCCTCTGTGCTCTTCGATCTTGGAGATCGCCTGAACATTAAGCGCCATGCACTGATCCCTGTATTCGCCGTAGGCATTTGGATCCGTATCAAAATCCGGTCTGTCGATTCCCTGAAGAACAGTGTTTATACACATTGTAGCGATCATGTAATCGGTATTGTTGCTACGTGATAAACGATCATACATATTCTGGAAGAAATCTCTTTCGCCCATGTAATCCGCTTCGGGATCCGCAAGCATTGTTATCTTTTCAATCTCACCCTCTTTAAATGCCTCGGGGTGTTTTTCGTAGAAGCTGCAGAGATACTTGATGCTTGTATAAGCTCCCTGCATATCGATCCCGTAAAAAATGACGGAATTGTCATAACTTCTTCCTCTGTTGAACTCTCTCATCCATGCCAGGAGATCAACGATCTGCTGGGTGTCGTAGAGAGGATAATCCAGACTTCCCACAAGCTCCGTAAGGTGCTCACCGTTCCCGTGGATCGCGGAATTGATCATTGCGCCTTCGCCAACGGACATCTCAAATGCGATGCATCTGCAGTTTCCTTCTGCAATAAGTTTCTTGAGCATTTCCAGCTTAGCGGTCTGGAATTCCGCATTTCCGTGAGTTGCTTCTCCGATTCCGATGACTCTGGTGCCTTCTGGAATGACCATGTTGTCTAGAGTTGTGGCTATCTCTTCAACCTCCGGAAGTTTCCTGGATGAGGATAGAAACGTACCTGCATTTATCAGGAGCATTATTCCTATGTAACCTGCAATGAGCAGGGAGATTATGATAAGTGTTCTTTTAAAAAGTTTCATTACTGTTAAGGCCTTTCGGTAGTTCTGTTTATTTCAGATCTCTTTTTTCGAGACCGATGCATCCGACAATGAGTGAGAATGCAATGACTGCGACGGATGAAATGAACTGCATGGGAGCTCCTGCGTTAACACCGTCGTCTATAAAAGGAGTGTTTGCAAACCACTGACCGAGGACGTTGATATTATACACAAATGCCGCGATTTTAAAAGAGGGTTTATCGGCAGTTATCATCAGTAAAAAGTTTCCGAACATTACGAAAGAATAAGCCAGATTAAAAATAAGCATACCTGCAACCACTCCTGCGATCATGTTTTTGAAACGATAAGCAATCGATGCGACAAGTGCTGTGTATCCGAAGACTGCGATGAGCATTAAGATAATGGGGAGGACGGGAATCACCGAAAGAGGTTCACCTTCGCTGATAATACCGATGATGCCGCCCGCAAGGTAGAATACATGCATTATGACGACTGCGGCTTCAAGTGCAAGCACATGTGCAAGATAGTCTTCTTTCTGGGTGTATCCTGCAATGATCCTGTTTCTGATGTAACCATCCGAGTAGGAGCTGCACACGGAAATGGGTGCAAATACACTGAAAAAGAGAACTATCGCCGCACTTACGAAGAACATTATCTCGCCGGAATTAAGGTTTCTAAAAGGTCCGAACTGAAGGGTTCTTGATGAGAATCCGTAAGTTACCGCAAAAGCGATGATGCAGCCTATGATGAAATATATATTTTTAATCAGCTTGTGAAGATTTGCTTTAAATATGTTGATCATTTTTTCTCTCCGATTATTTGAATTCTCTCTTTTCATAGACGATCATTCCGACCGCAAGGGAGATTAAAGTTAAGATAGTGCATCCGATCAGGCATTTTCCGAGGTCGTGGTAATTGACTCCGGTGAAAAAAGAATAGGGGCAATACCTGTCGTAAAGTGTGTAGATCTTTAACTTGGTTCCGGTAAGAAGTGTATATCCGGTTTCGGGGTAGAGCTTATCGGCAACCTCGCTCGTAGCAACGCGGAATAAGAAAGTGACCACAAGTCCCGCTGCGTATGCGATCTTAGTTCCGCCAAGAACCATAAGGATCATTGCCATAAAGCAACCCGCCGCCACTGCAGCGATGATATTTCTGAGGCAGAAATCCGCGATGTCGTAAGCTGTCATTCCTTCGTATCCGTCTGTCAAGATCTTTGCGATCGCAAGTCCCGATATCTGTGAAAAAATAACGAAGACAGCGGAGATGATTCCTCCAAGTGTTATTGCGGAAGCTGCGACAGCTCTCCTGGGTGCTCCGCACATGATCTTGTTTCTGATGGTTCCGTCATTAAAATCTCCGATGAAAAGAAAGAGGATCGAAGCTGCGATGAAAAACGGAGCGGATGTGGTGAAAGATGTAAGTACATCGTCCGATGAAAGATCCGCACCTATGGACATAAGGATTACTTTAAGGACCAGGGAAAGGACGAAGGTGTATCCGAAGATAAGTGCAAGTCCCGACACAAACACCCTTCCTTTGAGAATCCTGTGAAGATCCGAGTATAGAATATTAATCATTCTGATTTCCTCCGAGGAGTGAGAGATAGAAAGCTTCAAGACTTTCGTCCCGCTCTTCCATGGTGAAAATAGTACAGTTTTCATCCGCGAAGCTCTTAGCTATATCGGAGAAACTGATCTCGGTGTAGATATCCGCAACTGAGTCATCGATAACCTTGTATTCGATGTTTCTCTCATCCATGATCTTTGCAAGGATCTTGGTGTCGCTTACCTTCATGCGTACGGATTTACGACACTCCTGTCTTAATTCTTCAGCACTCATTTCTCTTACGATATGACCCTTGTCGATGAAGCCGTAGTGAGTTGCAAGTCTTGAAAGCTCATCAAGGATGTGGCTTGAGATCAGGAAGGTGATTCCTCTTTCTTTGTTGAGCTTAAGGATCAGTTCTCTGATCTCGATGATTCCCTGAGGGTCAAGTCCGTTTGTGGGCTCGTCCAGGATTATGAAATCGGGATTTCCGCAAAGGGCGATGGCGATTCCCAGTCTCTGTCTCATTCCCAGTGAAAACTTGCCGGCCTTTTTGCGGCCCGTGTCCGACAGACCAACCAGCTCCAGGAGTTCGTCGATTCCCTTGAAATCGGGAAGGCCCAGGAGGAGATACTGCTGAATAAGATTGTCTTTGGCACTCATGTCCTTGCAGATGGCGGGGCTTTCCACAACGGCTCCGATCCTGCGGCGTGCTCTTGTTATCTTTTTATCGTCATTTGCTATTCCCAGAAGCTCGAAGGAACCGGAGGTGGGGTTCTGAAGACCGCAGAGTGTTCTGATGAGAGTGGTCTTACCTGCTCCGTTCTTTCCTACGAATCCGTAGATCGAACCTTTTTCGATGTTCATGTTCAGATCCGTGAGAGCATTGAAACTTCCGTATTTTTTGCAAAGTGAGTTGCTTTTGAAAATGTATTCCATATTGTCCTGCCTTTTCGTATTTGTTTTGCTGATGAGATGATGATACGGCAGAGGGGTCAAGAAAACGGGCAGGAGAATGTCAAGAAAGTGTCAAGATTCTTGGTGACAGTGGGTGACAGTGGGGACGTACCCCTTTGTCAGGAAGATCCT
>JAGCUO010000069.1 GCA_017962825.1 Lachnospiraceae bacterium | reverse complement strand
TTTTTTGCTATATATCATTATGCGTGTATACAATCTTATCCGCGCAGATATGATACCACGGGCTGTATGTACTTTACATCCGATATGTCATAGCCCTTGGATATCATCTCAGCCATAGTCTTCGACTTTTCATCGGGTTTCTTTTTCAGGGAACCGATGAACATCTTCATGGCTAACTTGGAAGCCGTGTTCATCCTGTCAAAGTTAAATCCGCCCTGACAGTAGAAAGCTTTAATATATGAGCTCTGCTCTTCACTCAGAACGGTCTTCATCATCGCTTCGCACTCGGGAGCATCTCCGGGACATCCTCCGACGCAGATCAGTGCAAGCTTTTTTCCCTTCCAGCCGGCTGCCTTGCTCAGGAACCAGTTTGACTTTACGATCTTTCCCGCCATGGCCCATCCGGCATAAACTATAGCTTCATAGTCCGAAAAAAAGGAGTCATCTTTCTTCTGTACTTCTTTCAGGTCATACATGTCCGCTTTCATCTCATCCGAAAGCCATTGTGAATATTTCTTCGTAAATCCCGTTTGTGATGTGTAAACTACCAGTGTCTTCATATCTTCTCCAGATTCCTTTCCATTTTCATGATCGTTTCTATCGTAACCGTGAGGTCTTTTCCGCTTACGCCTTCGAATATCTCTTCGATTATCACTGCGCTGTTCCTGCTCCGGTTATCATTCTCCTCCAGGAATTTCCTGCACTTATCGGTAACGAAATATCTCTGCTTTCTTTTATCGTTATCATCGGTCTTCATCGAGACGAAGCCCTTGCTTTCAAGCTTCAGCAGGATCTGCTTCACATTCTGATGAGAGCTTCCCATTACATCCGAAAGGTCATTGAGCGTCGGCGGCTCTTTGCACATGTTGATGCAGATGATCGCAAAGAACTGTTTCCACGTGATCTCCCTGAAATATTTATCCGCGGCAGCCTGGTATCTGTTATCAAATGCGCTCAGCAATCCCAGAAGGAAAGCCTGAGGCGGCATCTCCCCGAAGCTGACCTTGTCCATATTCATGGCTTTATCATAGTTCATCCGTTGTCCCTCATTTTTTGCAGAGAAAAAGGTAATATATTACATTTCACAAACAATGTAACATATTACCTATTATCCGTCAACCTGTCATTTTCGGAATAAATACTATACTAAAAGTCCCTATTTGATTAAAAACGTAAATGCTATCATTTCATTTACAAGAAAGGAGAATAAGATATGAGCGAGACAAGATCATGCCCTAATTGCGGAGCTCCCGTTCCCGGCGAAGTATGTCAATACTGCGGTACCGTCTTTCAGAGTGACCTGACGGATCATTCGGGAAACTATCCCGAAGTGGTGTGCCGGTCCGCAAAGATCACATTTCATGAGATCAGATTCTATCTGAGCCTGATAGCTTTTTCGCTCATTGCAGTCATATGCATAATAACCCAGGCAGATTATATGGATGCAATTTTATTCGCACTCATATTCTCGTTGCCCGGGATAGTCATCGGCATCGTCCTGATAAAAAAGTTAATGACAGGTCTGCTGCTTACCATTAACGGGACTGACGGAAACGGTGAAGTATACGGATACAAGGATGACTCGGTCAGGTACGGAGATGAGTTCTGCCAGATCGCCAAGGTTCTTGTAAGCGGACCCGACGGCAGGAAGATCCTGCTGGTGCCTCTCAACAAAACATCACGTCCCTATCCGTTAAACAGCAGTGTGAAGATCAGAACATACAAAGACTTCGCCAAGATAACCAAGTTTACTCTCGTATGACATGTATATAAACAGAAAATAAATATGAACAAAAAGAGCGCTGCATCCGCAGCGCTCTTTCATTGAAGGGAGTTTTTCAGCCCTTTCCTTCCATGGTAAATACTGTACTTCCGTTATCAAAAAGGATCACGGGGACTCCGCTCTGGTCTCTGTCATAGGTGAAGAACGTACCGCTTATATCGTCTCCGTTCATCATATATGTGGCGTCATCGGAAAGTGAAGAGGTTATGTAGCCGGTATTGACTGCTTCACCATCGATATAATATGTAAATGAACCGTCCGCAGTAATATCGTAATATGCAGACCCGTCATCATATATCCATCTTCCCTCGAGCAGTCCCAAGAGCGCAGCTTCAAGAGATTCGGAATCATAACCTTCGACAGGTGCTTCATACGGGCTGCTTCCGCAATTATATTCCATGAAGTCGAATATGGCATGACCGTCTTCAATACTGAAGGGATATTCGTATGTGTCGATCTCTCCGCTTTCGTAAAAATCTCCGAGCAGATCAAAATAATCCTGACGGTGAATGGTAACGATCACCTTGCCTGATTTTCCGTCTGTTTCGGCAGCATATTCAACCCATCCGATAGAAAGATCATCGCCTCTTCCGGCGGGGCAGCTATAAAGGGCGCCGTCCGATTCCATGTACTGATCGTTATTATATACGGCATTCTCGACAAAATCCTTATCAACTCTTGCTGACAGGTACTCAGCAAGTTCATCAAGCGTTCCTATACCGGGTTCGGTCACGCGGAAATATTCCATATCATAACCGTTTACCTGTGCGTTCACAGAATCCGAGTAATCCGTTTCCAATCCGCCCTCAAACTTAAACCAGAGATTCTGTGCTTCCTTGAAATCAGCTATCAGAGATTCTTCCGAAGGGATATCGGTATCGGACTCATCTTCGGAAGGCACCTCAGGTTCTTCGGGTTCGGGCTCGTCTGCCGTGATCTCGGCGGGTTCGGGTTCCTGAGGCTGTTCGCTTACACCTCCGCAGGCCACTAGGGCGATGGTCAGCCCCGTTATAAGCATCAATGTCATTTTTTTCATAATCAGAGATTCTCCTTTTATCCTCGTGATATTACTTAATGTCCTAATGGTAATAGAGATCCCCGCGTTATGATACATCCCAAAAGTATACTTATTCTCCGGGCATTTTTTGGAGATCACACCTCAACGGTAAACAACGCGTGGAAATAATTCTTTTTGGCCATCAGCTCGTCAAAGGTACCCTGCTCTTCGATCCTGCCGTTCTTCATTACGAGGATTCGGTCATATTTCTTCATGAGTTTTTCATCGAGTGAGTGTGTGACGACGATCCTCGTAAGTCCGGTAAGATCAAGGATATCGGAAGAGACCTTGTATGCAGTCTGTGAATCCAGTGCCGAGGTTATCTCGTCAGCCAAAAGGACGGATGAATCCTTAAGAAGACTCCTTGCAATGGAGATCCTTTGCTTCTCGCCTCCCGATAAACCGCTGCCGTTTTCTCCGCAGAGATAATCCTCACCACGCTCTTTCAAAAGTTCTCCGAGATTTGCACGCATCTCCGCCTGCTTCACTTTCTCTTCAGGGAAATCCCTGAACATCGTGATGTTGTCTCTTATGGACGAATTGAACACGAACACGTTCTGCTGTATCGATGCCACCTGATCGAAAAGCGAATCCGACGATGAATCCTTAAGATCTGTATCGTCCCAGCTTATACTGCCGCTGTACTCAGCACCGCATGCGCCGGACAGGATGAGATTCAGCAGGGTGGACTTGCCGCTTCCGGAAGATCCGACGATCGCATAGGATTTTCCGGCTTCAAAATCAACCGACACGTCATGCAGGATCTCCTTTCCTTCTTCGTAAGAGAAGGAGACGTTCTTAAGGGAGATGCTTTTCGAAAGTCCGGACAGCACTTTATCACCGCCTGTATATGAACTCTTTTCAAGTTCATCAGAGACCTTTCTGATCAGAGCATCCGAAGCTTTCCTGCCGGCAATAAGACCGGGAAGTTCAGCGACCGGAGCTACCACAAAGTTCATGAGGTTTACGAACATTATGACATTGCCGGCAGAAAGCCCTTTGCCGGAGAGCGCAAGATATGCGCCGACAAAGAAGACCGTGAGCTGTGCGGACATGCCTGACAGCTGGCTTAACATATCTATAAAGAGGCGTAGTCTCGTCCTGTTGAATTTGGATGTCTCGAGCTTTGCATTTTCCTTGGAGAAAAGCTCCGAAACGGCACCTTCGGCCCTGAAGCTCTTCACTACCGGGAAACCGTTAAGACAGTCACTATTGGTGGCTGTAAAGCTCTTGTTGCCTTCCGATACCGTCACTTCACGGTCAGCAAGTTTCCTGCCGGAGAGGAGCGATACGAGAAGCGGAACAAATGTCACGCCTATCGCGACAGCCGTAAGCAAAGGTGAATAGAAGATCATGAGTGCAAGTGCAAAGAAGAATGAAGACATCCTGTATATGAACCAGAACTCCTTGTCCAGATAATTGGTTTCTATCGAAGTGCAGTCATTCGTCAGTGCCGAGAGATAAGTTGACGTGGTCTCGCTTCTGAATGACGTGATGCTCTTCTCCGTAAGCTTGCGGAAAAGCAGATCCTTATAATTCTGCATTGCCTTCTTTATATATCCGGGCTTGGCATGGTAGTTCAGGAAAGAAGCAAGCAGGAACAAAGCAGCGACTGCAAGGGTGATCCGCAGGAGTTCTGTTATGCTGTAGTTTCCTTTGCCTGCTGCCGTATCCAGAAGCTCACCCAGGATCCACGATATTCCCATGCACATCGTTCCGGAGAGAAGCGATCCTATGACCGAGAGGATATAATTGGCGTGATTGTCCCGGTGGAACTGAGATTTCAGTTCCACATATAAGTTTTTATTCTTCATATCTGATTCCTTTTTGTTGGGGTTTATTTATTTGCGAACGCAGTGAATTTCTTGTCGCCTATCATGCCCAGGACTGTCTGGATGGTTTCTTCACCGGTCCTTCCGAGCATCGTATATGTGCTTGTCTTGTAAGGAATATCAAACAACTTAACGATATCCGCAATATCGTTTGGAGCTGAGTCAAAATACTCAGCTAACTTTTTGGCTTCATCAACGAGTTCTTTGGCATGAGCCTTGTCGCCGGTCATAAAGTACGCGTAACCTTCCGTGATCAGGAAGGCGGCGCCCGTCTTATCAAAGAAGCACGGTTCGTCATTCTTCCTGAGACTTTTCAGATAATCTATGTTCCATCTGGCAACTGCTTTTACGCGCTCCCATTCACGGCGGTTGCAGTAGTAATACAAAAGTCCCATTGAGGTGTTGTTGGTATCGGAGATGCTGTCCCAGAAAGCACTTGCCAGCTGGTTCAGGCACGCCGTGTCCGTCTCACCCTTAAGCGCCGTAAGCCATCCGATCGTCGCATTGAAGACTCCCGCCTCATTGTTCTTCTTCATCATGTCCAGAGCCTTATCCCTGTCATTGACAAGGAAATTCAGAAGAGCGATATCGCCTATTATCGCGAGCCTGCCGTATCTCGGATCGATATCGTGCGGAACCGTTTCCGACGCTTTCTCGAAAAGCTCGATCGCGCGCCTCATCCATCCGTTATTCCGTTCTTCCATACCGAAAGTCAGATACATCCTCGCCGAAGAAACGAGCACATTAAAGTCATTCGGATACTTGGTAAGGGCCTTTTCCGCATATTCCATCCCGGCTCTGTCCTTGGAGAGAATATACCCGTAGATCTGATCCGTTATGGAACGCTTGCGGTTCTCCGCCATCTCATAACCCAATAACGTATCCACGGAGGTGTCGAACAGATCCGCGATCCTGACCAGCATCTCCAGTTCCGGCGTCGAGAGTCCTGCCTCCCATTTATAGACCGCACCCGCCGTAACGCCTAAAGCCTCGGCCAGCGCTTCCTGTGTAAGCGAACGCTCCTTCCTCATTCTCTTCAAGTTCCCGGCAAGTTTAATATCCATGCTGATCCCTCCTGCTCGCTGTCTTTTGAACTCTGTCCTATGACTGTATGATAGCAGATGCCGGCTTCGATTTGAACTGATTACCAATACTAATCAGATTTTATTTTTTCTACTGTCAGTATGAGTCTGCAGGATACACATAAAAAATAAACCGGCATTTCTGCCGGTTTATCATAAGTATATTTAATTCCTCAGATATCTGAAGCGCTGTGCACAAGCTTCGCGTCAACGGAAGCTGCGCCCATCAGCGAAGGAGACAGCTTCTCAGCCGTCTTTCCTATTCCGCTTCCTCCCGAAGTGGCAAATAAATGCACTGTCTTTCCGGTCCAGTCATATCCTTTTCCGAATGTATGTACCACTCTCGGAGCCTGGCCATACCAGATCGGAAATCCGATATATACCGTGTCATAGCTGTCAAAGTTTTCGATCTTTCCTGCAACAGGAACATCCTTACCGCCTATCTGCTCCCGGTTGCATCTCGAAACAGGATTCAGGTAGTTGATATCTGCTTTTGAGTAAGGCTCCTGCGGAACGATCTCAAAAATATCCGCTCCCGTCATTGACGCAAATTCTTTTGCAACCTTCGCTGTAGTACCTTCTGCGCTGAAATAAGTTACCAAAACCGACATTGTTTTCCTCCATTCTCCGCACGGATCTGTGCGGCATTGATCTTTTTTTTCTTAGAATATTTATTCCGATACTTCGGCCAGGAGTTTTACCAGTTCCAGGTAAAACGGCTTTACATCGTTCTTCACGGTAAGACCGCCCTGCAATGACATATGGTCCCCTCTGTACGTAGGCATCACATACCATTGTCCGGGGAACAGCTCAGCTCCGTCCGTATACTCGCTCTGAGGTGCTCCGAAAGGCGCCCCTGCCGAGATCTCATTTACCAGGCCGTCATTTGCCTGCCATGACTCATCAATCACAAACCCGCCCTTTGTAGATCCCGTATACTTACTCATATAGATGGCACCTTTCATGAAGATGTTCTCCGTGATAGAGGGATCCGGAGAAACTCCTCCGTCGGGATCTTCTGTTGTTGATGCACACGGATATGAGAAATAATATACATCCTCGAATGTGCTGATCCGTTCATTCAATGCGAGCGCATTATCTATATGCATATCAAAGGACGCATAATCCCAGGATTCCCTGCCGTCAAGATCAGGCCTGGTCCCGTTCGACACAGCATCACTGTTTTTCTCATATTCTTCCGGTATATCGATCGCTGTCAGATCAAAGCTCTCATCTTCGTACAGATCATAGGCCGTTGTTCCGTTTGTAGGTGCCGCAAGTGTGACTAATGCGACAAGGTTATCCCCGTTACCGCCCATGAAAAACGGTGAAAGATCACTGTACTCCGTAACCGCTCTTTCTTCCATGCTTCCGTTTTTAAGTATTTCCGAAAAAAGTCGTATTGTAGCTCCGCCAAAGGAATGACCTATAAGAGCAAAGCGTGAAGATTCAAAGTCATCAAGAAGCGCTCTTCCCGTAAAATCTTCACCATAGCGGTCATGTCCCGCACTTTGGCTGTG
>JAGCUO010000068.1 GCA_017962825.1 Lachnospiraceae bacterium | reverse complement strand
TCATTTTTGTCACCCGGTGACAAAAATGAAGCGTCCCCACCGTCACATTCTTATGATTCATGCTTGCCGACAATTTCTTCGTACAAGTCAAGTCCGAATGAAGTAAGTTCCGGCTCATGTCTGATCATCTTGAAAGTTCTGGTACCGTCCTCCAGACGCTCGGCGGTCAGAAACTCTATTGCCGGTTCAGGCTTTTCCCTGCTTTCTTCGTAAATGCGTCTTGCAAAAGATAAAAGATGCGTTACAGTCAAAATCCTCACGCCGGCTTCACTCAGCGCCTTTATGATGTCATATGCGATCACGGAGCCTTCCTTTTCCGTGGTAGTCGCAAAGGATTCGTTAAGAAGGATCAGGGAATCATCCCCTATCTCGTCAACGATCTTGCTCATACGGCCCAGCTCCTCATCCAGTCTTCCGCTGTTCATTTCAGAATCTTCCCTTCTGGTGAAGTGAACAAATATCTTGGGAAACAGTCCGCTGGAAAAGGACTTTGCAGTAACGGGAAGACCACACTGCAGCATAACCTGAGCGATACCGATACTTCTTAAGAATGTGGACTTTCCGCCCTGATTTGCACCCGTTACGATAAGAAGATCTTTTTTCTCAAATGAACAGGTATTTCCGACTACCTTAGTCTGAATACCCATGCCCATGACGCATTCTTTTAACTCTTCGAATTCGAGATTATTCCTTTCACATACCGTAGGATAGCACCACTCAAGTTCAAATCTCTCAAGCTGGCGGACCAGTTGAACCGTTGCCAGATAAAATCCCATCTGGTATTTGAGCCTGTCGAAGAATGTGTTGAACTCTTCCATGAAAGCTTTCAGCTCATCCGCAAGATACCCGACCACCGTCACTTCCAAAGTTTTCGTCTGTTCAGCTATGCGAATATCATTTACCGCCGAAAATGAATCCGGAGTCCTTGCTTCAACAATATCCTTAAACAGAGCTATGGTGCTTCCCGGTTTATAATACTTGGTTTTTTCCGTAGAAATCTCTTCAAGTTTCATGGAGGAGAACTTTAATCCGTCCTCAAGACCACACTCCAATACGATCCTGGGTCTCGTTACGGTCTTACGGTCCTCTTCACCTTCGGAGATTGAATCGGTATAAAAAGAAATATCTTCCAGTACGCTCTTAACATACAGCTCGCGGTCTTCCGAATACTTCTCCAGGAATTCTTTTTTCAGGGATATAAATCCTTTGGCCTTAAGATCATCCGCCTCTGTCAGAAGCTCCTTAACCCTGGAAAGTGAATTCATGAAAAGTTCAAGCACCAGGATCTCATTTAAAAGCTTCGCCGCAGGATTTCCCTGCTGGAAAGTTTCCGAAGGAACTCTTCCGAGTTCACTCCATCTGCGGAGCATATCTCTGCTCACTACATAAAGAGAACGGGTAAGATCCTCGTGTTCCAGACAGTCTTTGATCATCTCCTGTCTGAAGGAGATCTCTTCCCACGTATAAAGCGGTGTCATCATGACGGCCTTCAAGGTCTCCTGAAGATACTGATCGGGATCGTCAGCTTTCACAAGGTGTCCGTCGCGTCCGTAGATAAGTTTCTTGGATGCCGCATCAAATATGGATTTAAGTCCCAGATCTTTAATGATACTTGCGGTATCATAATACTTTTCGCGATTGTTACGCTCTACATCTTCGTATAATAAACAGACTTTCATAAGCGCTCCTTAAGCTGTGAGTAGGTCAACCTATGTTTGTTTACCAGATTTTCCGCGCAGGGTATATCCTCCGCTTCACCTCTTTTGATCTCATAGGTCTGCATCCTCTTATCATCCAGCATCGCCCTGAGACTTACTACTCCCTCCTGCTCATCTGCAAGTTCTTTAAGATGCGTTACATATATACCCATGCAGTCAAGCTCTATGAAATGCTTAAGTACACGCTTTCCCATGATAAGCGCGTCGTAACTTGCGGCCGTGGTAAAGAGTTCATTTATCACCACAAAGCTTCCGCGTTCGTTATCTCTCATCATGGGAGACAGACGTGACAGTTCTTCTTTTAATTTACCGAATCCGGTTTCAACACTTTCTTCCACGGAGAAGTGCGACTGTATATCCGGGAAATACGGAACATTTGCCGACCTTGCAGGAACATCCAGTCCCATTCGCGAAAAAAATACCAGCTGACCGAGGCTTCTGGCAAAAGTGGTCTTACCGCCCTGATTGGGTCCCGTCAAAACAAAGAATCTTTCTCCCTGATCCAATTTAAAATCATTTGATATAACTTCCTTGTCCGTACCCAGATTTGCAATGGCAAGTGCAAGATCGTAGAGACCCTCCGCGCTCATGATGCCGTTTTCGGTTCTTTCCGGAGTGGTAAATGCATAGCCTTCTTTTTGCATATCATGCTGCAGGTCGCAGTATGACAGGAAGAATATCAGCTCTTCTTCAAAACGAGCCAGCACCGGTTTTTCATAATCCGAATTGTCTTCGGATAATGTCCTGATCCTAGCGAAGAGCTCGGGTTTCTTTTTCATTATTATCTCTATGCACTGATACTCGATCTCCGTAAGTCTGGTCTCGGATACAAAGGGATTGTTAAAATGCTTGATCTCGCGGCCGGACTTAGTTCTCATCATCTCTTCATATGCACCCTCCCCCGGGACGGTGCCGATGGCGACGGATATCCTGTCCTTATCGTAAGTTAAAGTAAACCTGAGTTTGCTGATCTCATTAAATACTTCAAGTGCCTCGGTGTGAAGCTTTCTGTATTCGGAGTCAAGAACCTCGGAAATGATCTTGTGAAGTTCTGTCATTCCTTCAGATTCAAGTTTCGCATCAGATAAGGCTTTATCCAATTTCTCGTAAGCATCACAATAAGAAACAATCTCCCTGATATGCCAAACCTGCTTTTGTTCAGGATAGGTTGCTTTTTCTTTTTCCTCGCGCAGTTTGTGCGCTTCGTCCAAATTTTCTACGAAAGTAATGAGAGCGTTGTAGACAGGTTCTTTCTTGATATCGCCATATATTGCCCTGCGATACAGTTCTTCATTGGAACATACAGAAAAGCGCCTGTAGAATTTGCGGACATTCTTACCCCACTTAAGAGATATCCTGTCCAGGATACGGACAAGATTCAGATCCTGATAAAATGCGGGAATATCCTCAGGATCACGGTTCAGATCGTACAGATAGAGAATACTGAATTGTTCGTTCATTTTGTTTTGTCCCCGTTAATGCCCCACGCAAATACCATTCTATCGCATCATGCAGGGGAATTACAAGAGGATTGGGTGACAGTGGGGACGCTTCATTTTTGTCACCCGGTGACAAAAATGAAGAGTCCCCACTGTAACCCTAATAAAATCTTAAAGAAATTTAAATAAGGCGTAATAATACTTAAACCGTACCTCTGCTATAGTCAGAATATGAACACATATAAAAACAAAACGGAGAAGATAATAACCTACACGGTATTTACGATCTACCTGCTGTTCCTGACATGGCTGGTGCTCTTTAAGCTTGCGGTAGATCCTAAAATGATACCTCATATGCGTGGGATAAATCTGATTCCCTTCTACTATAAGACGGAATCTACTACCCACCTTAGAGAGGTATTGTTTAACGTTTTGGTTTTCATACCCGCGGGATTCTATTTTACCGCTACCAATAAAACACATAACCTGTTCTCAGGCCTTAAGGCCGTTATGATACTCAGCATATCCTATGAATTTATCCAGTTGCTCTTTGCGATCGGTGCGACGGATATAACCGATGTCATTACCAATACCGCAGGCGGTTTCCTGGGCATGTGCCTTTACGTCTTCCTGGGAAGAGTACTTGCATCACGCAGACTGACACTGATCAATACGATCGGTATCATACTGGAATCGGGAACACTTTTATTTGTATCCATGGTCATTTCAACGACCACATCATTATTTATAATTTTCCTTTAATATCAAAAAAGACGCTTCTCATTTTTCATCCGGGATGAAAAACAGGAAGCGTCTTTTAATGTATAAATTATTATTTCTTCAGTTCAAAATTATAAACCATGTTCTTAAGTGAATCCTCTTCCGGCTTCACCGGCTCTTGCAGCTTCGATGGAAGCATTGAGTGACAGAAGGTTGGTATGATCGGCTATGCTGTTAATGGTATCGGCATCCGTGGAGTTACCCGAGATCTACCCACAGTCATTCGATCGGTAAAACCCGGTCAAGGCAGGAACTTGCCTGCAGCCATGTAAAGCTCGTACCAGTCATGATGTGACAGCTCTACTCTCGCAGATTCACAGATATCCCTGATACGCTCGGGATTCATGGTTCCGATGATTGCCTGCATCTTGGCGGGATGACGAAGGATCCAGGCAATGGCGATAGCCGATCTGGTGACGCCTTCCCTCTGCGCAAACTTTTCAAGTGCCGCATTAAGCTCGGGGAACTTGGGATTGGCGATAAAGGATCCGCCGAACATTCCGAACTGAAGAGGTGACCAGGCCTGAATCGTCATATCCTTAAGCCTGCAATAATCAAGGACATTTCCGTCACGATTTATGGAATACTCGGTGGTTTTATTGTTCATATAAAGAGCCTGATCGATGAGCTGTGACTGCTCTAAAGACAGCTGAACCTGATTGATCACAAGAGGCTGCTTTACATACTTTTTAAGGAGTTCGATCTGCATGGGAACCAGATTGCTGACGCCGAAGTGGCGTACCTTTCCCGCTTTCTCCAGTTCATCAAAGCTTTGCGCAACTTCCTCGGGATCAAAGAGCACATCCGGTCTGTGAAGAAGAAGTGCATCCAAATACTCTACATTCAGTCTTCTCAAACTGTCATCAACACTTGAAAGGATGTTTTCGCGGGTCCAGTCAAATTCATTTCTGTCAAAACAAAGCCCGCACTTACTCTGTATATAAATATCCTCTCTCTTGATACCGGTAAGGGGAAAAGCCTCAGCAAAGCGCTCTTCTGCGACTCCGTTACCGTAACAGGTAGCGTGATCAAAGAAATTGATACCACAATCATAGGCAGTACGGATTACCTTTGCGGCTGCCTCCTTATCAAGATCAGTCATTCTCATGCATCCCTGTACTATGACTGAAACATTCTGAGGTCCGTTAACAATATTTATGTTTTTCATTTTACCTCCTTATTAACGCTGTCACAGTTGACGTGTCTGATAGGCAACACCCCCACATCATTATATTAAAGCATAAAAAAAGACAATACTTCCGAATAATTGAAAAGTATTGCCCATTTTTTTGAATAAAACAAAGATCAGCCTATAAGTTCGTACTGCATCCACTCGTATTTGAGCTTGCTTCCCTCCACAATCTCTGCGGGAAGAAGCGCCCTTGCGACCAGTTTCAGATCATCGGACTCCTCATCCGTCCTCTTCAGATTGGCATAATCGCCCTCTATACTCACAACTTCGTAATAAAATGTTTCCATATGTTTACCTCTCCGGCTTTACTCCTCCAGAAGCCTTTTTAGAATATGCACCCTGCTGTTTATAAACATTTCAGTCACACGATAAGAATCTGTTTCTTCATACTCGCACGCTTGGATCAGTCCGTTATCAAAACTGAGTATCTCCGCCTCCGGATAACCAAGCAGGATCGGAGAATGAGAAACGATTATAAACTGTGCTCCGTCCTTTACGCACCTGTCGATCTCGATCAGAAGTGTCAGCTGCCTTTGCGGTGAAAGCGCAGCTTCAGGCTCGTCCAGCAAATACAATCCGTTTCCCTTAAAGCTGTTTTGCGCAAGAGCCAGAAAACTCTCTCCATGAGATTTTTCATGAAAATGCATTGGCACTCCGCCGGGTCCCCTGCTGTATTCATCCTCAGCCGTCGCCACATTATAGAAGCTCTCCGCCCTCAGGAAATACTCAAAGCGTGGTCTTTTAATACCTCTGATAAGTCTCATTGCATCGCACAGCTCGGAATGGGAATCATAAGTGGAGAAATTGTAATTCTTTGTTCCTCCTTCGGGATTAAAGCCGTAGGAAACCGCAATTGCTTCCAAGAGTGTTGATTTTCCGCTTCCGTTTTCTCCCACGAAAAATGTCACGGGTCTGTGAAAAGAAAACTCCTCCATTCCGGCTATAGATTCAATCCCTCTGAGATAACTCCTGCCCCCGATCTTATTCCAGTCGATGCAGAGACCTTTGATATACAATTCTATATTTTTATCCGGCATAATTACAAAGTCCGATTAAATATCCTTGACGAAAAATCTGTTCATGGCACTGTGACCAACAAAAGAAGGTCTTTCTATCTCCTCATATCCGCTCTTAATATATATGTGGATTGCAGCGGCGAGATTGTCATGAGTCTCCAGATACGACTTCTTAAAGCCCGCTTCCTTCATTCTTTTTTCAACACATGAGATCATCTCATAACCAAGTCCGGAACCCGATACCGACTTATCAAGATACAGCTTTTGCAGTTCGGCGGTTTCCTCCATCTTATCGAAAGCGCTGAAGCCTATTCCTCCGACAACTCTGCCGTTATCATCTTCCATTACATAGTACCTTGCATCGGGGCGTCCGTAGAGCTTACTGAAACTGTCCAGGCCTTCGTCATAATATGCCGTCCCGGGTATATCGAGGTTATGCTCTTCAAGAGTACGCCTTATCAGTGAAGCAATAGCCGCATTATCCGATTCCCTGATCTCTCTGTATATCATGTCAATCCTCCCCGACCAGGTGCACCTTCCTGAAATCATGTCCCGTAGCAGGCAGGAACTTTCCGATAACATCGGCAGTCTTTATCTTAAGGGATGAAGTGCATACACAGGGATGACACCCGAGATATTCACCCACAAGCACATCTTCATCAATAAGAAGCTGTACGCTGCAGCCTTTATCATTCATCAGCCCCATGACGCTTACCGCGCCGGGTTCAATATCAAGGTATTTCAGCATATCCTCGGGATCTGCAAAAGAAAGTCTTGCGGAATTTATCTGTGAGGATAATTCTTTAGTCTTAAACTTCTTATCCCCCGGCATCATCAGCAGATAAAAAGCTGTCTTTTGCCTGTTACAAAGGAACAGATTCTTGCAAATGATAACACCGAGAACCGCATCTATCTCATTGCAGGCTTCCATATTATCCGCTCTGTCATGATCCGTTCTCATATATTCAATTCCAAGCTCATCCAGATAATCGTATGTCCTGATTTCTCTTTCAAGCCTTCCCTCTATGCTCTCCGGTCTTCCGTTAAACAACTCCATTTTCAACTTCCTCACAATTCATCAAATACTTTGGCATCCCTTTTTTGCTGAAGCCTCAGATAATATCCTGCGATCATAGAGCTGACCATCGTGGTAAGTATCAGCACCGTGAAAAACTCCAGGCTGATGATCTCATACGAATACGCAACCGTCGCCAGTACGATACCCGGGCCGCCTCTTGCATTCATTGTTATGGCAAAGTTCATCCTCGTACTCATCTTCAGTCCCGAGAACATAAGAAGAGCAAAGGTTCCGACAAACTCTAGTCCAAACGCGATCACGAAAAACAAAGCAAATCTCGCAATTGAAAAATCATGAATCACATTTAACTGAATTCCCACAAGTGCAAAATAGATTGGAATGAAAAATGAAAACGCTATGTTTTCCAGGAAATGCATTCTCGTCTTAACCGTCTCTTCCGTTCCGAATATGGCCTTTATCAGATATCCCACCACAAATGCGGAATACATGATGTTGATACCAATCATATATAAAAGACCGCATGTAAACATCAGCACCGCAAAAGAGATCGAATAGAAAGTGTTTGCCTTCCACTGACTCTTAACCTGCCTGATGAATCTAGAGATAATTGCAATAGCTGCAAATATTCCTATGGTCACGATAACTATCACGATCATCTCGGCAAGCTTAATCTCTCCGGATTGTGCAATTCTCGTTGCCACATTTAAAAGGATCCACAGGCATAGATCCTGGAAAGTCGACACGGTAAGTACCGTGTTTGAAAACGCTTTGTTCATGATCCCCATATCAAAAAATATCTTCGATATGACAGGAATGGAGGTGATAGCAACTCCTATGGCAAAAACAAGTTTGTAGGATAATTCGTTTCCGGCAGGACCCTTAAAATACTCTTCAAACATCCCGAAGAAAGGAATGCTTCCTATCATGGGAAGAAATGTTGCTCCCACAAAAACAAGACTTATGGTCTTCGCATTGGACTTATCCACCCTGATGTCCGTATTGTATCCGGATAGAAACATCAGAAATATCAGACCCAGCTGATAGAAGATATTTAATACCTTTCCTTCTTCAGCATACGCAAAAAAGATCTTCGTCGACATCTCCGGCATAAGAAGGAAAAGGCAGCTTCCTCCAATGATCATTCCGCCAAGGATCTCTCCGACTACTCTCGGTCCCTTGATAAGTTCCATAAGGCTTCCGAACACAAATGCCGAAAGAAGCAAAAGTGCCAGAGCAATAAGAGTTATGATGATCTCTTTTTCAGAAAGAGTAGCAAGTCTCATGATTCGTCTCCTTATCAGACAGATCCAATCTCGGTGTAGATCATTCCGTGCTTTCCTCTGTCGGAACGCATGAGTGAAATACTCTCAACCTTCATCTTTCCCTTCGGCACATGATATACCGGAATCTCGTCCCCGTACTTATATCCGATTTTTCGCACCAAAGTGATATGAGGCGAGAAACGTTTCTTGTCAAAAGGAATACCCGCATCCGCAAGACAATGTCTCAGTCTCTTTACATAAGCATGCAAAGCAGGATTGTCCGCAAGTCCTATCCAGAACAGATCTCCGAAATGTCCCACTCCGTCAAGACTTATATCAAAAGGTCTGAAATCTGATTCCTCCATTGCATCAAGCACCGCATCCGGATCATTATAATCTCCGATAAAAGAAAGAGTTAAATGCAGGTTCTCCGCAGATGTGAAGTTACCCGTCACTCCTTCTTCACGAAGTTCATTCTGAAACTCGGATAAGGAATCAATAATTTCAGGATCAAATTGTATAGCGATAAATAATCTCATTTTTTCTTCATCAGACCAAACATAATACAACGTTTAACAGCATCAATATATGTTGAACGATATGATACAGATCAGGAACAAGTCTGGTGTCACTTATAGGAAAAACATGTACCGTGTTTTTGAAGCACTCATTGTATCCCTTGAGTTTCTGTTCTGAAGCACCGAAAATCGTATAATACCAGTGACAAAAGAATTGTACCACTAACCAAAGGATCAATATGGACAGCAATATCCATTTTCCGATTGAGCTAATAAAATAATAAGTGATAAGCCCTAAGCTATACAGACACAACGTAACAAACTCTGCACTTTTTATGCCCATGCCTTCGACAAGTTTGTATTTTCCGATTTTATATGTTGTTGTACACCCCAGAAACCATATCCAAAGTGCAACCTGAAATACTATTTTGACTGCAAATAACATCATTGTATGGAAATACCAACCCTATCACTTCATTAAATATTCAAACTTTAATCGCACAAAAATCCTGCATAATCGAACTTATACAGATTCACGGGATTTCCGAACATATCTACAGGCTGTCCCGTAGCTTTACCGTCTCTGATCTGCTCTGCTCCTTCAATGAGCTTAGGAATAAGCTCGGGCTTAACAGGGAAAGTTCCGTGCATGGGATAGATCTCATCATATGTTCCATCCCATTTGGAAAGCTTCTTAAGGCTCTCAATATAGACATCTATATTTCTGAACTTTCCGAACATAAATATGTTTCCGTCCTGGATAGAATCTCCGCTGATCAGAACTCTGTATTTTTCATCCAGAATAGCTATGCTGCCCGGTGTATGTCCGGGATTATCGATTATTCTAAGCGGGCGATCACCCAGTTCGATCACATCACCCTCACGGACAGGAATCAGCTTCGCGCTACCACCGGCCTCACGATAATTCTCTTCCTCGGCAGGGCTCATATATACTTCATCAAAAGCCGCATTCCCCGATATATGATCACGATCGGCATGAGTATTGATCAGAATGATTGGAAGATCCGTCAGCCCTTCCGCAATACTCCTTGCTTCAGGCACATTCATTCCGGTATCAATCAGTGCAGCCTTTTCATCTCCGCAAAAAAGTAAAAACCGAACCATCCCGTCTTCTATACGCCAGGTCTTATCATTTATCTTGATCACTTCAGCCATTTTTACCCCCCCCGGAATATAATCCATCTTTGCCTTTCTTGCCTGAGATCCCTGATACTTTCTTTCTATGTGATATGTCTTACCGTCTTTGATAAATACCGCACCGGTCTGTTTAAAGAAAAACTCCACATTATATTCAACACACTGCTTTCGCATTTCCCTGATCCATTCGAAATCGCAGGGTCTTGCCTTGGAACCGGATTCACCTCCGCATACTACTTTTTCGATAAGTCCGGTCTCAAGATATTTTTCTATATGTATCTCTTCAAGCATCGGCTCCGAAGCAACAAATCTGTGTTTGATCGGAGCATTCAAAAGAAACGGAATTCTGTAATCTGCTCTGTCCTGATTCTCGCAAGTACTGCAAATGGCCACATGATCCCAACCGTCACCCCAATCGGCAGGTTTGCACTCTTCAAAACGGTCTATCCTCTTGGTTATGATAAAGAAATTAAGATCACGTCTTTCCCTTATCATATCCCAGACTCCCTGACGCCACTCATCGGCAATATCCAGGAAGAAGTCAGATGTCATACAGGCATAAACGGTGCCGTCTGCAGGAGTAAGTTTATACTCACCTTTCCTGTTTTTCTTAACCGGAAGATCATAATCACCTGTCTTAGTAACAACTGATGCATCTTTACCGATACTCTCATCCCTTCTGTACACATAACAATTTGCACATCCGGGGCTAAGTTTTGTACACCCGTGCCAGGGATTCCAGATAGCCATATTGGGAGCCTCACAGTCTTGAAACAACCACGTATAATTATACGCTTATTTCTGTTTTATTTCACGATTCCATCTACCATTAGAGTCTATGAATTTCAAGTGCTTCTAAAGCTTACCAATAACAATCCATAAACTATAAATATGACATCAGGCGGAGCTTAGCGCTCCGCCTGATTAAAGTGATTTTGTATTCATTAGACTGAATTTACCGCGCCAACAACTACAACATCGGCTGAGCATCGAAACTTACACACTCTGGCTTTTTTCGATGCCTAAAAGCACCCTTATCGAGCTTTCCGTGCATCGGAATTATTCAAGTTCCTCTTTTTCGATGCCTGAAAGCACCCTTATTGAGCTTTCCGTGCATCGGAATTATTCAAGTTCCTCTTTTTCGATGCCCGAACCCACCCTTATTGAGCTTCCCGGGCATCGGAATTATTCAAGTTCCTCTTTTTCGATGCCCGAACCCACCCTTATTGAGCTTCCCGGGCATCGGAATTATTCGATTTCCCTTTTTTCGACGCCCGAGTCCACCTTTTAGGGCTTTCCGGGCATCAAAATTCATGAATCCTATGCTTTCCGATGCTTTAAGCATTCATCAGTCCCACAAAGAAACCATTATTCATCTACATCAATTACAAATAAATGATGAAATTACACTTCACTATGATGTAATTGAATTATACGTAATATACGTAGTTTTCTTTTCTGGGAACGGGCTCTTTAACAGGCTCTGCGGCATAGCCGAGTGCGCAGTGGCCGATACCTTCGAAGTCACCTTCGATGCCGAGCTTCTTTAAGAGGTTCTTGCCGAAGTCTGACTCAAACTCTTCTTTTGCTCTGTGGATCCAGATGCTGTTTACTCCGAGACTCTCGGCAGCATTCATGAGATTGCCCATTACCAGAGATCCGTCATAGAGGTAGGTGCCTACTTCCTTATTTGCCAGAACTATGAGGATTACGGGAGCGCCGTAGAAGGGATCAAAACCTTCGCCCCATCCGCCAATCTTTCTGTTGGCTTCAGATATCTCATCACGGGTAGCCTTGTCGGTTACAGCGATGATGATGGGGCTCTGCTTGCCCATTCCGGTGGGTGCATAGGTTCCTGCTTTAACGATAGCCTCAAGATCTTCTTTAGAGATCATATCGGGCTTAAAATTTCTGCAGCTTCTTCTTGTTTCAAGTATTTTGAGTGTTTCGTTCATTTTAATTCTCCTTTCGGTATCACACTTTATTTTTTATCATAAACCAATCGTACTTAAAGGGTCCTTCTGCCTCGATACTGATTGAATGACCTTCTTTAGGATCAAGTCCGTCGATCACATCTTTATCAAGAGGGATAAGAATATCTGCCCACATAAGAGTTCTTGATCTCTTATGAAGAGCTTCACACTCCTCCGCTCTGGGCATATGGTTCCTTGTTTCTGAAGGCTTAGTTTCATAATCTCTTGTATTAAGAGTTATCTCTCCCGCCTTTTTATCATCTATAAATATCCTGACGGTTGCATTCTCTGAAGCATATCCGTGAATTCTAAACTTCTCGGCATCCTGTGAAATAAGGCAACTATCGTATGTAGCGGTAAAGCGTCCGTCCATGCGAGGATCATATACATTAGGTCCTTCTGCCATCAGCGCGCTGAAGCCATATAAGCCTTCTACTATCTGTGAACCTGACTGCGTATCATAATGATCTGCCTTGATCCTGCACTTCATATCACGAAGTCCGGGGGTTACACCTTCTATCTCTATCACTTCGGATACAGCAATGTCATCACTTGATGAACCTGCGAAGAATTCATACTTACCGTTTTCGATGATAAGTGATTCGCCGATCACCTCATAATAAGCAAGTTCTCTGGCAGGGATGGTAATCGTTACCTTGCGCGCTTCGCCGGGTGCGATGTCTCTTACTCTTTCAAATCCGATGAGCTGTTTAACCGGTTTCTTACATCTTCCTGAGGGCGCCTTTACATAGATCTGAACCACTTCATCGGATATAAGCAAGCCTTCATTTGTAACAGTGAGCTCTACAGTAATTGTCCCTGCTTTCTTAACCGTGTTGTATACCTTGGAAAACTTGGATGAACATTTCTCATCAGAATTATTTACATTCACGGATGCGGTAACTTTCAGATCACTGTATTTAAATTTTCCGTATGTCAGTCCGTATCCGAAGGGATATAACACATCGCCTTTAAAATATCTGTAGGTTCTTTCTTTTCCGATGATGTCATAATTATCGATGGATGGAAGATCGGCATCGGACTTGTACCATGTCTGTGTAAGTCTTCCTGCAGGATGAACCTTACCGATGATAGCATCTGCTATGGACGAACCCATGCACTGTGAACCTGTTGAAGACCAGAGTATTGCCGCTGCTTTTTCATTGATCTCATTAAATGCATACGGATAATCACTCATGAGTACAACCACAGTTTCGGGCTCTACTTTATATATCTCATTGAAAAGCTTCTGCTGATAAGGAATGAATTCAATGGTTTCCCTGTCGATCTCTTCCTTGGCATTAACCATGGGGTTATGTCCAAGAGCCAGGATAACCTTACCTGCATTCTTAGCAGCATCTACAGCCTCATCAATTCCACATCTTACAACCTCTGTTTCGAAAGTTATGGGATCAAGACCCGGAACATTTTCAGGTGCGGAGACAAGGCATCCATCCTTATCCGCATAGAGTCTGTTTCCGAAGCGGTCGCGCATTACGATTCCGGAAGAAGTCTTATCCATCCTGAACACTTCAAGATCAAACCAGCTGAAGATCCATTCTGAATCCGCATAGACTTTACCGGTTATGGAAGCTTTAGATGCGCCTGCTTCCTCGGCAACTGCTATTCCTTCAACAGCTTCGGATACAAGATGTGTCTGAAGATATTTTCCCGTTGCATCATTCCTGATGGTATAGGATCCTTCACCCCAGTCTTCCAATACATAAGTCACCGGAGTATCCGATAAAACAACTCGTCCCTCTTCGTCTTCACTTAAGTATCTATCCCCGAATTTTATGACAATCCTGTCACATGCATCCACATATTTTAAATCGGGTGCGTATTCTTTCAATCCGTCAAGAAGTGATACTTCGTAAGGAGTCTCGCCCGCATACCAGTCCTTGTACCACTTATCTCCCACGGGTCCGATGAGAACCGTATCCTTAAGATCAGATTCCTGCATGGGAAGCGCACCTTCGTTTTTAAGAAGAACAAGGGATCTGTCAGTCAGATCTTTGCATACCTTTGAAGCCTCTTCACTGCAAAGCTCTCCGAGATCTTCATTACGCTCTTCAAACAGTCCCAGTCTGATCTTAGTCCTATAAACATTTCTGATAGCCTTATCAATATCCTCTTCCGTAAGGATACCAAGTTCATACGCTTCCTTTGCTCCCGCATAAACTCCATCAGGCCATCCGCTCATTGCATCCACACCTGCTTTTACAGACTTTGCAATGGTCTCGGCATCCATGGATGTAGCGTGGGCAAATGCTGCAGAAAGTTCCATTGCGCCGCCGTCGGATACGGCATGGGTAAGTCCGAATTCTTTTTTCAGAAGATTATCTACCTCATCATTAAAAAGACCGAGAACTCCGTTAATACGATTATATGCAGTCATAACGCCCTCAGCACCGCCGTCTTCTATGCAGCGTCTGAAGGGTTCGACATAAAGTTCAAATTTATTTCGGGGACTGATGCTTGAATTCTTCCATCCCCTTCCTATCTCCGTATTATTGGAGTAGAAATGTTTCAAGGTGGAAGCTGTCATAAGGTGATCTTTGTCATCACCCTGCATACCCCTTACATACTCGGAAGCCATGGCACCTACCTGCACAGGATCTTCTCCGTATGCCTCTTCATTTCTGCCCCATCTGGGATCCCTTAAAAGATCCACCGTGGGCGCCCATCTGGATAATCCGCCATGGGATCTGTTGTTAAAAATAATCTTTGCTTCTTTGCCTGTTACTTTGCCCGCTTCATGGATTGCCTTTTTATCCCATGAAGAACTCATACCGATGGGCTGTGGAAAAGATGTGGTTGTATCTTTAACTATCTCCCCTTCTCTCCATGACCTTCCCACAACTCCGTGAGCTGCTTCTCCTCCAAGTGTGCAATCAGGTATACCGAGGCGCTCTACTCCACCCGAACCCGAAGCGAGCATATGAAGCTTTTCGTCCGTGGTCAGCTCACTTAAGATCCTATCTATCCTTGCTTCAATTTCAGAAATACCCATTTAAAAATTCCTCTCAGATCCGAAAAAAATAAAAAAGGTGAGCCGGAAAAGCCACAACCCCTTGGCTTTCCATGCTCACCATATGACATTAAAACGTTCTTGTATCGGGATCACTTGCGTATCCTGCGCAACCGCTGAGTCCCGCAAGAAGTTTAACATCCGCTTCATCAAGTTCGAAGTCAAATACATTCAGATTCTCTTCGATCCTGGAAGGAGTTACCGACTTGGGAAGAGGAAGATATCCCATCTGAAGACTCCATCTTATGCAGACCTGAGCAATACTTCTGTTATATTTTGCTGCGAGAGCTTTCATCTCGCGGACTTCGAATATCTGACCGGTTCCAAGAGGGCTGTATGCTTCCAGGAGCATTCCCTTTTCTCTGCTGTATGAAACTACATCTTCCTGAGTTTCCCCGGGGCAGAGCTTGGTCTGGTTTACCATAGGTGCGATCTTCGCTGTTTTAAGAAGTGCATCGATATGATGGCGGCGGAAATTACTGATACCGATGGCTCTTACCTTACCTGCTTCGTAGAGGTCTTCCATCGCTCTCCAGGTATCAGCATTTGCCTCAGCCCATCTGTCTCTTATTGCTATTGGATTGGGCCAGTGGATCAGAAGAAGATCCACGTAATCTGTCTGCATCTTCTTAAGAGATTCATCGAACGACTTCATTACTCCGTCATAGCTGTGTGCATCGTTCCAGATCTTGGTGGTAAGGAAAAGATCCTTTCTATCTGCACCGGCAAGCTTGATTCCCTTGCCTACACAGTCTTCGTTTCCGTAGATAACTGCCGTATCGATGTGTTTATATCCGGCGTTTATGGCGCTTACTACCGCATTAACTCCGGTCTTGTCATCGGGAGTCTGCCACATTCCGAAGCCTATGACAGGAATCTCGACACCGTTAGAAAGCTTGTATGTACTGTTTTTATCCATTTGTACCCTCCTGTGAGTAACTATGAACATCCCCTGTGATCATTTTAGATTCTATAGCAAAAAGAAGGGCAATACTTCCGAAAAATTGGAATGTATTGCCCATTTTTTATTCGGTTTTCAAAAAATTATCTTCTGGTGAGGGATCCGCTTCCGCTGTAAGTTGAATCGAATTCATCCTCGTTCCAGGACTCATAATACTCAAGAACATCCTTATCGGATGAGCTGATCATATAAGTGTACTGAATTCCGTCCGCAGTTTCTGCCTGGACCATAACGTTGCCCTCTGAATCAGCAGCCTGACACTCTACCTCATCGGAGTGATCCACTACAAACTCATCGTCTACCATATGTCCGTAATTAATTACTTCACCGGCGAATTCAACATACCATTCGGGGGCAACTTCACCGTCAGCATCGGGCACCATGGAAGCGGTCATCCACATTCCCTCAAGAGATACGGAACCGGCAGATTCAACCTTGCCGTTAAGGTAGTCTCTTAAATGAGCTATCTCATCAATAGTCTCCTCCTGAGTGTCTTCACCGGGAATAAAGGATGTAATGGTAGCATCACCGGAAACAGGATCTACATAGAATCTTGCTTCCTCTCCGGTATTAGCCTTAAAAAGAACAACGATCTCTTCATCGCTGCTGGATTCAATATCAAAAGAAACCTCATTTTTACCGGACTGATCCATCTTCTCAATAGAAGGATCAATAGAGTAACAATAATTCTTAACTGCAGTAAGAGCCTGTTCTTCCGTAAGGTTTCCGGTGTTCTCACCATCAGAAACAGTTTCATCGATCACGGAATCTTCTTCCGCTACAGATTCGGTATCAATGGTAAGTTCCTCTACATCAAGAGCCATGCCTTCGGGGATCTCTGCGGTATTATTGGTTGCATTTCCGCATCCTGCAAGGCCGATGGCCAACATAAGTGACAATGTTACGATTTGTTTTTTCATAGTGGTACTCCTTTTTGGTTCTTTTGCTTTAATGCTTCGAAGCAAATGGCAAGAAGCAATTCTTACCATGTAGGCACTATAACAGATAATCACATTAAGTATCATTACGTTTTCTTTAAGTTTCTTTAAGATTACTTTATGTATATATGACAATAAAGACGCTTAATTTTTGTCACATAAGTCAATAGGGACGCTTCATTTCTGTCACCCGGTGACAAAAATGAAGCGTCCCTATTGTCATATGTTAGAAAAGAATTTATCTGAAAAGTGAAGCGCTTCCGCTGTAATTATCGGCATACTTGGATTCATCCCAAGTTCCGTAATACTCAAGAATCGTTTCATCATCCTCAGCGGTACGATAGGTATACTGAACACCGTTTGCGGTCTCAGCCTGTACGATAAATCCGTGCTCTGAAAACTGATCTATGGAACATATCTTATCGGAATGATCCAGAACAAATTTGTCATCTTCATCATATCCGTACTCAATGGCATCTTCTGCGAAACGAACTTCCCATTCAGGACGGGAATTACCATCCTTATCAGTTATTATGGAAGCGGTGTACCAGATGTAATTCATAAGAGAATCATCGGAATATGCAGGAGCTGCAGCTATATCCCCATCCCCGATATAGTTTTTGATGTTAAATTCTTCTCCTGTTTCGGTTTCTTCATCGATAATACCGGGAACAAGCTCGGTTACTTTTGTTTCACCGGTAGCACGGTCGATGTAGAATCTGGTCTGAGAAGCGGTATATGATCTGTAAAGAACTACGATCTGCTCAGGGGTACTTGATTCAACAATAAAATACTCTGTGTAATCATCATTGCTTATAACTTCAGGCTGTGTCGAAGACATAAAGCTTATAACAGCATCAAGTGCCTCTTCATCCGTAACAACATCAGGAGCGTCTAATCCGTCATCTTCTATAGCGGGAAGGGGATCTTCATAATCGCTGTCCGCATCATCCCGGTCGGTTATGGGTTCAGCGGTTATCTCGGGGATTTCAATATTATTATCGGAAACATTTACATTTGCATTTCCACATGCGGTGATTCCAATCACCATCAACAGTGACATAGATATCAAAATATTTTTTTTCATAATACACTCCTTACCGGATGCTAAACTGTCCGCATCCTTTAAAACCTTTTGGTGATGACAGGGGTCTGACACCGAGACCGATAACCGGGTGCGCATCCCCGCAGCAACTGTGCCAGATGTAACCGTCTGTCATCTGCAGACACTATAACAGATAATCACATTAAATATCATTATGCTTTCTTTAAGTTTCTTTAAGATTATATTATATCAGGTGACAGTGGGGACGTACCCCTTTGTCATGAGGTTCTTCCTGACAAATGGGTAAGTCCCCACTGTCACCACTGCCACTTTAAGGTGTGATCATATATCTTGCGATCATCAAAGCCCACAAATGTACGGGATAGATCACGTAAAACATGTACTTGGTAACAGGTGTGTTTTTTCCTCTTTCTCCGTTATACAGGAGTATAAAAGGAATTACAGCAGCCATTGCCCACTGATCGTCAAAGCAAATATATGAATAAAACGAAACAACGGAACCCGGATCATATGTGACTAATGCTTTTAACAGAAGCAGTAAGGCGAAAACAAGGATGCCGAGGCACATTGTTTTTTTCTTTTCACGGAAGAACCAGATAATAAATGACATTGGAAGCAGGAATGTTCCGCCTTCATTAAATAAACAGAAGAATGCAAAGACAGCTATAAGAATAATGTTCCTAAAAATATTCTTACGATCTTTCAGATTCTCAAGACACCAAACGATAGCAAATATAAATGCAAGTGTCAGGAAAATATCATGGCCCTGTATCAAAGATCGAAAGCCGATCTCATCAGTATGTCCCTTTGCATTAAGGAACAGGTAATTTATAGTTACATTACCTGCCATCATGATAACCCCGGCAGTAAATAACCTGGTCAGGTATCTCCCGCGACTTCTTGTGTGATAAAAGCCTTCGATCATCAGATATAAAAAGAGGGGTGAAACAAATCTGGTGATCATACCGATAAATTGCGGCCATTCGGGCCAGTTAAGATATTCGGTAGTCGGATAGCCCAGATATGATTTCAAATGATCAAGTATCATGAATACCAGAGCTATCAGTTTTATTTTGTATGCATCAAGTCCTTTTTTCATACAGGCCTCCATTCGTTTGCTACATAGTTCCAATAGAGCATAACAAATAATCAGATTAAGGACTTTTATACTTTCTTTAAATTTCCTTTAAATGTGACAGTGGGGACGTACCCCTTTGTCAGGAGGGTCTTCCTGACAAAGGGGGACGTCCCCACGGTCACTTATATCTTATTTAATTAGCACATCTTCTCGAGTGCTGTAGGATCGTTGGATACCCAAAGAGCATCTTCTCTTGAAATTCTTCCTCGTCCGACGAGAGATGCAAGGTCATCGTTAAGAAGGTGCATTCCACTGCTTCTTCCTGCCTGGATAAGTGAAGGGATCTGAATAGTCTTCTTATCACGGATCAGGTTTGCGATGGCGGGAGTTCCCAGCATGATCTCGGTTGCACAGCATCTTCCGTCCATATCGGCAGTAGGAATAAGGGTCTGGGTGATAACGCCTCTGATAACGTTTGCGAACTGAGTTCTGATCTGATCCTGTCCGTCAAGAGGAGTGGCGTCGATGATACGCTCTACGGTCTGTGCGGCACTGGTGGTATGCAGAGTTGAAAGAACCAGGTGTCCTGTCTCAGCTGCGGTGATAGCTGCGGAAATGGTCTCGAAGTCACGCATCTCTCCTACAAGGATGATATCGGGATCTTCACGCATTGCGGAACGAAGTGCGGTTGCAAAGCTTGTTACGTCTCTTCCGACCTCTCTCTGATGGATCATAGCCTTGTTGTGAGGATATACATACTCGATAGGATCCTCAATTGTAAGGATATGTCTTGAAGTTTTCTTATTGATATATTCAACCATCGAAGCGAGGGTTGTGGATTTACCGGAACCGGTGGGACCTGTTACAAGAACCAGTCCTCTGGGCATCTCTGCAAGCTCTCTGCAGACGTCAGGGAGTCCCAGCTCCTCAAAAGAAGGAACAAACTGGTTGAGAATACGGATACTGCAGGCAAGATTGTTTCTCTGATGATAAACATTTGCCCTGATCCTGGTACCGTCCCAAAGCATTACACCTACGTCCAGGTCGCTTCCGCCGGATACCTTCTCAACCTGCTCCTGATTAAGGATGGAGAAGATCATGTTTCTGGATTCTTCTGCAGAAGGTGCGGGCTCGAGGATCTCAAGTTCGCCGTATCTTCTGATAGCTAAGTTGGTACCTACAGTAATGTGAATATCGGAGCAATCGCTCTTTTTGGCATATTCAACCAGTTCTTTAAAATCCATTACTTAACTCCTCCCCTATGAGAAATAGATTAAAAAAAATACCAGAACCTATTATAACAGAACCTATCCCTTTGTACCATTAGAATTTTAATAAATAATTAATAATTGTTAAGTAAGTTCCTCCCTGTATTTAGCCATAAGTTCCGTCACGGAGTCCGGATCCACACTTCCTATGGCGGATATCAGCTCACCTATTATCTCTTTGACCCCCTCGTCAAAAGAAAACCTTCCCAGCTCCGCAGCGCATTCCTCCATGGCGTCCATATCCAGAACATCGCAGGCTTCCGACAGTTTTCCGAAGATCTCCTCTATCTTTTCACCCGTTATGGGCGGCTTTCCCTCATCTCCCCCTTTATCTCCTTCAAAATACTTGGAAAGGGATGAAAGCAGCTCTTCAAACATGGCCATGGTCTCATCATGATACTTGGCGATCTCTTTTTCATCCGATTCCTTCCCCGCCTTTTCAAGCTTCTCGGCATAATCACCCAGCTCGGTTGCGCCTATCTGGCGGGAAGTACTCTTAAGGGAGTGGGTTTTGATGGCATAGGTGTCAAAATCCCTCTCTTCAAGGGCATGCTTTATAACTTCAAGAGTATCGCGTCCGTTCCTGTAATAGTCCTCAACCACCTTCTTAAAAAGAGCCACCGTACCAAGCCCCTTTATGGCCTTTTCGCAGTCCAGACAGTCGTAGAGCTCCTCTTCTCTTACGGTCTCTGCAGCGCCTTCTTCCGCCTTGGCTTCCTCCTCTTTTTCCTCATGGATCAGATAATTGGGAAGCCACTTTATCATCTTCATGTTAAGGTCCCTGATGTCGATGGGCTTGGCGATCATATCAACCATTCCGGCCTTGAGGAACTGCTCCTTGCTGCCTTCCAGAACATTGGCGGTAAGGGCGATTATGGGGGTAAAATCCGCTTCGGGTATGGTCCTTCTGATCTCCGTGGAGGCTTCGACGCCGTCCATCTCCGGCATCATGTGATCCATCAGTATCAGATCGTACTGATTCTCACGCACCTTATCTATGGCCTCTCTTCCGGACTGGGCTACTTCACATTTAACCTTCAGAGGCTCCAAAAGTCCCACTGCGATGGAAAGGTTGATGGTATTGTCATCGACTATGAGAACCTTGGCATCCGGTGCGGTAAATTTGACATACTTTGCCTCTCTTCCGTTAAAGTGCAGGTCTTCTATGGTCTTTCCGTTAAGGGCAAGAACCATGGCAAGAGTGGTCAATGGCTTCTTTATAACGCTGAGATTGGGCCTGTCCGGCTTGAATACGGAATCATAAGATTCCAAAATAATACCGTGAACATCCGAATGCTCATCCAAAAAACTTTTGAGCTCATCATTGTAATATTCCTTAATGAAAAGAAGAAATTCTTCCTTACCCGTAGGTTCATAGGATTTAAGGGAAGAGATCACCTTTCCCTCCATGCCGAAAGCCTTCATCTCAAGAGCAAACTCATCAGTCATGACAAGATTTTCATTCAGACAGTATGCGTACTTATCGGAGGCATTATCCACCACAAGATCCCTTGCCCCGTTAACAACCTTCTGAGGGATCTTAAACCAGAAATCGGAACCCTTACCGTATTCACTGGTAACACCTATGCTGCCTCCCATTGCTTCAACATACTTTTTGGAAATGGCAAGCCCGAGACCCGTTCCTTCCACAGAGCGGTTTCTTTTGGTATCAACCTGTTGAAAAGAAACAAAGAGCTTATCCAGGTCTTCCTTCTTGATACCCCGTCCCGTATCTATGATATGAAATTCAAGTTCCATCATATCTTCATCAAGTTCATGGCATGTCAGTTCCACGCGAACCATGCCGTACTCCGTAAACTTGATGGCATTGTTGGCAAGATTTATGAGAACCTGTCTGATCCTCATACAGTCGCCGTAAAGCGCATGGGGAAGATTTGTATCGACGATAAAAAAGAAGTCGATATTCTTATCCCCGATCCTTGTCTGCAGGATATGAGAGATATCATTGACCTCGGATAAGGGTTCATACTTTTCAGGTATGATCTCCATTTTTCCTGAATCGATCTTGGAAAAATCAAGAACATCATTGATTATATTGAGAAGATTTCTTCCCGATGAATTGATCTGTTTAAGGCAATCCCTGACATTCGAAGGGATTTCTTTTTCGCGAAGTGCGATCTCCGCAAGACCGATGACGGCATTCATGGGGGTTCTGAGCTCATGGCTCATGTTGGCAAGAAAGTCCGCCTTCATCCTGGCAGTCCTTTCCAGCTCGGAATTTACTTCCTCCATCAATTTCAATCTGTTAATGGATTCGGTGCAATCATGGAAAATATAGGCAGTTCCGGCGTAACTGTCCCCCTGCCCTACGATGTTTTTTTTGAGAGTGTAATAATATTTCAGATCTCCGTTTACATATGGAATGACCTCTATATTTTCAATCGTCTCACGCGAAGAGGCCCACTCATCTATGGCCTCCATCCTCTCTATATTTTTAAGACTCATGGCTGTCACGACATTTTTGAGTCTGTCGTTAACAAAGATCAGATCATTATATTTGTTGTAGATTGCAAGACCGTCCGTCATCTGATTGGCGAAATCTTTTACAACGGATTCACGCAGTTTAAAGTCGGAATACAGGAAGACATAATAGAACGTCATGTAACAAATGATGTTCATCACAAGAGTCTGAAGCCAGACAGGCCACCTTAGTGTAAAAGATAAAAGAACGAACATGAACATTGAGCCCTGCATAATCATAAGAACATAATACTTGGGTCTGAAAACCCGGGGCACATGCAGGAGAATATATGTCATTGCTATAAAGATTATTCCCGCATTTAAGTAACAGCAATCCCTGTAAAGACGGGCAATGAGCCAGAACTTGGAATCCCAGTTAATATCAAGGACCCAGTATACACTTCCGAATACTTCCTTGGTGGATATTACGGAGAAGGCGTCAGTATAATAATTGGGAATAGTAAATGCAGATTGAACAATGCATATGATGGCTTCCGGAATAAAAAGAGAAAGATAGATCTTCTTGGAATGGGTCAGAAGTACGGTAAGCAGAGCTCCGAAAAAAAGCCATCCGTAGACAATATAATATGAAACAAGGTATATCCTTGCCTGATCGGCAGTATCGCTTAACAGAGTTAAAATGCACATGACATCACATATAACAAGTACACATGACGTTATGATAAATCCCACATTCTTATGTTTTTCCCGCAAACTCATTATCACGGAAAAAATAACCAGAAGGATCGATATTCCGAAAGCGATACTTAAACCCATCAGTGCCCTCCTCGTTTGCGAAGTGCGATATAGACTGCGATGCAGACGATCACACCTATTAACAGGAACAGTATAAAAGGCTTAGTACTCGAACTTTTATCACCGGATTCAGATGCATCTCCTGCCTCCGAATATTCTTCAGGCTGATCCGTCGTCTCCGGTTCATACTCTATTTCTTCAGATGCGGATATTTCGGTATCCTCTAAAGCTTCATCAGTATTTTCATCCTGAACATCCGCGCCGGTATCCGCACCGGTATCTGCAACCGTTTCACCAGGCGTTAGGCTCTGCTCATCCGAAGTCTCATCAGTTCCGGAAGTTTCTCCCTGTTCAGCAGGCATAACATCTCCGCTTCTGCCCGCCGCAGGAACACCTGCGGTTTCGGGAATGGTAAAGCTCGCATTCGATATACCGTTAACTTCCATGAGCCTGTTCAAAACCGTTATCAGATCGGTTCTTGTCACGGTACCGTGAGGATCTATTTTCTGTTCGGTTTTGGGAGCCCCCGGTTCTCCTATCCCCTCCATGATATGCCATGTTGCTGACCAGGTAACGGCCTCCCACGCATAATAATCTATATCGTAATAATCAAGGTAATCATCGGATCTTCCGAAATCAATCGCTCTCTTGTATCCCTTATACTCGGAGTATCTCATGAGCATGAGCAAAAGATCCTGCCTGGTTACGGTCTTACCCACTCCGAATGTTGCGGATGATATATATGGAGTTCCGACGGCGATGGAATTGGCCTCTCCCCATATAATAGCATTTTCGTAGTAAGATCCCTGTGCCACATCGGTAAATCGGGTGGTCATACCCGCAACCGAGGGACTTCCTTCCCTTACATAAAGAGTCTGAAGTACCATTTCCCTAGTGACAAGGTTCGGATCGTAGGGAATGTTCGGGCCGTTTGTTGCCGCATCACTTCCAGCATCCGTGCCTGTTCCCGCAGCGGGAATTGAGGATAATGTAACCTTGTCGTCAAAACAAATAAAGTAGATATTGTCTCCGCCCGTGGACGTATCCCCTCCGTAATCAAGAGTCCAGGAGTGACCCTGACAGACGGCTGATTCGTTCTTTTTTACACCTGTCTGATAGGTCTGTATAAGAAGCGGATTGGAGCCTATATCCAGCGTGGTAAAAGGATTCGTAAATGCCTGGAGAAAATAAAGCTGAGGGTTTCCCGACAGATTAAGTGATGCGATGTTATTGCATGCACAGTCCAGATAAACCAGCTTGGGATTATGAGTCAGGTCCAGGGTTACGATATCGTTGTAACTGCAGATGAGCTTTTGAAGCTCCGGGTTATGGGTCACATCGATCGAGACCACATCGTTATTTGCACAGTTGTAATACTGAAGGCCGGTATTTGCACTGACGTTGATGCTTCCAAGACCCGCATTGTCCCAGATATCAAGACGCTTAAGCTTGGGGCATCCGGAGACATCCAGTGAAGTAAGATGATTTCTGAAAGCGTCAAGATGGGTGAGATTTGGATTATTGCCAAGGTTTAAGCTTGTCAGCTCGCATGATCCGCAGGTTAAATGCTCAAGGAGCGGATTGTGACTTACATCAAGGGTCGTCAGAGGATTGGTGTTCACCTCAAGATACGCCATCTTTGGATTGTTCGAAACATTCAGGGAAGTGAGGTTACAGTCATAGCAGTACACCCACTCAAGCTCGGGATTTCCCGAAAAATCGAGCGTCGTAAAAAGATTACCGGAGCACCATACTCCGTGAAGGTTCTTAAGATTACTAACATCCAGGGTAGAGATGTAATTGTCCTTACACCAAAGTCCCTGAAGCGATGTAAAATACTCCACTCCCTGAACCGATGTGATACCCATTCCTTCACAGTAAATATTTATGGTCAATGCAATCTCGGTATCATCTATAATACCGTTTCCGTCCCTGTCATAATCCGCACCGGCTATCACCGATCTGAACACAGGATCCGGGAAATTAGCTTCGTTTATCTCAACCGCGGCGCGGGCAGTCATTGATATTATTAATGGCATAACGGTAGCGGAAACCACGGCTCCTGCCAGCCCCGCCAGGATCTTCTTAAGTTTCATTTTAACAACCCCATAATCAAAATAAAGTTTGCGAGTATCTCGCAAACTTTATTATAACATATACTATAAAATGACATTTGGGACGCTTCTGACAATGGGGACGCTTCTGTTTTGTCACCTGGTGACAAAACAGAAGCGTCCCCATTGTCAGAAACGTCCCCCACTGTCACCTGCTATTAAACCAACCCCTCATCTTCCATCTGCTTAACTTTCTTCTCAAACCTCTCCGAATCCGGGTGTCCTGCCTCAATAGCGGCATTGTACCACTTATAAGCATTCTCCCAGTCCATGGCACTTTCATAGGTGATTCCCGCATTGCCCATGCAATTTACACTGTCAAATTCCTCCGCTCCCAGGATAAAAAAGTACGCCGCCCTGTCATAATCATATTCATAGAAATATGAAAGACCGAGTCTGTTAAACATATCCTCATCGGAAAGACCGTCCTCGGCTCTTTCAAAGTAAGGCTCGTCTTCCAGACGTGAAAAGCCGCCGGCTCTCAGATAAAACTCCACGGCTTTCTTTTCATCCATCTCCACTCCGGTGCCTTCATACAACATGTCACCGACAGCCTTCATGGCTTCTTTGCTGCCTGCATCGGATGCTTTGATGTATCTGTCATATGCCATGGTGTAATTACTTTGTGAATAAAAGAGCAGTCCTTCTTCATATAATAAAGCGGATTCATCCACGGGCAAAGGCTCTTCATCTTCTTCCACCCAATCAGGATGCTCCGTCAGTATTTCGGCTCTCTCCTGAGCAATTCGATCTTCCAGCCTTTTATCCAACACTGCTTTTAGGATCAATGTACAGATGAGTAAGACTACTGCCACGGATCCATAGATGATACTTTTTTTTGTTTGAGGAGATGCGGATTTAAAAGCTCCGCCGAGTTTTAAACCTGCGGGAGCCTCACCGCTTCCGGCAAGTATGATCACAGAAACATAATTACGAAGCGTCGCTATGTTTTCCATCAGAGGTTTGGATACCGCATCAAGCCAGTGGACTCTTGTGAGGTAATACTCCAGTTCCCGGTTCATCTGCTCGTTGGAAAGCTTGAATGGCACGATGGTGATCCCTGCGTTGAAAGCCACAGCGATCTCATTCATGACCTGACGGGAATTATTGGACTCATCAGTGTAAATGAGAACAAGGGCTTTGGAAACCTCCAGAGCCTTGGTAATAGCCGTAACCCACTCTTCACCGGGACGGATATCTCTGGGCGCATACCAGCACCTTATCCCGTTTTGCTCAAAGTCGGATACGATAGCATCCGCAACGTTTTTATTTTTGGATGAGTAGCTTATAAATACATCATGCATAATGTTTTCTTCCCCAATGGTCCGGCCGTCATCCTACACTTCTGTTTCCGGCAAGTACTTCCTGATAATCCTCATAATTCTTCTTCAGAAGTTCCGGAATGTTTAATCCGTAAGGACATTTTGGAAGGCACTTTCCGCACTCAACGCATTTTTTTGTTTTCTCCATTTCGACCTGCCAATACTCACCGAGCCAGGAAGCACTCGGGGCACGGCGAAGCATAAGGGACATGCGGTTACACTGATTTATCTGAATTCCGACACTGCAGGGCATGCAATATCCGCAGCCTCTGCAAAATTCTCCTTTTAATTCATCCTGCTCGTACTTAATGAATGCTCTGATCTCCTCATCCATCATGGGAGGATTTTCCATATAGGAAAGCCATTCGTCCAGCTCGGATTCTTTTTGAATTCCCCAGATGGGCACGATTCCGTCATACTGCAAAACAAAACTCATTGCAGCCCTGGAGTTGGTGATAAGGCCGCCTGCAAGCCCCTTCATTGCGATGAGGCCCACATCATTTTTGTTACAGATATCTATAAGTTCCAGTTCCTTATCATCCGCGAGATAGGACATGGGATACTGAAGAGTATCGTAAAAACCGCACTCCGCAATCTCGCGTGCAACTCCCAGTTTATGAGCCGTTCCGCCTATAAAGCGGATCTTACCCTGCTCCTTTGCGCGGACCATGCACTCATACATTCCGTTTTCTTCGCCGGGCTTCCAGCACTCACCCATCATATGAAACTGATAGATATCAATGTAACCAGTCTTCAGTTTCTCGAGCGAAGTATCAAGATCCTTCCAAAAATCTTCCGGAGTCTTGGCGGGAGTTTTGGTAGCGATTATGATCTTGTCACGGTCTGCATAACCGTTTCCGAAAGCCTCACCGAGCTTCTCCTCACTGTCACTGTAAGCTCTTGCGGTATCAAAAAACCTCATACCGCCGTCGTATGCTTTTCTGAGGATCTTAACAGCTTCTTCAATTGAAACTCTCTGAACAGGCAAAGCCCCGAATCCGTTCTGAGGAACCGTGATCCCGGTTCTTCCAAGTGTTATGTTTCTGATCATTTCGCCTACCCCTTCTATCTGACGCCGGGGCCGCTTGGGGCCATCGGGTACGATTCTCTTTGGGCGTCAGGATCATGATATAAGTATACATAAAATATATCAAAAAAGAAATGTCAGGCTGATTGTCAATTTCGTACAATGGCAACCACAAATTCTGCGACACAAGTGTCGTTTTTCAAGAAAAAGCCCCTATTCTTCGGCTTTTTTGACAGACGCGAAGTCGTAAAAGAAAACTCTCTTGTAAATGCCGGTGTACACTCACAATATAAAGCTGAGGATGGGAGGATCCATGAGTCAGAAAGAGATGTTGCCAAACATTGGATAGACGGCGATGCAATGCTCGCAATATATGGCATAGAAAACCAGACATCCGTTGACAGGCTCATGCCATTCAGAGTGATCGGATATGATGGTGCGTCTTACAAAAGTCAGCTGATATCAGACAATAAAAAAATCGTGCCTGTAATAACAATTGTGTTATACTTTGGTAAAGAAAAACAGATACGAAGATATTCTTACTAATCCTGAGACAAAGGAGGTAACCAGCATGTGTGAAGTCGCAGATTATTTATGGAACGGCGGTAAGGCTGAAGGCATAGCTGAAGGTAAAGCCGAAGGTAAGGCTGAGGGCCGGATTGAAACACTTTTTTCCCTGGTTCAGGATGGTGATCTCCCCATAGAAAAAGCAGCAATAAAATTAGATATATCACCTGCTGAATTTGAAAAGAAAATGAGCGAAGCGGGGTTCAGATATTCCCGGCCCCTGTCTCATTAATTGATCATTTATGTATACCAATGGGGACGTACCCTTTTTCAGGAGATTCATCCTGCCAAAAGGGATACGTCCCCATTATCATACTTTATTTTTTATAGAGATAAACAACGTACTGATCTTCAAACACTACTTTATTACCGTGTTTTATAACCGCGTCTCTTACACCGTTAAAAAACAGATCTTTATATTCTTCCTTCAGTGTAATATGAGTTGAATGGGTTCCGAGATACTCGTTATGTTCATCCGCATCATACTCACGTCTTCCGGGAAATGATTTTTCTTCTATAAAAGTAAGACCGTAACTGCTTCCGTTCATATAATCAAATTTCTGATTATAGGGCTGATCGGTCACGAAGTACTTATCGTATACTTTCTGAATATCCTCATACATAGCGGGATTCGGAGTTTTGTAATCGCTTCTCATAAGCATCATCGCAAGGATACCACCATCTTTAAGAAGATCAAAAACTCTAGAATATGCCACATCTTCTTTGATCCACTGTATCGTTGCCGCAGAGTAGATCAGATCAAATTTCTTATCACCGAAATCATAAGTCTCAAAGTCCGCATTCACTATATGGAAATTAGGCTTCGAAGAATACTTCTCTTTCATTTTATTTGCAAGATGCTCGCCGAGCTCTATTGCAAGGTAGTCGCATCCACTTTCTATAGCAAAATCGGACGCCTGTCCCGTTCCCGGTCCTATCTCAAGACAGCTCTTGTCAGGCCCGAGTCCGCTGACCTTTGTTACATAATCGAAAAGCTCGGGATTATACTTAACCCTCCACTTATCGAACTTTTCAGGGATCGAATCAAATACCAGTCTTTCATCAGTTGCCATAATACATGTACCTCCAATCTGCCCCCGTGCGCCGTGTTTATTAAATCTGACCACGGGGACGTACACCTCTGTCAGGAAGCCCCTCCTGACAGAGGTGTACGTCCCCATTGTCACCGTCCGACCTGCCGTGAGCAAGCTCCCGTCGGTCGTCAGGATTACACCTTGAGCCATGCCGACAGGTTCACGGCCTGCGGCCGCTCACTGTCGCGGCATTCGCCGTATGTCTGCACGCAGTCTTCCGACCTGCCGTGAGCAAGCTCCCGTCGGTCGTCAGCCTGCGTGCAGACGCATGGCTCATTGCTTCGCGCAAAAAAGGGACGAGGTAAAACCTCGTCCCTAAAGGTAGTTCAAAATTACTTCTTAGCGCCGTTTACAAGATCCTTAAGAGCCTTGCCTGCCTTGAACTTAGGAACGGTAGCTGCAGGAATCTTGATAGCTTCGCCGGTCTGAGGGTTCTTGCCCTTACGAGCTGCTCTCTTGGAGGTCTCGAAGGTACCGAAGCCTACAAGCTGAACCTTACCCTTCTTCTTAAGCTCCTTGGATACGGTGTTGGTGAAAGCCTTGAGAGCCTTGTCAGCATCAACCTTGGTAAGTCCTGCTTCTTTTGCGATTGCATCAACTAATTCTACTCTGTTCATTTGAATCTCTCCTCTAAAAAACAGTTTAATTTTGTTGCCTTACGCAACATAGTTAAAATACCACAAAAGTCAGTATTTATCAATAGTTTAGCCAAAACAAAACCTTAAATTTGCGTATTTTTCGCCTTTTCGAACACACTGCTTCCTTTAAGTGCCTTAATTCTCTCGATTTCACCCTTGATTATGTCACCCATAGCGCCGTCATCCAGCTCTATGGTATCGTCTCCGGCTACAGATCTGTCCGCAAAAGCATCAAACTCCGCCTGCTTTCTCGTAAGTATCTCCAGTATCCTCTCATCAACCGTATCGTCACTCATAAGCCTGTAAACAAGCACGTTTCTGGCCTGCCCCATTCTGTACGCTCTGGAGATCGCCTGGTTTTCCGTAGAAGGTTTATACTGAGGCTCGCATATTACAACAACGGATGCGGACTGAATGTTAAGTCCCGTCCCGCCCGACATGATCTGTGCAGGCAAAACACTTCCCGCAGGCGCCGAATCGAATTCATCAATGATCTCCTGTCTTCTTGCAGGCGGCACCGATCCGTTTATAGACTCAACACATGCATCCCCCAGAAGAGCACATACCTTGGAAAGCGTATCCAGGAAAAAAGAAAACACTATAACCTTCCTGTCGTCATCCCGTGCTTCTTCCACTATCTCCTTCAAACGCTGTGCCTTCGTCGAATACTGCAGGTCATCCACATTCCAGGATACTCTTCTTACCGCCATCAGATTACCTGACCAAAGAGTCCTGATGTAAGCCTCTTCTTCCCGGGCATTCATCTGGCACCACTCCATGTTCTCTATAAGATCCGGGAGTTCAGCGAGGACCTGTTCTCTTTTTCTTCTATAATATACAGGGGCGGCTTTCTTCCTGAACTGAGGCGCATTGGACATAAATGCCATGGTCCTGACGGAATTTGCTACTTCCGGCTGCAGGATATCCATAAGAGCTATCATCTCATCCACGCGGTTTTCCAGAGCCGTACCCGTCATGAAAAGAATACGCTCCGTATGTCCGCATATCTCTTTGACATTTTTCGTTCTGGCAGCCTGAGGATTCTTAATATAATGTGCTTCATCAACCACCATCATGTCGAAGGTAAAGTCATCCTCAAGATCAAAGTGACCTGTCGTTTCATAAGTGGTAACCGCAACTCCCCCCTCTGCTTTCCACAGCCTGAGAGCATCAGCCCTTCCGGCGCCGTGGACCTTGATAACGGAAAGCTCGGAATGCTTTACTATCTCCCTGCACCAGTTTGCAAGTACGGAAGCGGGACAAACTACCACAAAATGAGTTGCCCCGGCATTTACGAGTGCAACCATTGAAGCGATGGCCTGTACTGTTTTTCCAAGACCCATTTCATCTCCGAGAAGAACTCGCTTCTGGTGAAGGATGTACTTAACGCCCCACTCCTGATAACGTCTGAGAGTACACTTAAGGCCGCTCAGCTTGCAGCTTTCCCCGGCAATCTCCGCCGCAAGATCTTCCGTAAGTCCGTACACATCATCGGGATTTCCGAGAACTCCGGGGTATACCTCTTCAAGAGTCGTAAAATACCTGATGGAATTATTCTTGAAATCTTCCCAGCAGACGGCAGGCTGCGAATGATCCAATATATCCTGCATGCCCAAGGCCAGATCTTTCCCGTTCAGGCCAAAGGGGCCGCGCATCATATCGGACAGATATGCATACGCATTCTCCGCAATCTTCTTATTTGCTTTAGATGCAAAAAACCAGCTGACAGTACCCTTCAAAGGCGCAAGTTGTTCGACAGCTTCATAAACGGCATTCATATCCCTGTCAAGCAGTCTTACCGCCTCTTCATAAAGCGGGCTGACCTTGGCGTATCGATAAAGCGAACATACAAGCGAGGAAGTCTGAGGAGTCTGAACGTCCGCACTCAGTTTTATTTTCACACCTGTGCGAACCTGATTGGCAAAGCTCAAAGAGATATTCTTGATGGTCCTTGCGCCGTCGGGACTGATGCCGTTTACATTGACCAGTCTGCCTATAGGCGCGGTAAGTGTATCTGCAATGGTGTTAATGCCTGCGTCCTTAAGAGACTTGACCCTGAGGCCCGCACCGCTTCTGTTTAACTCATCAACAGGTACTCCTTCTAGCACCTTGAGAACCTCCGAATTAAGAAGTTCGTCCGTACATGAAATAACCGCTCTTTTGTACTCCTCGCGGTGATTAAGGATCTCCCGCAGGCTGTTCATAAGAGCGTTTGTTTCATTATATAAATATACAGTGTCTTGTTTTGAAATTATTCTCGCCATACTATCTCCACCGGATGACCCAATAATATCAAAAAATCCGTTAACTTCCCAATAGAAAGTTAACGGATTCGATTTGTTCCACCAATGCAGAACCATGTCCGGCTTATCAGCCCCACCAATACCATATCCATCTTACATCGCAGACTACGTACATGTCGGAATCTCCTTTCTTTTTTTTCTTTATCGTATCAGTTAAATACGCGTATATAAATACCACTCATCACCAAATTTATACCGCATATCATTTTTTAGAAATTATCAACGGTTTTATCGTATTTTATGGAAATTCCGGCTAAAACGATGATCGTTACGAAGACGTATACGATACTGATCTTCTCGGAAAAAAGTTCTCCGACCCAGGCGCCCCTCATCAGTCTGTTAAGGTGATACAAAGGATCGATGATCGGTGCAATCTTACGGATAAATTCAGGCATCATGGACAGGGGAAATGTATTATCTCCCAGCATGACAAGGGGATAAAAAGTAATGATGATGATCGTCAAAGCCTGCTTTGAGCTTTTACTAAGTACAAAGATTGCGAATCCCGAACATACGGCAACAACATTTCCTATGATAAATGCAGCTATGAACTGTCCCCAATGAGTAGTCAGTTCGGCATGATATACGAATTTACCCAAGAGAACAACCTCCAGGCCTCCTATGGTGCAAAGGACGACCGACTTAAGGACCATGCTCTTATATATATCCTTGATATTAAAGGGTGTAACTTTGAGTCTCTTATAAACGCCTTCTTCTTTATCGGCAACCATCTGATATCCGATCATAAACATGGATACGATATAAATGACGGTTGTAAAATATCCCGGTATGTATGCGTTAAAGTATTCTTCCGACCCTTCCAGATTTCCCGAAAAAGCCGAAGCAAATATTGAAAACATTACGGCAGGGAAGAAGAATGAAAAGATTACCTGAAGAGGTTCTCTGAAAAAGAGAATGGATTCAATTTTAAGATAGGATTTCATTGATCTTGTCATATTACATTGCCTCCCCTACCGCATGATACATATATACATCTTCCATGGTCTTGCCCTCTCCCAATTCATCCACGAGATTATCGGGAGTATTCTTCCTTATTACTTTGCCGCCTTTTACGATGATCACCTCATCACAGTAACGCTGGACTTCATCCATATAATGGGATGACAGGAGAACGGTTTTGTTATCCTTTTTAAAATTGAGGATTGCCTTCCACAGTGCTCTTCTTGCCTCAGGATCAAGTCCGGTTGTTGGCTCATCCAGGAAGATGATGTCGGGATTGTTGATCAGAGCTATCCCTAAGGCAACTCGCTGCTTTAATCCTCCGGATAGTCTTTTTACCCTGACCTTTTTATAGTCCTGTAAATTTACGATATCCAGAACCTGATCTATATCCAGGGGACTTTCATATAAGTCATGGAAAAATTCGAAAAGTTCTGATACCTTAGCATTCTTATACACACACTGTTCCTGTAGCAAAACACCGATTCTGCTTTTAACGTCCTGACAATTTTTGTCTATATCCATTCCCAGGACTTTTATTTCGCCCTTGGTGGCTTTGCGGATACCCATCATCATTTCAAGCATTGTTGTTTTTCCGGCGCCGTTAGCTCCGATGATCCCGACGATTTTTCCGGCTGCAATGTCAAAAGACACATCACTTACCGCAACAATATTAGGATAGCTTTTGGTTACGTTTTTCAATTCGATCGCATTCATAATCTTCATCCCTTTAATAAACTATTTACCGATCCCACAGATATCACAGTTACTGTCATACTTCAGATTTACGCTCTCCCCGTTAAGGGTCCTGCGGTTTATGCAAAATGCCCTGCCAATGGTTACCGATATATCCTCAACTATGGCATCCGGCATATCGCCGATGATCCTGGAAAGATCGCTTGCAAATATTCCTGCAATGATACTTGCTTCGTATGAAGTGGGATTGTATTTATTATCAAAAAACTCTTTATCAAATCCACACTTAACGCACCCGACCTGTCCGGGATAAAATGTGGGTCCTATGATCAGGTTATCGCTGCTTACTCCAACGAGGCTCCACGTTCTCTTCCCTTCAGCCATATATCTCCCAAAGTCGTAAAGCTTATCAATATCGTTACTATCGCTAACATAGATATAGTGAACTTGGTTAACACCTTCATCAGCGCCCTTATATTCATACCAATCCTCCACATGTATGATCTCTTTAAAAGGAAAACACTTTAATTCACCTTCCAGTTTGTTACTTATTATTCCCGAACCGATTATTACAATCCTGATCTTTTCCATATTGTCCTTTAAATGTTTATAAACCTTGTATCTTACATTCTTTTCATTGGAATTAGCGTAAGTCATTCCGATCTTATCCGCATCATACATAATGGTTTCGGTCTGAGATATTTCTTCTGTGATCTCATTTACCACATGAACGTATGTGTTTTCCTTAACCAGTTTTGCGATGAAGCTTTTCTCAAAATCAGAGCTTTCTGAAAGGAGCTTTTCAGCATCTGTTATCTGATACATTGCCACTCTGCTTAAGAAGCCTTTCGGGACCTTCTCGGCAAAGCGATATGTCTTTTCAATACTCTGAGTCAGGTAATTGTATATCTGAACCTCGTTATCTTCGCTTATGATCCCGTATGGCTTTTTCAGGAAAACATAACTCATCGTTTCCCTCCTACCAAATAATAGTAAAGCGTTGTCTCATTAAACTTATCCGCGCCCAGAAAAGAGTTGATATTCCTTTCATAAAAGCCTCCCAATGGTACGCTTGCAAGTCCCATTCTCTCTGCAACAAGCGAAAGATTTTCCCCGATATGACCGGCTTCAAGAAAGGTTAGCCTATATCCCAAAAGACCGTACTTGCATGTGCTTTTTTCAAAAGAAGACACCATAAAGATGAATAAATTACTGTCCATGTATTCATGGTAATCATACTTAGTGGCACATGTTGCGTTTTTGATCTCTTCCTTACCGGCAGTCCGTCCCATGTCATAGAGCCTGTTATTGGGCTGATCGAGTCTGTAAACTTCAAATTCCTTCAGCCCCTCAACCCTCTGCGGGACAACGTATATATCAACCGGATATCTGGAACCGCCGGAAGGATATGTTCTGTAGGTCCAGTCGTGGTTATTTTCAAATGACTTTCCCATGCTGAACTGCACGAATTTACAAAAATCCTCAAAGCTCATGGTATAGTCTTTGGAAAATAATCTGACAGTCCTGCGATTTTTCAGTACATCAAAGATATCAACACATGCGTCATCTGCTATATCATGAATATCCGGAAGATCTATATATTCATATCCGGAAAGATCTACAGGTCCTACATATTGCTCCGAATTGGGGGACTGAACCGATACCAGTTTCTCATCCATCATAGAAGCCCTGTGATATGCAAGGTAGATCTTATCGGTCATATATGAACCTGCGACTCTTCTATCGATTCTCCATTGCATGTCCCATTGCCTCAACTTCCTTCGTAAACTGAGCAGATATCTGCCTCTCCATGTCCGGGATTATCCCAAGACGATTATTAAACATATGTACCAGGGATATTACGATCCCATATAACTTCTCGGGATTGTCCTTCCATATTTCTTTCAGAGTGGAAACATCACCGCAGATCATATCGATCCACTTAACATATAGAGGGTTACTGCTCATCCCTTCCGCTATGCTGCTTAAACGGTTCCTGACATTAAGAATTCCGAAGAAATTCCCTTCAAGCTCCGAATATTTGAAAAACTTGTCCCAAACATCTTTATAGTAAAAGAAGAAATATTCGGGCTTTATCTCAAGCTCATACAAGAAAACTATTACCAGGTTAAGAGCTATGGATATTCTCTGTCCCATATTGTTCCTTGTAGCGGCAATCAGATCAGATGCCATAATACTGGAGCTCATAAATAAACTCTCACAAACAGGGATGGTTACCTCGCCGCCATATCTCTCATATTCCCTTTCATAAGCTATTGCATGAATGCTGTTGTTTTCGTACCAGGGGAGCTTATCTCTATCAACGGCTTCTCCGTCAAAAGTATGGTTCCTGTAATAGTCTTCTTTGGCAAGAACGCGGTCCGACTTATTCTCATCGACAAACTGTTTAATCCTGCCTGTGATCTCCTCCTCTACGTCTGCGCCTCCCAGGAATCTGAGACGAACATGGGGGCCGCCTTCCCAATATCTGATGAAGAACCACTTCTCAATCGCCTTTTTCTCCAGATATTCCTTCATAAGAGGAGCGATGCATTCACATATCAGTTTTTCCTGTAATAAACCGTCAAATAAGAATATGTGGTAAGAATGCCATTCATTCATTTAAGGGCCTCCCGTCAAATATCGAAGTATCCGCAGCTCGTTGTACAATGTTTGCTTTACCCGCAAGTGCGGCATATGTTATACGTTCGGTTGAATTATTTATCCGAAGCTTTTCCTCGATCTTATCTTCGTTAATGTTCTTTATCGGTCTGCAGAAGAATTCAAATCCGGTCATGAGCAGACATATTATCTGTACAATCTCTCCGGAAAGCATGTACATGACATCTATAAGTCTGTTTCCGTATTCTTCTCCGATCACATCTATCTTTGCACTCGAGAAAAATACCATCGGGATACTTTCGACATTCAGGAACTCGTGATTGTCGTGGATTATCCTGTACCATTCCGCAACTCCGTCATCCGCATCACAGGTTTTAACCCAGCGTTTTATAATGTTGTCGTATTTGTAATAGCCTCTGACGTATTCGACGTCTTCAGCGTTTAGATACATATAAATATTTGTATATTTATCTATACCGCTGAACTTAAGATAATGTGCCAGTTCTTTCTCAGTCCTTCCAAGCTTATCCGAAAGGCCTGCACTCTCATCCATGCTCATTAAACCGATGTGACTGTGAGCCGATGTTCTTTCCTTAAGTACATGACCTATGCTTTTTCCCGGGATTTCTCCCAAGTCCCCTTTGTCGCTTTCCGGAGCAAGGATTCTCTTGGGATTAAGAGACTCATCACAGGCTTCACGCAATTCCACTATTTCATTTCTCAGCAAAAGCTTCTTACGCTGCTCTGTGTACAGGATCCTTCTGCTGCCACTAACAGGAAAGTCATACAGACCGGATCCAAAGTTCTTATCCTTCCTGACCTTTATACCGGCAAATACCACAAGGCCCTGATCCTTTAAATACTTAATGAAGAGAGTATCTGTATACTCTGTCGAAACATCATATGAGACCTGAGTAAAGCATCCGTATTTGGAAGCAAGAACGCTTATCTGTCCGATTATGTGCCCCGCATCAAGGGCACTTAAAACGTAAGCAAAATTCCCATAGTACTTCCCCAGTCTCCAATCATCGGCTGCAACAAGAATCTCGAATTCATGACCACCGGGCTGCTTAGAACTTTTAGCGAGAATATCGTAAGCATTCTCCACGGGATTAAAGCGTTTAACTCCTTCTTCCGACAGTATGTATAATTCACAAGGGTGAAACCCTCTTGCGGAAGGAACAGGTCTGTGGAACTTATATGGGGAATCGTATTCATACTTTGTTATCCCGTGTGTCCCGAGTATGATGGAGTCCCTAATCTCCTCGATCGGATGATCCGTTTCGGATGATCTTTCGGTAAGCGGATACATACTTTCCTTAAAATAATCAAAACCCGGTTTTAACCCTTCCGTCTCGCATCCGTCCATCGGAGTGATAACCGGATATACATATGTATCATCATCCCTTTTGTACTCCAGAGCATATCTGTTATAAGAAACCTGACCCAGAAGTTCTGTAATCCTATCTTTCATCATTTCATCCTTTAAGGAAACGGATGAGGTACATTACTGATATCCTTTTCATCAAGCGGTATATCTCTCCATCCTGCCTGTACTGCTCCCCATCGTATACGCTCTACATTCAGTCTCTTAAACTGTTCCCCGAAATACATGTTCTGCATTGTAGGAATGATCACTTTTGCACAGAACAGATTTTGACCTTCGATAAGATCATTAGTCTGATCGACAAATATGATATCGGGATGGTATTGGGCGATCCGATCCAGTATCGAAGTTAAGATCACGGTAAGCGACCTCTCTCCCTTTACCTCTTCCCATTCCGGATACAGTTCATCTATGTCCTTATAAACCTCATTCTCAAACAGGTACCTGAGTCTTTCGAAGGATTCCGGAACACTGTACATAAGCACGTGATCTTCCATCATGGTCACCTGCGAAAAATCTCTATTTAACAGATGTGCCCTTTCTGCCTGCTCGGGAAGAATACTTTCATATATCGGCATGGAAGTTATTGCTTCTACCAAACCGCCTTCAATAGCCTTATAAGGATTGGTATGTGCACCTGCTGCAGAGTAGCTTCTAACCCCGGCATCCGGAGAGGGATTTTCCAGAAGCACCCATACCGCAGGAACTCTGTTTTCCGTGGTGATATCAAATATATGAACCTTATATCCGTTCATCTCAACCAGGCGGATGGTATCGAGTATCTTTTCATTCCTGATACTTTCTGTAGAGATCTTTACAGGCTTATATCTGTTAAACCAGGCAAGTAAAAATGCATCTCTTTCTATAAGCTCATACAGACCGTATAAAACTGCTTCCTGACGGCTTCCGCCTAAGGAAGCTCCGTTTGAGGTTTCATAGACGAATCTTTTTTCCGCAGAGTCTTTATTTACATCGTAATAAGCAATTTGTTCAGGTATCAGAACGGGCTTCTTATCATTCCATGAATATGCCCATATCCAGTTGTATTTATTCTGAGAGCTGTATCGTTTGAGTCCGAATTTTTCTATATCATGTCCGGTGTTCAGAATAAACTTCTCCGGATTGATCCCGGTATCTTTAATCGTCTTGTACCTTTCGTGTACTATGCTGCGGCGTTTTCGGGGGATCATTCCCGAATATCTCTCCAGGCCTTCAAGAATTGAAGAAGATTCCACCCCTGACATACTGAAACTCCTTCCGAAGCTTCTTATCCTCCTTCCGGTTACAACATCATTGAACTCAGAGCAGATGATCGGAATGTAATTACTCCTGTAATACTTATATATGTACTGAAACAGTCCCGAAGTTCTGTTATATGTCATATCCTTGATGGCATCCAAATTGACATTTTTATGAACTCTGTAGCCGTCCTCACCTTCAAAAAACTCTTCATCCATATTGAGGATCCATGCATAATCATCGACTTTGGATCCGCAGCATTTGCAGTCTTCAAGTTTCCTGACCTTGATCCTGTTTACGGAATAATCCTTATATCTGATGAAGTATGTGAATTTTCTGTTTGCTTCGTTCTCTGACAGGCTCTTTACTATCGCACCGGCAATTCTATTCAGTGCTCTCGTTTGCGAATCGCTTAACTCACCTTCCTCGCAAAAGCATGACTCACACTTTTCAATCCTGAGAGAATTGTTTATATTAAATTGTCTTTCGTAACAGTAAAAACAACCCTGATCACTATAGGTACCTGCAATTCTGATCCCCAGATAATCACATCCGTAATGAATATGCAGTACTTCTTCTCCGCCCGCCATCATCTCAATAAGTTCATCGGAATAATCCTTGGTATAAGAAGATATAAATACGGGGCCTTCCCAATCCAGCTGCTTTTTATCTATATACTTACCAGACATTTGGAACATCACTCTCCTATTTAAGTCTTCCCAGATATATGCCCTGTTCTCGAAGCATCTCGCTGTATTCATTAAATACTTCGTAAACACCTGTGCCTATATCCGTAAGGTATGACAACAATCTCATATTCAGTGCTTCGATATCCTGTTCTTCATCTAATCCGGTAACAGATCCGGATACCTTTTCCGAAAGATCAATGGCCCGGTTAACGGGACATCCGATCTCGATCAGTGCATAACTGATTTCCTGCTTAAGAGTATTTCCTCTGCAGTTATTGAAAGAAACTCTCTTTTCGCCGGTTCCGACAAATACCTTACCGATCTTAAATATGCTGTGTATGTAACAACTGATCTTAATTCCATCTTCGGCAAGTCCCGACTCCAAAGGGAAATGCAGATTATCGGTTTCGAAAAGCTTATCCGCCAGAAGATTGAAATAATAAGTATTCTTATCGTCGAATATTCGGTAATTCTCTCCGAAAAAACGATTCAAGGCATCTCCGGCGCATTTAAGCATTGCTGTCTCACACTTATCACCTGCGGAAAGAATCTTATCCGTGACATTCCCGCTCTTATCGATCAGCCACAACTCCTGCTTGGGGACAGGGAACTGATCCCGTTTCATGCTTCCGAAATATCCTACAAAGGGAAGATCATTAACATAGACATCAAAATCGGGATATGAGACTTCCCTTGACTCGCCGGAAAGTACATCTTCGGTTATCTTCTTCTCTTTATTCGAAGCTTCGATCAGAAGAAAGTTAAGTGTTTCTTTCTTAACCGACAGATCAGGACTTACGGTTATAAAATTGGAATCCCGGCCGGCGAAGAAAGTCCTGATACAGGTATTAACAAATACTTCGTTAAAGATTATCTTCTGATTGTCATTGGTCTTTTCAGATTCTATATTTTTAAAATAATATCCGGCTTTTCTGATATCATTGGTATTTTTATCTCCAATGATCATGTAATAGGTGCCGTTTTCCACACCGCAGACTATTGTCATCTCAGCTCTGCCTGCAAAAACGCTCTCACTGATATCCGCCAACGATCCGCTGTTCCATACAAGAGCATAATCCCCTGCTTCATCGGAAAGTTTCATTCCCTCATCCTTCAAAAGCTTACAGATTTCCTCGGGAACACCCTTTACCTGCACCGCCTTATTTTTCATATTCTCAACGATCAAAAGCGGGTTTTCGTAATGATATAAATACTTGTTTTCAAAAAGTGACGGATCCTCGGCTGCCATAATCACATTGGTCTTTAATAAGACGGAAATCGCCTTGTCGATCTTTTTCTTCTCATCACCCAATGCGCTCAGGATCTTATCGTATGTGACAGGAGTCCTGACGGCATTAATAACTCTTTTGATCATCTCAAAAGTTTCTTTGTCTTCTTTCAGGGTAAAGAAACGATTCCATGTCTTAATTACAATGTTTTCATTTACCAGATACATTTGGATGTTATTCTTGTAAACAAGATACACTTTGTCACCTCTTAAATAACCAATCTTTCATCAAGCTTCAGCAATCATATCCATCAGACGTATATCGTTACTTTCTTCAACCAATCTGGTGACAAGATAGCAACACAGATGTTTTCCGATGGGACCTATTCCCATTGTGGGCAGTAGCAGATAGAAGAAATTAACAGATAACCTGTATTTGTAGAATGCATCGGAATAGAAAAAATCGGTAAAGCTCTTTCTTCCGACCCATTTGTAATGAAAGTCCGAATAATTAAGTAATGCCTGTACGGACTTTTCCGAAAACTTTCCGTTCTTCATAATGGTTTTCTTGATCTTTTCATCGTACTTAATTGATTCAATAAAACTTCTGAAAAACACAGACCAGTCTTCTATCAGCTCCTTTTGCTCGTCGATCACAAAGTCATTACTGTAAAGTTCTTCCAGACCGGGTTTCATCTGATCATAAATACTTTCGAATCGAAGTTTTATGCCGCCGACTCTTCTGTCTTTATTGGCCAGAAAGCCCGTTATGTGAGATTTGAACGATATACAACCGTTTAAAAGTCCCGCGTTCGGATAACACTCGGCAAGTTTGGCATATATACAGACAAGCATCTTATATTGATCTGCTTCATCAAGTCCGTTTAATACCCGTATGGTTCTGAGCAACAGACAAGCCACTTCACATCTCTTTATGCGGTATAGGCTATACTCTTCTTCTACCGAGAACATGTCTATATGCTTTTCTTCAACTTGATCGATCTTACATGTCTTATTCTTTTCGATCGGAAGGAATGAATCGTCTGATTCAGCACCGTTTGTTTCAAGCTGATTAAGCTGTTTTAACACTTCTTCATCGGGGCATTCTACCTTCGACCTTGTTTTCTTCCAAAAGTCCATTGCTCGTGTCTTAATAGCTTCATAGAACTCTGTTTCAAGGTCCTTCATTCCCTCTTTGGGATATGAATAGATACCTATATTGGGCCCGTATCTCCAGTCACGCTTGATATACCAGTCAATATCTTTATACTTATCATCTAACAATATTTCGGAAAGTGCGGTCATCAGCTTCCGCTTATTATCTTCTTTTGTGTAATAAAACAAACGTAATCTGTTTTCTATCATGCCATCCACCTTATACGTAGCTCAGTTCATATACACCTTCCCTGACGTAGCAGTCATCACCCGAATAATCGGGATACGCCTCTTCCACGATGAAATCATGTCCGTCCGAACACATCTTCACAAGAAGCTGGATCGATAACGGATTGCAGAAATCAATGAATTGAGGTTTTCTTGCGGCCATATCAAGATTCTTTCCATCGGCTTTACCCAGGAATATTTCCGACATATCCTTCTGAAGATCTTTTCTGACAAATACTTTCGAAGGAATATTTCTCTCTCGGATCCATCTGTTGATATTGCAGAAAAGCTCGCAGGCATCCTCAGCACCGCCTACTATCTGTTCAAATGTTGCATTGGGGATTCGCCAGCTTTGTCTGCAGATTACAATGTCATCTATATACACTCTTGGAAAATGAACTATTTCTTCCCCTTTTTTAATTTCGAGCTTATTAATATCCTTAAAAGCAAGTGAGTTTACAAATATACTGTGTAAAAGACCGGTGATACCCGGAAGATAAAGCGGCATCAGACTTCCCATTGAGATCGTTGTAAAATCTCCGATACTGTCATGATGAAGCTTTACACGCTTTTCCGATTCGTCATATTTGTAATAACATTCCCTGTAATCTATAGATGTCTCATGTGTATTTTGCTGAGAGGGAAGAATTAATTCATATTCCGTTATCTGAGGTCTGATATTTCCGTTAAATCCGCTTGCTATACGCATATCACAGACCTTTTCGCTTCCGTCAAAGACCGTATCCAGATAGGTATTAAACTCATTACTGGTCCACAGTTCCGGAAAGTACTGAAGGAATCTGCTGTAATACATCATGTAGCCGGAATATACATTATTGATAACAAGGCCATCCTCAGTCTGTTGCAGGAAGTAATCAAAGGATTTCTTGCGGTTCTTTATCTCTTCAGGTATTTCGTTTACAACCCCTTTAAAAAATTCCGTATCAAGCTTTAAGCAGCAGCTGTCACAGCCTGAAACCTGAGTTCTCAGATAATCGATCACACGTGCTTTCAGAGCATCCATCCGCTTAACGATCTCCGGATCTTCATCCCTGCTCTTAACCAGCATGTTATTGTCCCACATGTAGTTATAATTCTTATTGGAATCGATTATCATGCTTATAAGAGTAGGATCGGATGTATGGACGCTTTCTTTTCCGTATTTGCCGATAAACTTTTCGGCAAACATGGACTGCGTCCTGGCGTTTACATCAAAGAGAAGATTCAGCTGTGTAATGAGTTCCAGTGTTTTCCTGTTATCCCCTGATATAATAAAATCCCTCTTGCTGATTTCATGGGATATATAGTCCTCATATATCAGATTTTTCTCACACCATTTATCTCTTCCGAAGCTTTTATAGATAGCATCCAGATCCTGACGCACGATCGACAGATGTCTGTTCCTCTTCTCCCAATCCGTTTCGGAAGCTGCCGATCTTATGTCTGTATCAATCTTCTCAAATGCCGAAATAACTTCCTTAACACGTTCAATGCCTGTGAGCCCCCATTCATCCATTTTCCTGATAAAGGAAGGAATGATTCCTTTGGGAATCTCATCAAGCTTTTCGCAGACGTCTACGAGCTTTTTTTCTACAAGGCAGGGGATCACTTCTTCGTTTCCGTTCATGCCCAGCTTTTCAAGAAGTTCATCGTACGAATAAGTGCCTTTAAAGCTCCTCAGTTCATACAGCTTGTTAAGCAATGCACTTTCGGAGATCCTGACAAGGATTGTTTTTCCCTCATATAATTTCCCGTTCTCTTCCGACATATCAAGGAGCTTTGATACCGAATAGGAATCACCATCTTTTCTCATGGAATAATTGATCCTGTAATGAAGTTTCTTTTTTACCTCATCACTACGAGAGAGCAATTCCCAGATCCTTAATACATGAACATAATTGATCTGAATGATGCTTTCTTTACGGAATTCCGGCCCTTCTGTTCCGATATCATCAACTTCCATCCTTATTCCGCAAAAGGTAGAAAAAGGACTGGGTTTTAAGACCGCTCTTGTATAGATTTTTAAAAGTGTATTGTCGAGCTTTTTGATCTTGTTATTATGACCGGAAGAAGGTTTAGCCAGATAGTCTTTTAATTTATTAAAGAGGTTTTCTTCGTAATTGATCAGTCCACACGTAAGGTTTGATATACTGTTCCACTCATCCCAAAGGATCTGACGTGCCCTGTTATATTCCTCATCATAGAAAACCTTTATATCATTCCTCATCTTTACGAGAGTCTCGTATTTGATGAAGTAATCTTTCGTCTCGTCCAGGCCTTCGAACTTATCAAGCAAATACTTATATTTATCTAACCTTGTGTATCTTTTGTTAAAAATATCTCGTTTTAACTCTATGAGTTTCTTACAGTCGGCCTGATTATCGTCATAGTATTTCTTAACGCATCTTTCAATCTCATCCGTAATCTTCTCCGAGCTTTCGTTAAATATGTCAGTATTTTTCAAATAATCAAAATAAGCTGAAATAGTTTTCTCAGCCTGCATTTTGTAAAGATTGCCGGTTTTAACACTGTTTTCTCTTACCATCAAAAGCGGTAATTCAACATATTTCATCTCTTACTCTCCCGGATCAAGGTACTGATGCTTGGTACAGATTACCTGTACCGCATGTGCGGTACAGGCGCTTTACAGCCAAAAGTTTTTTGGCCGGATCTATAAAACGATTTATTCAAATAAGTTAGGTGAAAAGAAATTAAATGATTACAGAAACTATATTAGCCGCAGCAAGAAGATGATCCGCAGCAAGAGCTGCTCTGGCAAGAGCTTACAACGCTGGATGCGCCGGTCTCGGGAAGTGCGGTAGCTTCATTAACTTCGAGTACTTCTACTTCTTCAAAACCTTCGAAAAGTTCATTCTTGTTGTTTTCCATAAAAAATTCCTCCTGATTTGTATTTTGAATAAATCGATTTTATCGATTCTGTCGATCTTACATATAAACAGTATCATCCGCATAATCACGTCTCAATGCCACTCATCACGAGTTTTATACCGTTCATCAGAACAACAAAAAAACTGCTTTACAGTCAAACTGTAAAGCAGTTTTTTGTCACTCCGATCTTAAGTATTAACTATTGCGTCAGGTAAGAGGATTTCTGTCCTGAATACTCCATCCTTGGAACTGGCTGTATACTCACCATTGTATTTCTTGATACACCTTTTGATATTCTTCAGACCATATCCGTGGTTTTTACCTTCTTTGGTAGTTTTATAACCGCCCTTCCCATCAAGAGAGATATGATTATATGGATTGATCAGTTCTACGATCAGATTAAGCCCCTGAAGCTTTATGTTCATCCTGATCTCTTTATTATCAACTTCCTGAACGGCTTCAAACGAATTCTTCAGCAGATTATAGAATAAAGAACAAACATCTATATCCTCCAGTTTGATCGGAGGAAATTTACCGTTAAGTTCAATATTAACATCTTCATATTGGGAAACCATGTCATTAAGGATCATGTTCACATAATCATTTCCCGTAGAAAAACGAGGACTAAATCCTTCCGCACGGTCCATCATCTGCTGCAGGTAGTTATCCAGCTGATCGTACTGTTTATTGTTATGAAGCGTCTGAATACAGAACAGATACTCCTTGATATCGTGTCTGAATGCCTTGGTTTCTTCCTCGTTCTTAAGCATATTCAGATAATATCTCTTTTGAGTATCAAGTACCTCCATCATCATATCCTTCTCCATTCGCATCAGCTCATGCTGTCTTTTGATGCGAAGGATAACTACGGAGAAGATGAGCAAGATGCCCGATAAGACAGATGACAGCATGCTCCATTCCTTTAACATGCCAAGGATCCTGAGCTGAACCGGAGCAATCAGTATCAGCAAAGTAATGCATATAACAATATAGATAAAAGCATCATCCGTCGGAAGGGAAATCCCTTTATGCAGCATCTTCCTGTTTTTGTATAAATAAATAAGGGCAAAGATACCAAAGGAAAGAAGATTAAAAGTAACCGTCAGGAAAGGTTCCGAAACTATACTTTCCTTAAATGACGGATTAAAGAATACCGCGACACAGGATATAAGAACATCTACAATGGATATACCGATATTAATGACAATAATCCAGCCTACGTGCTTTTTCTTCTCAAGAGAAAGAAAGAACGCTATATACATGATGATCATGTATACGATGGGATTGTCATTAACGATATCGTACCAGGGATTTACCACCATAACGATCAGTGATAGCAGGAACCCGTAACGAATGCTCTTTCGGATCTTAATTCCAAAAATCCCCTGGGATACCAGCCATACTTTCAAAAATTCAATGGCATAGTAAAGCCCGCCAATAAATACTTCCTTCATCTCTCCTCACCTATATAGGTTTTGCATTTTCTCGAACAAATGAATAAAAAGCCTTTTTTACCGCAGGAATCCTTCTCCTGGCCACAGGAATCTCATCATCAATCCCCTGGAAATATATGGTATCTCCGTCTATTATCTTCATATGCTTGAAAGATACTACATAGGACTTGTGCACCTGATATAACATCGAGGTACCCAGATCATCCAGAAAAGACTTCAGGGTTTTACCTGTGGTTATCTTCTCCTTTTCAAGCCTTATGATCGTATTATTGCCGTCTGCTTTCAGGTAAAAGATATCTTCTGCAAATATCTTACGATCCGCACCGTAATCGGAAATGACTATGCTCTTCCTGCCAAGAATTTCCTTCTCGGCACCGTTAATAGTCTCTTCCAGCTCCTCAGGATTAACCGGCTTTCCAAGGTATCGGAATGCCTTAACCTTGAAGGCTTTTTGCATGAACTCCATATGACTGGTCAGAAATACTATAAAGCCTCTGTAACCCTGATCTCTTAGCATAACGGATAGATTCATTCCGTCTATTTCCGGCATTTCTATATCAAGGAAAATAATATCATACTTATCGGCTTTGCCTAAGATATCCCCACTTTTGTTATATATATCAATGCAATAATCGCTTCGAATCCGTGTGATCTTGGAACGAAGATCATCACTTACTATCTTTTCATCATCACAAATTGCAACGTTAATAAGCATTTCAGTCCACCCCGGCGATAGGCATATTTATAAGAAAATATGCATAAACATATCGCTTTAACTTACAATCTGATAACAGGGAACACGAAGAACAGAGAGCACTTATCCCACTAAGAATAATCGCAGAATATAAAGATTTATGATTTTCAGAAAAGGGGATACCAAGTAATGTCATACCATTCTCCAATAATCATCCCCTCCCAAATATTATACAGAAAACGTTATAAATATAGAAACAGAAAAATCTGAATTTTAATTGTGCAACATCATTATAACGATAGTTATAAGAAAATGACAATGGAGGGCGTCCCACCATTGTCACACAAATATCTCCGTCCCCACTGACTCCACTGATTCATCTCGGATCGTAATCCACAAAGTAAAGCTCAGGATTACTCTGGTCTATATAAACTGCAACTGTTCTTCCGATGGTGTGAGTCAGATCCGTGTCGTAACTTCTTGTATCATAGAACTGTTTTTCACCCGAATAGGGATCTTCGTACTGACAGACCGCATAGTAAGGATGACGGTTATTGATCCGAATTGATTCATCTTCAAATACCCCGGTGACGACAGCAAATATCTTGCGGCCGGTTTCCATGAGAGCATTCTTTCTGCGTACAAGGCGGAATTCCTTTACGAAAAGGCTGCCTCCAACAATTGCAAAAATAAGCCCCATGAAGATAAACATTCCGCAGAGCATCATGAAATTTTTACGTGGATCTGCAGATGATCCGCTTACGTGACTTGCGTCTCCCAAAAAGTACAGGAGTATTCCGCATACCGCAAACACAGCTCCTATGAATGCAAATAATGCGCCTACAAATAATTTGGCATCTATGGATGTTCTTTTCTTCATATCAGATATTTTTCTCCCCCCATTTTTTCAATTCAAGAAGTATCGGTATGAGTGACTTGGCCTTTTTGGAAAGAGAATACTCAACTCGTACCGGCATTTCGTCGTATTGTTTTCTAAGGACAAGTCCGTCACTTTCAAGTTCTTTAAGTGACTGGGCAAGCATGGTGTTTGTAATACCGAATACCGCACGCTTGAGATCGCCGTATCTTACAACTTCTTCCTTGTCAATAATGCACAGGATCATGATCTTCCATTTGCCGCCGATGATGTCAATGATCTTCTTGAGACCGCATCCTTCACCGGCAAGGTTATCGCATAAAGGCTCTTTTTTACTCATAGTCAGTTTTTCCTTACCAGGTTAATAAATATTGCGTACTTGATATATTTTCCGTACCACCTATAATAAACTTATCAGTTGAAAAGTTCAAGTTGTGACTGGATCTTAACCAATTACCGGAGGAGAAAACAAATGGAATATAAGTTTACAAGTGAGAATTTTGAAACGGAAGTTATGAAGAGCGATGTGCCCGTACTGATCGATTTTTATGCTGACTGGTGCGGACCCTGCAAGATGATGGGACCGGTTGTTGCGGAGCTTGCTGAAAGCTACGAAGGCAAGGCTAAGGTCTGCAAGATCAACGTAGATCAGGAGCAGGCCCTTGCGGAGCAGTTCGGAGTTATGAGTATCCCCAACTTCGTAGTCATCAAGAACGGCAAAGTTGTGGAGCAGGGACTCGGAGCGATGGCCAAGGCTAAGCTTGAGGGCATGCTGAAAAGTGCATTATGATAAAAAAGGGCGCTGCTGAGAAGCTCAGTTAACATATGTTAGACCAATGGTGACGTTTCTGACAATGGGGACGCTTAAATTTTTT